>JADKJT010000005.1 GCA_016720905.1 Gemmatimonadaceae bacterium | reverse complement strand
ACCGCAGGGCGTCGCATAGCGTCGAATTCGAGTTTCGATGCCGTATTGACGGGTACGAGACGCCTGGGAGCCACTATTGCCCTTCCGGAATGCACACTGAACTCTCTTCCAACATCCGATCATGGGCTCACATTTTCGCCGTATCGCCGCCTCAATCCCAGCGGTCCTGCTGGCCACGTCGATCGCCAATGCACAGACTCTCAAACTGACGGGCATCAGCTCGTACTGGGCGAACCCGAACGGCAGCTTCATATCCGCGCCCTGGACCAGCGACCATACGCCGACGGGCGGCAACTGGTTCGGCATTTGGGTGAGCGACACGCCGGGTGGCGCCTTCCTTACGGGAGCCTCCCAGAGCGACCTTGGCCGGTTGCTGTCGGCCGGGACTAATGATCTCTATGCCGCCCTCGATGCGGCGCCGCCCCATGCAGGCCTTGAGGCGTATCGGGGCTTCAATCTGTTCTTTGACAATGAGATCAATCCTCGCATCTCGATTGTCACACCAACCTCGACGTTCGCCAGTTATGCCACGATCGCCGGATCCGTGATGACCCCGCGGCTGCGATACGACGCCGGCCCGTTTGTGAACGCGGCCGGCGCCAGCGGGTTTACCGATAACGGATACGTCTACGCGCTCACCGCGTTCGATGAGCGAATGGCGGGCGACCGTGTCTACGCGAACCTACCGCAGGCCGACGGCTACGATGATCCCGAGTTTCATTTTGGCATTACGGTGACGTCCGTTGTTCCGGAGCCGTCGACGGAGCTGATGCTCGCCGCTGGACTGCTTTACTCCTGGCGTACAGAGGGCGCGCGAGGACGGTGGGGAGCGTCGAGATCTGAAACGAGTCCGAGCACTTGGTCGGGGCCATTCCTCTTTAGCCCCGACCCGGCGCCATTTTGGGCCGTTATCAGTTGAAGTCCCGCAGCGGGGCAAACGTCGTCGTTCGCGCGTCGAGCCTGGCGGCCAACGAATGCGCAGCCTCCGTCAGCTTTTCCTTGTTATTGATCCGCGCATCCTTGAACTGCGTAACCTGCAAGTATGACGACAGTGCAACGTCATCAAGGAGGACTGGCAGAATGAATTCACTCCGCAACGCCCGCCGTCGGATATGCGCGGCCGCCAGCTCCTCCTGGCAGATCATGGAGCTGAAATACTGGCGCGAGTAGAACGGCACGAAAATCTTCGCGCCGTCGATGGCCCCGGCGATCATCGAATTCCATCCATGCCCGGGTTTCAGGCGTTCCCGATCCATCCACACCGAAGTCCTCGGCCGCGCCGACCGGACCACGCTAAGGAAGTGGTCGATCTCGTTCACGCTGCCGTGCTGATAGCTGATGAATACTTCGTGTTCATTCACGACCGGCAGCACGGTCGCACGCGATCGGAATTGCCGGATCGCCTCCCGAACCGTGGGGACGCTCATCGCGTCATGCACGGCAATCACCGCGCGCCCGAGCGCCGACCCAAGCCGCATGTGACGCGTGAGCACCTCAAGCAACACGGGGACCACTTCACTGATCGATCGCTGCTGGTCGCCGGTCGCGATGAGGGGCATAGCCACACTGCGAATGCGATGGGTGTTCACTGCCGCCGAGTGCGAGCCCAATGGCCGCGATACTCACCTCGATGGGCTCCCCGGGCCGAGACTCGAAGCAGATGATCTGACTGAAGCCAACCGCCGTTGCAAGTTCCACTGGCAGGGGCGCTGAAATCCAGCACCGCCCCACGTCTCGGAGATCGTCAGCCTTCTGTTCGGCGAGTGCGCCAACATCAACCCCAATGCGCGCCAGAGCGCCAATCAACGAGGTTGCCGTTCTCGCGTAGTCGTTCTCGAACGCGGAGACCAGCAACGCATCGACTGGCGCGTGACACAGAATCTTCGTCAGGTCGCCCTCGACGAACGAGATACCAGGTGGCAGCGAGCCTGGAGGCGGGCGACAGGTATTCGAAAGGAAGCATCGGCGTTGATGAGCGGACTGTTGAGTTACTCGCGAGCACCAATGTCGGCCGTTCGCGGAGCTGTGCCGTCGAACATCCCGGTCAGGCGGTGCGATGTCAATCCAACGGGAACGGTGCCACTGCTGCGCGAGTCGCTGAACTTCACCCAGTCATGCACGCCCCCTCACCAGCCGCTTCTTTTCGATCGGCCGGACTCCTGAACTACGCGGAGTCTGCGCTAAACGAACAGGCTTCTTCGAACCGGTCGAGGGGAGGAAGCCCGGCGCGGCTGCGACAAACTTGAAGCTCACCTGCTCGCCAACTGCCGCCGCCATACGCCGCAACACGGCGAACGAATGCCCACGATACGCGCCATTCTCCATGCGTGCGACCGCCGATTGCGATGAGCCGATCAGCATGGCCAAGCCGAGCTGCGTGAGGCCGTGACGTTCGCGCAGCGCGTACACTTCCTCGGCGATCTCCGCAGCGGCCGCAGCGGCGGCCACACCCTTCTCCCATCCTGGCGCGCCGCCGAACATCTGCGTCATCACCTTCAACGCATCATTGCGCATAGGCTTCTGCGGTTTTCGCGATGCCATCGTGTTTGCTCCAGGGGGGAATGTGCGCGTCTATGCGGAAGGCGCCGTATGGGCGCGCGGTGCTGCCATGTACCTGCGGCGACGCAGCACTGCCCTGTCGATATCTGCCTCATCCACGGCAGCCTCCTTGGTGCACCCGTGCGCGATAACGGCTACCCCTTCCCCCGCAAAGAAGTAGAGTGCCCGATAGTTGACCCTGCCAATCTCTACGCGGAGTTCGTGCACACCGTCGCGGAGTGGTGCGGACGTGGGTCGTCGCAGCGCGTGCCCCTCCGATGCGAGTCGCTGTAGCGCTGCTGCGATCTTCATAGCGGCCGCCAGATTCTGCGCCTTGCCTGGCTCCGTCATCGTGCTCAGCCACGTGTCGAACGGCACGTGCCCGTCGAGATCCTGATATCGACGGAGATCGCAAGGAGGCATCGAAGGTCATGGTGGATGGTATCTCATATTTGAGATATGCGCAAGGTCGGAGGCCGCCCGCCTGGTTCGGCCGTTGGCTACTCGGCTTGCACGGTCGAGTGATTGTTCGTGAAAAGTCGTAGCGAATGGAATCGCCTGAATTCACGCATGGTGTATCACTTTCACGCACTCAGATTGCCTTGAGTTTGAATCCCATCCCGGAATTGTGGGGTCGCCGACTCCACAATCCGGCTTTGATGGCCTGACGCTCTTGTCGCACCTGTCGTACTCGCATTTCATGCACCTTTGGCCGAAGATGCATCCGCTTCAGCGAGGTGGTCAGCGAGGCACTCGCGCTTGTCGCTTCTGTCGTGTCGACGTCGCTTTCGCGGCTGACGTCACCGCCTGTGCCGAAGCGTTCCGACGAGACGCCGCGTTGGCAACGAATGATACGTCCACACGCTCGCCCACTGCGGTCGCGATGCGGACGAGCATCCGCAAGGAATGCCCGGTATACTCGGCATCCTCAAGTCGAGCCACCACGGACTGTGTGGTGCGTGCGCGGGCCGCCAGGGTCTTCTGCGTGAGACCATGTCGCTCGCGAAGCGCAAATATCTCCTCTGCAACGTTGCACTCAAGCTCGGCGCGCGCCACCGCGTCGGCCCACCCGGGTTCGTCGCCGAACAACTTGTCGATCAGTGCGACGCCGTCATTTCGACGCGCAGTTGATTTAGGCCGAGGGGGCATGTTCGTGGGTTCCATGGTCATGGGGACACTGGCCAGTGGACAACGTGGCGCGCTGGGGCTCTGAGATACATCGAGCGATACCGTAGCGCGCGGTCGATGTCTGCCGCATCCACGGCTCCCTCCTTGGTGCACCCGAGGGCAAGGACCGCGAAACCTGGTCCATCGAAGAAGTACAGCACGCGATAGTGGACGTGCTTGACCAGGACTCGCAGTTCGTGGATGCCGCGCCAACGTGATCAACCACTCCCGGAGTGGTATCAGCTGATCGGATACTTTGAACACGCGGACGGTGCACGGAGGCACGAGCGGGCATGGCCTGAGTATATCGCATTTTTGCGATACGCGCAATCAGGCACGTTCGCGCAGATGCGACGCGGGGCCAGTGCGACTGTTGGCTGCTCGCCCTGCACCGCCCAAACCATAGTTCGCTCAAATTGATCAAATGGGAATCCTCTGAATTCGCGCATGGCGTGCCATTCTGACGCTGGTGTATGGACACGTTCGCAGTCGTCCTCAACGCGCGCCGAGTGGAATTGCAACGCGACGGGCGATATAGATTCTGGGGCGAAGTGCACCAACCACAACGCCTTCCCCGACCGTCGATTCGCGCCATGAAACTCAACTACTATCCCGATACCGACTCGCTCTACATCGACCTCTCCGAGCGCGACAGCGTCGAGAGTCGTGAGGTCGCCGACGGCGTCGTGCTCGACTTTGACGTCGCCGGGAACCTTGTTGGCATCGATATCGATCAGGCCAGCACCAAGGTGCAATTGGGGCGGCTGGTGCTTCGCGGCATGACGGGACACATCGAACGCACGGTGGCGTAGCGCATGGATAGAAACGCTCCCTGTCCCTGCGGTTCCGGCAAGAAGTTCAAGAAGTGCCACGGCGCCGCCCTGCCCCCTGAAGCGGCGGCGCTGCCCGCGGAGGCGCGTGCGGAATGGCTGCGTGGCGACCGCGTACTGCAACGCCAGAAGCGCGTGGGGCAGGAGCTGCTCGACTGGGCCGAGAAGAAGCTGACGGCTGAGTGGATCGACGCGTCGCTTGATGCGTGGGGCCTGAAGGACGATGAAGACATCGACGAAGGCGTCGCCGATCTCTTCACCACCTGGTCGCTCTTCAACTATGAACCAACGGCACTTGGCCGGCCCGTTGCCGCCGCGTGGCTGGATGACGCCGTCGGCATGCGCGCCGATGCCGACACGCGCGCGCTGGTGAGCGCGGCGTTGCGCGCCCCGCTTGGCCTGTGGGCCGTCGAGACGGTCGAAGCCGGTGTCGGCGCCACGATCACCGATCGCCTCTCCGACACCACGTGCTTCGTACACGAGCCCGACCTCACGCACGACCTGGCGCCCACAGAGGTCGTGCTGGCGTACGTCGTGACGGTCGACGGCGTGCAGGTGTTCTCGGGGCTGCACGCCGATACGCTTCTGTTCATGGACAGCAAACCGTTACTGGCGGATGTCTTTGCCGACGCTGGCGTCGTTGCCGCGCCGCTTCCCGATGCACTGCAGCGAGACGCGTCCTGGCAGCTGCGGCTTGCGCGGCGATTTTCGGAGACCGCCTTGGCGCATTATCCGGATGATCTGAGCGAGAGCGACGCGGCCGGCGAGGATCCGACCTGACGCGCACGCTGCCCGTCACTTGCCGTCTCCCGTCGCGCGTATTTCAGTACGTAGTACACTAGAAGGAGGCGTCATGCGCACCATTTCGTTACCACTGGACGCGGAAGCCGATGCGATGCTCCGCGCGCTCTGCGAGCGGCTGGATGTCACGCAGACGGAGGTGGTGCTGAGGGCGCTCGTTCTGCTCGCCACCAACGGTACGCCGCGAACGCGCCGGCGGCGTGGTCCAACGTCATGAAGGTGGTGCTGACCCTTGATTCCCGGGACGTTGGCATCTACCGGACGAAGCGTGGGCGAATGCTGCGGGATGTGTTGGATGGAACACGCTGAGGCCCTCAGACCATGCGATTCCCCACGGCGCTGCTCGTCATTCTCGTCGCACTCCACGGCTCGCCGCGCGCGCTGTCCGCACAACGGCCGCCACGGGTCGCCACCGCGCACATCGAAGGCCTGGTATCCCTCAGCTCCGGCGCACCCGCACGTGGTGCCATCGTCACCGTCAACTGTCTCGGCTGCCTGGGCCGGATACACATCGACTCCACCGGTCGCTACTCGAAAGATGTCCCGCCGGGGCAGGTCACGCTCGAGGTTCGTTGTCCCAGCGCAACTTCCATGGGACCCATCGCCGAGTCACCGGCCCTGGTGCTCAAGGCAGGCGAACGGCGCGTGCATGATGTCGTCTTCCCACCCAATGCCTGTCGCGAGCCCGCGTTCGCAACGCTGCGTGGCGATTTTCGCGGTATCTACGTGCACCATTGGGAAGGCAGCACCTTTGCGTTTTGCGACGACGTGCCGGCCATGGCGCGCGAAGTACTGGCGCGCACGGATCCACCACCAACGATTGCGGTGAGTGTGCCGATGGCAAACGCCGCGAATACGCTGGATCATGTTGGCGTCATGCCCAACTCGCAGGGTCAGACACCGCTGTATGTGGAGTGGCGCGGCACACTGGCCGGTCCTGGTCAGTACGGAACGTGGGGATTGTCGGAGTACATGCTCACCGTGGACAGTGTGTATGCGGTGCGCGCCATGCGATTGGCCGACTGTCCGCGCATCAATCCACTCGCGGCGCGCACCCCCGCGCGATTCGATACGGCGGCTGTGGTGCTGGCCGCGTGGCGCGCCGCGATGGCGCGACCGGCGTCGCGCGCGCGCTCCCGCGTGCTCTCGGTGACGTCGCGCGTTGACCTCAACACCATGCCGCTGTCACCGTGGGTATCCAGACAATTGCGCGAACAGGGTGTGCCCATAGTGCGTCCGACCGATCTGTACGGCAGCACGCGGCGCGAGGCATATCACGTGGCCAACATGCAGATGCAGCCGGACAGCGCGGTGCAAGTGACGCTTACGGCCAGATATTTTGTACCGCGGGACGGGTTGGAGTGGTTCCGATCGCGAACCGACAGCGTACGCGTGCGTTGTGTGGCGGGGGCGTGCACAGGGCGCGTGGTGCATGCGCTGTGGGACCGCCCATAGCCGTAAGGCCGCCTATGGGTCGCGGGCCTGAGTGCCCGGACCTCGTGGCCGCCCGCCCTTCGCACCATTCGCGCGTGCAGCCCTCGCCTTGGCGGCCGACGTCACCTTGCCGGCAAGACTTGCCAGCTGACGACGCTGTTCCTTCTCGCCGATGACAGACAAGAGCAGCCCCGCCACACTCAGATCGACATCCAGCGCGGCCCAATGGAGCGAGAGCCCCGATGGGTGCACATCGGCAGAAGCAATTTGCGCCGGTGTAGCCGCGGCGAGCGCCGGAATCGCCCGCACCGGGAAGGCGAACAAGTACCCGCTCGTAAGTTCCAGCACCACGCGTTGTGCCTTCCTATCGTACCTCGCGCTCACCGCCCTCAGGCCCTTCTTGCGTTGCGCCGCATCGCGAGCGAGCGCCGCAGGGATCTGCGCACGGATCTCAGCGTCGCTGAGCTGATGACTAGTCATGATACATGCGCCACTGCTGCATCAGGAAAGGTGCATACTCTTCGACCACGTGCTGGGACAGTAACCCATCTGTTTGGTTTATGCAAGTTTGACACGATCGGCGCGACATGTCAGCAGGCACGGGCCTGTTCGCCACCAGCATTGTGAAGTGGTTGGCTCGCATTCGCTTCACCATTGCCTTGCACAGGCCGTCAATTCCGCCCTGAGCTAGCTTTCCCCTCATGCCAACCGAAAAGCAGTACACTCTCATCGGCCCCGACGGCGCCCGTATCACCAGCCCCGTGCCCGGCACCCTGGGCGGATACCGCAAGGCGCGCCGTTACGGGCGCCTGGACTGCAAGGTCGCCCGTCGTGCGCTGCATGAGGGCGGACTGTATGCCCAGCAGCGCGTGTTCTTCGCCGACGAAGCCACCGCGATTGCCGCGGGATACCATCCGTGCGCGCGCTGCATGCCGGTGGAGTACAAGGCGTGGAAGGCTGGCGCGCGGTGAGGGCAGCGAGACGCCCCTGCCCTCACCGCGAGGCATAGTCAGCGCTGACGTCGCGCTGACTGCGAATGCGTGGTCGGCGATGCGAAGATCGTACCGCTCAGTGCGTTCGTCAGCCCGAATGCCGACGCGACCGCAGACCCTGACTGCTGTCGACTCGCGAGGTCCGCTGCAGAGAGCGCATTCGCTCGCAGGTCCCATCGCGCGTCCAGGACAGCCCGCTGCGCCGCGAGGTCGGCCGCAATCACCTCAGCGCTGGCCGTGATGGCGCTGCCTGGACACGCGGTGAACAACGGCGGCAAACGCGGGCCCAGTCCGCCAACCCGAAACAGCATGGCCTTGGAGGATCCGAGAAACTCGCCGAACGCGAAACCGAATACCCGCACACTGGCGATGTCGAGCGAGAACGACTTGATGGCCGCGTTCGAACCGGGCTTCCACAGCGTGTTGTAGCTGGGCGACAGCTCGTCCCACGTCTGCGAGAACGCGGCACCGCCATCGAACGACATCGCCACCAGTCCGCTGGACGTGATCACGTGCGGTGTGCGCACCCACACGAAGAAGTACCCGCTTGATCCGCAGCTCACCACCAACTCCGAGTAATCGACAGTCCCCGATCGGTTGGTGATGGTGTTGTCGGCCTTGAGCACGAGAAATTGCGTGCCGCTGCTGGCGAGCGCCTCCCAATCGTACGCCGAGTAGGTGGAGGTCCACACCACCCCGTCAATCACCAGTCGGATGGTGAACGCACCAACCTGAAGCGGCGTCACCACACCGCCCTGTGTCACTGACGCCTGGGCCGCCTCAGCGATGCTCCAGCTGATGGGGCGATTGACAATGGTGCCATCGCCGAGTCGGAGCGTGACGGTGTAGCTGTAACTGTCGCCCACTTTGACGCGTGGCGCACCGCTGATGGTGACCGTCGCAACCGGCGGCAGTTGCACCGTGAGGTTCGCCGCCCCTGTGCGCCCTTCGCTCGTGGCCGAGATGGTCGCCGCTCCGGCGGCAAGCGCCGTGACGACGCCAGTTGCGCCGACCGTGGCCACGCTGGCGTTGGATGAGGTCCAGGCCACCGCCCGATCGGTCAACACGGTGCCGTTGCCGTCGCGCAGCACAGCCACAGCACTGGTTGACGCGTTGACAAAGACCACTGACTGCGCAAGCGCGACGGCAATCGTGGCGACCGGCGGCGGGATCACCGTCAGTGCGGCCGTACCGGATTTGCCCTCACTGCTTGCCGAGATCGTCACCGATCCGACGGCAATTGTGCTGATCACGCCGGCATCCGATACGCCGGCGATTGCGGGATTCGATGAAGTCCAGACAATCGTGCGGTTGCTGAGCGACGCACCGCTGGCGTCGCGGAGAGATGCCGCGGCACTGGTGCCGCCTCCAACGACTACTGATGACTGCGCCAGCGTGACAGTTACCGTGGCGACACTTGGCGGGGCTGGTGCCGGCGCCGTGCCCCCGTCCCCGCCACCACCACACGCCACTACCCACATTGCCAGGCCTGCGAGCACTAACGCCCGCTGCGCCGTACGTACTGCCTTCCACTCTGTCATATCCCCTCCAGTGATTGCACACGCGGCGCCTTCATTGGGCCGCTGCGTCAACCTGAGGCGAGGGTCTGACAACATCCCGTTCAGCCCGGCACTGTCGGTCCCCTCGGCTATGCTGCATCTTCGCCACAGTCGCCCCACTGTGATCGATTGCCCAACGCCACCGGAATGACATGCCGCCCACTGACAAACTCCGCCGCTGGATTGATCTGCTGGCGGCGCTGCTCAGCAAGCAGACGCCGCTCACCTTCACCGAGCTCGCCCGGCGCGTGCCCGCCTACCTCGCCGATGGCAGCGTACTGGCCGGAAAGCCATCAGACACGCTCAAGCGCATGTTCGAGCGCGACAAGGACGAGTTGCGCGCGCAGGGCGTGCCCATTGAATCGGTAGGCGAACTCGGAAGCGAGCAATCGGCCTACACGCTCAAGGTGCGCGATTTCTACTTGCCCTATCTGGGCGTGGTGACCGCGCACGGCGTCCAACGGCCGGACAAGCTTGACCGGTTTGGCTATGGCTCCATCGAATGCTTGGCGTTCGAGCCCGATGAACTGCTGGTGATTGCCGACAGTGTCGCCCGCGTACTGCAGGTGGGTGATCCCATGTTGGCCGGGGAAGCGCGCAGTGCGCGTCGCAAGCTGGCGTTCGACTTGCCGATGGGGGCCACCGACGCGCCAACCACCGGCATGCTGGTGGAGCCTGTTCCGCAGGCTGATGCGCAGCTGCTGTCCACGCTGGGCGACGCGCTGTTCGCCCGCAAGCGCGTCACATTCAACTATCACAGCATGGCGGCAGATCGCGTGGCCACCCGCGCGGTCGAACCGTACGGTCTGTTTTTTGTCAGCGGCTACTGGTATCTGGCCGCGCGCGATGCGGACAAGAATGCGATGCGCAACTTCAGGGTCAATCGCATGACCGAGGCGAAAATCACCAACAAGGAGAAAGCCTCACCCGACTTCGATATTCCCGCCAGCTTCTCATTGCGCGCACACGCGAAGTCGCGGCAAGCCTGGGAAATTGGCGATATGGACGCGCTGGAGGCCGTGGTGGAGTTTCGTGGGCAATCGGGTGCCGTGCTGGCCGCGAGGGCACTGGGAAAACCGGATACCGACAACGCCACGGTGCGTCGCTTTGACATTCGACAACGCGACAGCTTCGCGCGCTGGTTGATGTCCTTCGCCGGCGACGCGGTTCCGGTAGCACCGGACTCACTGGTGCAGGAGTATCGGCAACTGGTACTGGCCACGCGCGCGAGGTACGTCACCCATGCCTGATACGGCCGCGCAACAACTGAAACGGATTCTGGCGGTCATCCCGCAATTTGCCGACGACAAAGACTATCCGATTGCCGCAGTGGCTCTGGCCGCCGGTACCACGCCCAAGCAGATGGTGCACGATTTCCAGTCCATCACGCAGCGCTTTGACGTGGCCGGGTTTGTGGACTGTGTCCAGATCCATGTCGAGCACGAGACGGTGAGCATGTTCACCAACGAGTTTTTCCGGCCTATGCGACTCACCATGTCCGAGCTGTGCGCCCTCGAGCTGGGACTCACCATGCTGCGTGCGGAGCGCACGCCCGCCGATTATGCCGCCATCGATGGCGCGATAACCCGGTTGCGCAAGGCCATCACCACGCTACCAGCGAATGATCGTCATGAATCGTTGCGTCATGCCACGCTGACCGACCTGGCCAACGGCGAACATCTGCAGGTCATTCGCACCGCTGTAAACGAACAACAGGCCGTGCGTCTGCAGTATCGCTCCAGCGGCGCCACCGAAAGCAAGTCGCGTGATGTGCGGCCGTACGCGCTGGTGTACGCGGAGCACATGTGGTATGTGGTGTCGCTGGGTGACGACAACGTGATGCGACACTACCGACTCGATCGCATCGAACAGGTGGAACTGCTGGACGAGCATTTCGAGAAGGACCACGCCGTGGCCGAACGCGTGTTGCAGGCCGGTCGCGCATTCGCCTCGGACACGACGCGTCGCATGACGGTGCGGTACTCGCCGCGCATTTCCCGTTGGGTGGCCGAACGCGAGGGCACCGCGCTGGCAAGCGACGGGAGTCTGACGCTGGAGCATCCGGTGGCCGACGACAGCTGGGCCGTGCGGCATGTGCTGCAGTACGGGCCCGAGGCGGAAGTGCTGGCTCCCGACGAAATCCGGCAGCTGGTGGCAGCGCGGCTGGAGGCGATGGCCAGCGCCTGAGGGGCGCGAAACGGGCGCTGTCAGACCCTCCCGGTATCCTCCCGCATGTCGACCACGCGCCCTGCATTTGCGCGCCGCGTCGATGCCACCTTCGCGGAGGAATACAGTGCCCGATTCGATGCAGATGACATTACGGAGCGATCGCTCCCTGTTGCGCGCCACCGCGCGGAGCACGCGGTACCTCGCGGTGTCGCTCACCGCCCCCCTGGCCGCGCCGCGTGACGGTCGCCTGCCCATTCATGTGGGCATTGTGCTGGACCGGTCGGGCTCCATGGACGGCGAGCAGAAGTTCACGCTCGCCACGCAAGCCGTGGAGCAGGCGCTGCGTATGCTGCGACCGCAGGATCGGTTCACGCTGGTGGTGTACGACACCGCCGTCGACGTGATCATGCCGTCAACCATGGCCACTGCGGGCGCCAAACGCACCGCATTGCAGCGCCTCACTGACGTGCACCCGCGCGGCGGCACCGACCTGTTTGCCGGATGGATGACGGCGGCATCGCAAATGACGCCGTATTTCACGAATGAATGTGTGAATAGAATGTTGCTGCTCACTGATGGCCTGGCCAATGCCGGCATCACCGAACCATCGGCATTGAAGACCGCGGCCGGTGACCTGCGTGCACGCGGTATTGCCACCACCACGTTTGGCGTGGGCGAGGATTTCGATGAACGCCTGCTGCGCGACATGGCGCACGAAGGCGGCGGCAAGTCGTACTTCATTCGGACACCCGCGCAAATTGCAGACCTGCTCACCAGCGAACTGGGTGAGGCGCTGGAGGTGGTGCGTCGCGGGGCGGTGCTGCAACTGGCGCTGCCGCCCGGTGCCCGTGGCGAGTTGCTCAATACCTATCGCACCACGCACGCGGCGGGTGACAATGAACTGCGCATTGAATTGGGCGACCTGACATCGGGCGAAGAGCTGTCACTGGTGGTGCGTCTCACGTTTCCGGAAGATCGCGAGGGCGCAGTCACCAGCGCGCGCGCGGTACTGGCCGACGGGGATCGTGTGTTGCCGGAGTGTGAGCAGAGCTTTGCATGGACGTACGGCAATCACGAGGCGAACGATGCGCAACCGCGCGACGTGGTGGTGGACCGCGAGGTGGCGGCGCTGTATGCCGGACGGGCGCGCGCCGAGGCCACTGAGGCCAATCGTCAGGGCGACCTGCCCGGGGCCCGGCGCGTGTTGGAGGCCACGGCGCGCCGCATTCGCGAATACGCGCGCGGTGATGCGGTGCTGGAGGCGCTGTGGCGCGAGCTGTTCGACGAAGCCGAGCGATTCTCGCGGAGGAAGTTGAGCGCGATGGAGCAGAAGTCGGCGTTTTTTTTGGCCGAGGCGCAACTGCACAATCGGGACTTTGAAGGGAAGGCGAGAAGGCAGAGGCGGTGAGGGGAGCGGTGAGCAGTGAGGGGCTTAGGGGTGAGCAACGGAAGCGTAGAGCGTTGAGGGCTCAGCCGGCGAGGGCAGAACTCAGTCCTACCCTCGCCGGCTGACCCCTCTAGCGCTCTACGCTTCCGTTGCTCGCCCCTAAGCCCCTCAACCCTCACCGCTCAAGTGCACGGCAAGGGATTCACCTACGAGACCACGGCACTCGCCCGATATGCAGCGCCGCCCGCCACGACTACCCTGCCCGCCAGCGGCATCCACTGACCGATTGGTCCCGTGGAGGTCCCGAAACACCTCCAGGCGAGATGCCGCTCCTGCAATACGGAGCGCACAATGCTCACCAATCTGTGGTCAAATCGCGGTCAGATCCGTCAGGCGTTCAACGCACGGACCTTGACCCTCGCGAGTGTGGCCCTGCTGTTCGCCTGCGGCGGCGGCAGCGATACGCCCACCACACCCAATCCACCTCCGCCTCCACCGCCAAACAACACCGTCACGTCCGTGGTGGTGACTCCCGGCAGCGTCGCGCTCAGCGTTCCCGCATCGGTTCAGCTGACCGCCACTGCACGCAATAGCGCCGGTACCGAGTTGACCGGCCAAACCTACACGTGGACCAGCTCCGCATCCGCCGTCGCCACCGTCGCGCAAACCGGCCTCGTGACCGCAGTTGCTGGTGGTACCACAACCATCACGGCCAGTACGTCAGGTCAACAGGGCAGCGCTCAGATTACCGTGAGCGCCAGCCCCTATGGCCCCGTACTCGATCGCAAGCCAATTGGTCCGGCCGGTGGCACACTCAGTGGCGCCGATGTGGCCGTGACAGTTCCAGCGGGACAGCTCACCGCCACCAGCACCATTGAATTGGTGCGCGACACTATTCTGCCAGCCGACGAAGGTTCGCCTCGCTCCGGCGCGCGCTACTTCGTGGAAGGGCTGCCGGTGGGAACGTCCATCGAGCCGCGCATACGCATACGCACCAGCGAATCGAACTCCGGCGTGGCGACCATTGCCGTGCGTAGCCCGATGCTGGTGTATGCGGCGTCTGACACCATGATGCTGGGCACCCAGTACGCTATCGCCACCGATTCCTCGGGATGGTGGGTGGCCACGGTGCACATCGTTGGACGCGACGCCGCGCCGGCCGCCGGCTTTGGGTTCCGCTCCAGCGTGCGTACCACCGGTAACGTTGCGTCGGCAGGGGTCATGCCCGATTGGGGCGCCAATCCCATCGACGCGTTCATCAATGTCGTATTGAACATGGCCGCCGAAAACACGGCCAACGGAAAGTTTCTGGTGCTGGGATCGAAGGCGATTGATCCCGCCATGCCAGACAAAGTGCACAAAGTGGCCGGACTGCTTGAGACATCATGGACCACGCTCACCGGCACGCTCGGCTACTCGGCCGCGCATCGCGCGCTCTGGCCCCTGCAAGTCGAACTCGCGCCCATCCCTGGCAACGGCGTGTTTTCAAGCAAATGGCCGTATCCGTGGGATCAGAACCTGAGCACGATTGGCTACAACAACGCGCGCGTGCCACACCCGGAATTCCCCGGCACCGTCATTCACGAAGTGTTCCACATGATGCAGCAGGGATTCATCGGCACGAAGCCGTGGAATTCCTACATTGCCAGCGGGTGGCTGATGGAAGCGACGTCCACCTGGATGGGTGGCAATCACCCGCTCATCGTGGCTCCGTATACCAACGAGACCGCGCTGTCCTGGAAGGACTCGCTGTACACCGGACTCGCCGCCGGCATGACGATGAAATCCGGCTACGGCAAGGCGCCGATGATCAAGTACATCGCGAATCGCTTTGGCAACGCGAAGGTGAAGGACATCTGGACGAGTGTGCAGGGTGGTGCCGACCCGATCGCGGCTATCGTGGCGACATTCCCCGAGCCGCCAGCGCAATGGTGGCCGCAGGTGCTGTATCAGCAGTGGGGTGGCTCGCTGTATCCGTGGACGCCCGCGCAACTGATGCCGACGTACCAGTACTACGGATTGGCGCTCACGGCCGGTGTGCAGGAATGGGAGTCTGATGCGCTCAAACCGCTGGGCGTGAGCACCAACATCTTGCTGCGCGATACGGCGATGTTCGGCCCCAACTTCCGTCTGCCGGTGTACCTGAGTCCTGTGTCAATGGGCAAGGGACGGTTGCTGGTGATGGAGAAGCCGGCCGCGGCAACGCACTTCCGCCCGATTGCCGGCACAGACACCGTGTTCATTCCGGGAAACCGGCTCATGACGACTGACACGGCCGTGATGATGCTGACGCGCACCGAAGTGGTTGCGCCGTACAACACCACGCGCAAACTCCTCTACACGGTTGACCTGCGACTTCCCGATGGCGACTGGTACATGCCCACCATCAAGAACGTCAACGATCAGGTCAAATTCGCCTGCGACACGGGCGTCACGATGACGATGGATCCGGCGGACAATGTCACGTCGGTATTGAGCTTCTTCGCGCAGGCCGGGACATGGACTCGCAAAGCCAACCCGGTCTACCCCGCCAGTTACGAGTGGGCCGCCGATCCGGTGATGGTCGACTCGCTGCGCGTGATGGGGATGACGCTCTCGTCCACCATTCGCGAAAGCCTCAAGGACACGGTGTATCTGCAGGCTCGCCTGCGTTGGGCGCCGAGTGCTTCGGCGATCAGCCGTTACAACACCAAGCTGGGCGGCACGAACAACCTGTCGTGGTGGTGGCTGCTACTGCCGATTGGCCTCGTACCCGTGGCGGTCAGCAAGAAAGCGCGCCGGTTCCTGCCGGTGGCTGGTGCGGCCGTTGTGCTGCTGATTGTCAGCTGCACGGGCATCGGACCCATCAACTGGACGCTGGACGAAACGTTTGACATGAGCTTCACCAAGATGCGCTGGACCGCCGATCCCAACGACGCCAATGCGACACTGATGGAACTGAACAACGGCGTTGGCAAGACGACGATCAATCAGGACATCCTGGAATACTGGCGCTACATCTACGACGACAAAGACGTGAAGGTCGACTCGGTGCGCGGTCGGTGTGTCGGGACGGGCTTTGCGACGTATTCGCCCAGCGGGGTCGCCTACGCGAACGGAGTGAAACCTCCAACGCCGCCGGACGATGAAGGCAACTTGTCGCAGATTCTGGAACGGTCGCTGCGGGTGCAGGGCGCGAACGTCCGGATCCGGCATCGGTAACGGCAGCACGGCAGGTACAGGTCAGGCACGCGCCCGTCCACCAGGACGGGCGCGTTGCTAAGGGTGGCCTGCCGCGCGGACATTCACCCGGCTCGCGCTCGGCGCGTCGTGAGCGTACTCTCAAGTGGATGTCTGCTGGGCCGCTCCCTCCCCCGCCCAGTCCGCGCCTCCCCCTCCCCTAGCTCCCGCCCCGAGGACTCGCGTCATGACCCCGTTCAACCTGTCTCCGCTTTCGCGCCGTCAGTGGCTCAAATCGTCCGGACTCGTCGCCGGTGGCGCGCTGGCCGCGCCCCGTCTGCTGCCCGCACTTGGCACACCCGAGGCGGAACCGGCGGTGGTGAACGGTCTCACCACCGAGGCAGGGTTCCTGGCCCACGAGCGCGATATCCAGCTGGAACGGAAGGCGGCCGGACCGATACGTCTGTCGTCCAACGAAAACCCGTACGGCATGGCCCCGTCGGCCAAGGCGGCCATCACCGAGCGCTGGTCGGAACACAGCCTGTACGGCAACGCGTCACCCAACGCGCTGCGCAAGGTGTTTGCCGCGCACGTGGGCGTGCCCGAGGAATGCGTGCTGGTGACCGCCGGATCGGGCGAGGTGCTGTCGATTGTCGCACTCGCGTATGGCATGCACGGCAGTGAAGTGCTCACGGCGTGGCCCACCTATGAGGGGCTGCCGCGATACGCCGAGACGATGGGCGCGCGCGTGCACAAGGTGGCGCTGGATGGCGACTATGCGCACGACCTGGAGGCCATGGATCGCCGCCTCGTGCAAGCCATCGACCTGGTGTTCGTGTGCAATCCCAACAATCCCACCGGCACACTCACGCACAACGCCAAGCTGCGGTCGTTTGTGAGCAACGCGTCACGCAAGTCGGTGGTACTGGTGGACGAGGCGTATCATGACTTCGTTGGCGACCCCACGTACAAGTCGATGATCGACATGGTGCTGGCGGGTGAGAACGTCATCATCTCGCGCACGGCCTCCAAGATTCACGGATTGGCCGGACTGCGCACGGGCTTTGCCATTGCGCGTCCCGACATCATTGCCCGACTGGCGGGCTACTCCACCAGCGCACCGAGCGTGTTCGGCGCGCGTGGTGCCATCGCGTCCATCGCCGACACCGCGTATCAGGCCATGTGCAAGCAGCGTAACGCCGAGGGTCGCGCGATCATGGAGACGGCGCTCAAGGGCATGGGCCGGAAGATGACCGTATCGCATACCAACTTCGTGTTTTTCCACGCCGGCATGCCGGTGGAACGCGTGCAGGCCAAGATGCTGGCGGCCGGATTCATGATTGGTCGCGCGTTTCCGCCGTACAACGACTGGGCGCGTATCAGCATTGGCACGCCGGATGAAATGCGCCAGGTGGTGGCGGCGCTGCCGGCTGCGCTGGCCATGACGTGAGGGGTGAGGGTTTTAGGGTGGGCAACTGAAGGTCGTGAGCGTTAGAGCGGTCAGCCGGTGACGGTAGAGCCTGGTTTTAACTCTACCGTCACCGGCTGACCGCTCTAATGCTCACGACCTTCAGTTGCTCATCCCTACTCACCGCCAGCGCAGCTACGGCAGCACGACCACACCCACGGGCGTATCCACTCCCGCCGTCACGCTCAGATTCTGCACCAGCATGCGGCCGCGCCCGCTCCCCGGCGCCGGATCAATCGCCACGATGTAACTCTTGCCGGCGTGCGCCGGAAATCCCGCCCAGTACGAGCTCCTGGTGACGTACGACAGCCGAAACGTGCCATCGGCCGCTGTCTTGCCCGTCTGCAGCATGATCCACGTGTTCTCGGGCGTTCCCGGGGTGCCCAGATACAATCGCAGCGCGGCATCGGCCACCGAAGCGCCCCCGGACGTCAACGCGCGCACCGTGCCGGTAATGGCGCCGGTGCGGCGGGAGTCGGCGGCGCGCAGCACGGGCGAAAAGATGAACCCGCTATCGGTGCTGCTGGGGTTGATCTCTTGCGGCGTGATAAAGGCCTTGCCCACGTCGTAGTCGATCACGACAATCGCGCCGACATCAGGCACCGAAATCTGCTCGTGAATCACTGCATCCAGTGTGGGACGACCGGCACTCGACTGCCATTGGATGCCCGGCGTTGTCCGCCCCGTGAGCACCGCGCCGCTCTTGAGTGTGATACTGGATGAATCGGTGTCGATGACCATGCGCACGGCGCTGATGGCACCAGTGGGCAGCGTTACCGTGCCCAGTTCATCAGTCACGCCGTTCTGGAGCGCCAGCAGGTTGATGCGACGACGCGGCGTGGCCAGCGTGACGAACCCCGCCGCGGCGGAACCGGTGTCCGGCGATAGCGACGCAGAAACGCTCACGATGTACAGGTCGACGCGCGCCACGCGATGGAACGGAAACGGGTCGTCGGTGATGAGCGTGCGCGTGACGCTGGTGCGTGGCTCGGTGCTGCCGGTGTCGCCGTCGCCACACGCCAGTGCAAACAGCACCGGCAACGCAATGACCGACATGGTGCGTTGAATATTCATGATGTATCCCTCCGGAAAAGACGCGTTGCAATCCAACGCGGTCTACGCGTGCAGCAAACTCCCATTCACGTTGCCTCACCCGAGCCACGGTGAGCATCGGGGATTGCCCGACCGGCATCGACTGGCACCTCCACCAACTGGTACGGGTGGCCAGTGGCCCGGAGAAATCGTTCGATTCCGTCCCTGGCAATGACCAGTGTCGCGGTGTTGACCAGCGGATGACACTGGAGCGCATCGGCGTCCCAGAGGTCCCGATCGATGAACACGGCCACCTCGTGGTTGGCGTCGTTGAGTAGCGCCAGCAGCGTGACCGAGCCTGGTTCTATACCCAGATACTTGTGGAGTCGTTCCGGCGACCCGAAGCTCAGGTGACCAAGTCCCAGCATTCCCGACAGCGACTTGATGTCCACCTGCTTGTCGGACGCTACCACGACCAGCACGTGTTGGCGGCCTTTCTTGTCGCGCAGGAAGAGATTCTTGGTGTGCGCACCGCGCAGCGGTGGCACGAGTTGATGGACTTCGGACACGGTGAACACCGCCGGGTGATCGCAGCGTTCGTAGGCGATGCCGAGTTCGTCGAGGAAGGCGTAGATGTCGGGCATGTGGGGTTATTGGGGAACTGCTTCTTACCGCAGGTTCAAAAAGCTGTTTCAGGCCCGCACCAGCCGTGCAATTGCCCGCCGCCCGTCCTCACCCACATCAAGGCTGTACCGGTTCACGTACAGCGCAATGTGCGCCGCGCACACCGTCTCCGACATCTCCTGCGCATGCTCACGCACATACGCGCGGCTCGCATCGGGATTATCAAACGCATACTGCACCGAATCGCGAATGGCCCGCTCGGCCGCCGCCACCAGCACGCCATCCAGATCGGCGCGCGCGCAAATCCCGGCCAGTGGCACCGGCAACCCCGTCTCGTTCTCCCACCATTCCCCCAGATCCGCGGCCCGCGACAACCCGTGCTCGGCGTACGTAAAACGGCTTTCGTGGATGATGAGCCCGGCGTCCACATCGCCGCTGGCCACAGCCTGCAGGATGCGATCGTACCGCATCTCCACCACCTCGCCAGGCACCGGCGCGGCCAAACGCAGCAGTCGATACGCCGTGGTCTCGCGTCCCGGAATCGCCATGCGACCCTGCACGGCCTCGGCAAGCGACATGGGCGTGCGTGTCACCACCAGCGGTCCTACGCCCTGCCCCAACGCAGCCCCGCTGCGCAGCAGCCGATAGGTGTCACCCACACCGGCGAACGCCCCGACGCTCATCTTGGTGAGGTGGAACTCGCCGTCATGCGCGCGACGATTCAACTCCTCGATATCCAGCAATACCGGCCGGATGCGAAACGGCGCGGACACGAGGCCGTGCGCCAGTGCATGGAAGGCGAACGTGTCGTTCGGGCACGGCGAATAGCCGAACGTCAGCTCACGCATGCTCCAGACTCCGACGAGTAAGTTCGACGAGCGCCCGCGTTGCCACGAGAATGGACGTAAACGCCGTGTCAAAGTGCCAGCGGGCCCGGTCGGTTTCCTCGATGTCGTTGGAAATGGCGCGCACCTCAATGGCCGGCACGCCAGCCAGTTGCGCGGCACGCAGGACCCCAAAGCCTTCCATGGCCTCCACGTCACAGTCGGTGGTGCCGCCAACTCTGGCGCTGGTCCCAATGACCAGCGTCGGTGCGTTCGGGAACGCACGCTGCACCGCGGCCAGCAGCCATGGCGACGCAACCACTGTCCGCGGTGCCCATTGCTCGGGTACCATCAGGTCGCAGTAGCGTGACTCGCTGCCAATCACCAGCGAACCCGGCGCCAAGGCGCGTTGCCGCCGAGCGCCGGCGATACCGACATGCAGAACAGCCTCCGGGCGATGCTGCGCAATGGCTGCGGCGGTCGCGGCCGCCGAGTCCACGGGCCCCACGCCACATTGCAGCGCGAGCCAATCGTACGGCTCCGCGAGTTCGCGCGCCGTGGCCGCCACCACCAGAATTCGTGCGCGATCACTCATAGTCTCTGAAGTCTAAGACCCTGTCCGACGGGCGGCGAGCGGTCCGGCGTCGCTGGCACTTTGTGGCCGTGGGCGTAGCTTGGGATGATGACTGCCTTCCGCTCCCATCGCGCCGCCGCCGCGGCACTCGTCCCGGTGCTGTGCGGAGCGCTCGTGGCGTGCGATCAGCAACCCGCACCGCGCGTGAGCGATACCACGGCCTCAACGGCCACCGTGGCCGCCGCATCCTGGTGCGCCTCCCTGCCCCGCCCGGCCAACGCCGCACTCGAGTTGGTAGACGCCGGCAGCGACTGGTTCACCGTGTACCGCGTGGAACCCGATGTGTATGCGCTGGTGGAGTCGCGGCAGTTCCAGGAGGCCATTTCGTATCTCATCGTGGGCACCCATCGCGCGTTGTTGTACGATGCCGGTATCGGACTGGTGCCCATGCGGCCCACCATCGAGCGACTCACCAAACTCCCGGTAACGGTGCTCAACTCGCACACGCACTTCGATCACGTGGGCGCGAACCATGAGTTCACCGACATTCTGGGCATGGACACGCCATTCACGCGCGAGAAGGAGCGCGGACGACCGCATGCCGATATTGCCGACGAAGTGGAGGCCGGGAGTTTCTGCGGGAAACCGCCGGCCGGCGTTGACACCGCGGCGTTTCGGTCGCTCCCCTTTACCATCACGCGTCGCGTGGCCGACGGTGATACGATCGACCTCGGCAACCGCAAGCTGGTCATTCTCGCGGCACCGGGGCACACGCCGGACGCCATTGCGCTGCTGGACCCGGCGCACGGACTGCTCTGGACCGGCGATTCGTACTACGACTCCGCCATCTGGCTGTTCTCACCGGGCACCGATCTGGACGCGTACGAACAGTCCATGACGCGTCTGGCGAAACTGGTGCCCGTGCTGCACCGTTTGCTGCCGGCGCACAACACGGCCACGGCAGATCCGTCACGACTGACCGCCGTGGTAGACGCCGTGCGCACCATGCGCGCCGGTGGTGGCGTTCGCACGCCGGAGGGTGCCAATCGTGTGCAGGTGCGTGTTGGTGACGTGACGTTCATGATCGGGGCGGGCGGCGGGCGCCGCGCCGCCCCTCCGGAGGTAGCGCTGCCCCCCCCCCCGGGGGCCGCCCCCAACGGCGGCGGGGGGGGGGGGCCCCGGGGGGGGGGGGAAGAAACGCCCGGGGGGGGGGGGGAGGGGGGGGTTCCCGTTGGGGGCGCGGGGCGGAGCCTTTTCGCGCCCCTGGAGACAACGATGTACAACCGTCGCTCACCACGCGATTCCACCCGTCGCGAGTTCATGGGGCTCACCGTTGCCGGTGCGGACAGTGGTCGCCGTCCGTCCCCCTTCCGGGCTGCCCGCGGCCCGTTTCGCGTCGGCGAACGGGACTCCTGGCTGTTGACCCCGGCACCTGGTGGCCTTGGGGTGGTGCACAGCGCCTCAACGCCAAGGTCTACACAATGGACAGCGCCACACCGCGCGCCGAGGCGTTTGCGGTGAGCAACAATCGGTTCGTGGCCATCGGGACGTCGGCCGCGATGAAGTCGTTGGTGGGCAAACGCACCCAGGTGATCGATGCCAAGGGCATGACCATCGTGCCGGGCTTCATCGACACGCACAATCATGCGGGCGGCACCACCCTGTTGTACGAAGTGCTGGTGGGCAATCCGTTCGAGGTGGAGTTCGTCACCATCCAGAGCATCATCGACAAGTTGCGCGAGCGAGCGAAGCAAACGCCGCCGGGCACCTGGGTATCGGGCTACTTTCACGACGACACGAAGCTCAAGGACAAGCGCCAGGTCACGCTGCGCGACCTGGACCAGGTGAGCACCGCGCATCCGGTGGTGGTGCGTCATCGTGGCGGGCACACAGCGTTCTACAACAGCAAGGCCTTCGAGTTGGCCAAGGTTACCAAGGACACGCCCAACCCACCGGGCGGGACATTCGACAAGGACGCGAACGGCGAACTGTCAGGACGGGTCACCGATCGTGCCATGAACATGTTGAGCGCCGCCGGCAAGCGTCCGCAGTATTCGGCGGCCGAGAACGACAAGCGGGAACGTGATGGCATGGCGCACATCTCCAAGGAGTTCGCGCGCTATGGTCTCACCACGGTGCATCACGAAGGCGGCGACCTGGCGGCCATTCAGGACGTGCGCGCGCGCGGCGATCTCAAGCACCGTGTGAGCTATGAGGCCAGTGGCGCCGTGCTGGAGGGGATGATCACCAGCGGTATCAAGAGCGGCTTTGGCGATGACTGGATTCGCTTTGGTGCCACGTCGGAGCATACGGTGGACGGCTCGTTCTCCGAGCGCACGATGGCCATGAGCGTGCCGTACACCGGCACCGACTACAAAGGCAACGTGACCGAAACGCAGGCCACGCTGGACGCGTGGGTGGAGCGCGTGCATCGCGCCGGCATTCAGGTGAACTGTCATGCCAACGGTGACGTGGCCATCGACATGTACCTCACCGCCTTCGAACGCGCGCAGCAGAAGGCTCCGCGCCCCGATGCGCGTCCCAAGATCACGCACTGCACGCTCATTACCGACGATTTGGTGAAGCGCATGAAGGCACTGGATGCCATTCCGGCCATGTTCACCACGTACGCGTACTACAACACGGACAAGTTCCCGTTTTACGGCGAAGCGCTTATGAAGCGCAGCATGGCGTTCCGCACCATGCTGGATGCGGGCATCCACGCGGCCGCGGGATCGGACTTCAGCCCTGGGCCGTTTGCGCCGCTGATGGGCATTCAGGGGATGGTGACACGCACCGGATGGGACGGCACGTCCTGGGGCGTGAACCAGCGCATCAGTGTGAGCGAGGCCATTCGCGTGAACACGTTGAATGGTGCGTACGCGGCGCATGAAGAGGGAATCAAGGGATCGATCACCCTGGGCAAACTGGCCGATTTCGTGATGTTGTCCGATGACCCGCATACGGTGAAGGCAGAGGTCATCAAGGACATCGCCATCGTGCGCACGGTGGTAGGGGGGGAGCAGGTGTTTGTGCGATAGTCGGAATGGGAATGGGAATGGGAATGGAGACGGGAGACTGAAGACCGGAGAAGGGAGACGTCCAACCGGCAGACACGCGCCGGCCCTCGAAGCGTCTCCCGTCTCCCGTCTCCCGTCTCCCGTCTTCCAGACACAGTGGCCCGAACTACGCGTCGGCGGTAAACTCCCCTCATGGACCTCCCCCAAGCCCCCGCCGGCAACGGCCAACATCCCGTTGTCCTCGTTGTGATTTCCGCCAACGACCTCGCCGCCTCCAGCGCATTTTACGTGTCGCTGTTCGGCTGGCAGATGATGAAGATGTCCGACGAGTTGACGGCAGTGAGTGCCACGGCCGGCCCGATGATCGCGTTGCGCGCCGGCATGCCACAGGGATTCCCTGGCGTGGTGCCGTTCATCGGCGTCACCGATGTTGATGCGATGCTCCAGCAAGCGGTTGCCGCGGGCGGCACGGTGGAACGCGCCAGTTGGAAGATTCCCATGATGGGGACATTGGCGCGCTTCAAGGATGTCTCGGGCACCATTTACGGACTCACCAACGCGGTCTCGCCAATCGGATCACCGCGCGTGCCGATGCCTTTTGGCACCAACCCCAAGCCGCCTGCCGGCACGATTTGCAGTCTCGAGATGTTCTCGGCCGGCGATGCCACACCGCAGTTCTTCCACGACGTGTTTGGCTGGGGCACGCTGCCCACCATGCCGGCGTTTGTCGCGTTCGATCCCGGCGCCGGCATTGGCGGCGTGTACCAGACACACACACCGGCGTTGCCAGCCGTGGCGTACATCTATGTGAACGATGTCGCGACTACGCTCACAGCCATTGATGCAGCAGGCGGCGCACGATTGGGCGACGCGATGAGCATGCCGGGCATGGGGACCTTCGGATATTTCAAGGACCCCTCGGGATCGAGTATGGGACTGATCGGTCCGTAATTGCGCGATGGACGCGCATTCACTACCAAGACATCCCGGAACGAACAGTGTGACGGGCGAATCACGCTTTCCTTACACACATTCGGCGAATCCCTGATCTCCATTCGCCGCGCGTTGCCGAAATCTTATTGCAAGTGATTGTTTACCGTAATTGTACGTACTTCACGAATACAGCCCGGAGCGGGCTTGCCATATGACGAAACACGGATTTGCGATTCTGCTCGCATGCGCGATGCTCGCCGCCTGCGAAGGACCCATGGGGCCTGCCGGTACGTCGGGAGAAGACGGCAGCAATGGCACCAACGGCACCAATGGAAAAGATGCCAACTCGGTCTGCTTGTCATGCCACGCCTCGCTGAACATGGCGGCGAGAAACAGCGAGTATCAACTGTCGAAGCATTTCACCGGTACCACGAGTTCCCGGAATACCAAGTATTGCGCGCGCTGTCACACCAACGACGGGTTCCTGGAAGTCTCGGGCGCTGGCACCGCGGTGGTGGCCAACGACATTCCGAATGCCACGCGGATTACGTGCGGGACGTGCCACAAACATTCCGGTTTTGATTTCGTAGTGGACACCAGTGCGCAGATTCTGCGCGCAACGTCGCCCGTCCTTTTGAACTACAACAAGAACCTTACCCCGACGGATTTCGGGAAGATCAACAACCTCTGCACCGGATGCCACCAGATTCGCGGCGTGACCTCCGAGCGCTACACCGACTCGCTGGGCGTCATCAAGACGTTCGCGCAGCTCCCCTTCTTCCCGTTCTCGGCCACCAAGGACGACAACGCCTCGGTCAACTATCAGGTTGGACAGAGCTTCTCCGTCCACGACGGCAATCAGTCGAACCTGTTCAAGGGCATCAACGGGTACGAGTACACCGGCATGACGTACACGCGGACGTGGATGCACTCCAACAACTCGTGCACCACATGCCACATGAACAAGTACGACGCGGTCAACAAAGTTGGCGGCCATACGCTGAAGCCGAACATTCCCCTCTGCGAAAATTGCCATCAGGCTGATCGGATCCTGCCCACACAGGCCAAGATCGACGCCAAGCGCATTGAACTCGGTGAACTGCTGACGGCCCGAAAAGTGTTCAGAAAGTCCACCAACAGCTCGGGCGTGGTTTCGTACTCCGCCGTGCAAACGCACGACTTCTACGGGCGCCTGTTCCCCACCACCGCGTCCTCAACGCTGTTTGCCACGGCGCTGGCCAGCGCCAACACCGTCTCCCCGACCACCGGGTTGGTGGTGTACGGCAACACCGTCACCATGGCCACGGACGCCAGTTGGGCGACCCGGATTGGCCGGCCGTGGAAGTATGGTGAGCTTGGCGCCGCATACAACTACGGCTACATCAACAGCGAGCTTTCAATGGGCGTGCACAATCCTGTGTATGCATTGCAACTGCTGCAGAATTCCATTGACTGGCTGAAGAATCACCCGTAAGGCACGCGGATGGATCGCGATGTGCAATGCTGGTGAGGCGTGGGCACCTTCGGGTGCCCACGTTGTGTTTAGGGGCCGGAGCGGTGAGCAACCGAAGCGTTGAGCATTCAGGGGTGAGCCGGCGAGGGCAGGACTGGGGTCTACCCTCGCCGGCTCACCCCTCTCGCGCTCAACGCTTCGGTTGCTCATCCCCCCCAACCCCCAAAACCCCCCGGCGACAAAACCCCCCCCCCAAAAAACAAAGCCCAACCGGCGGCGGCCCCCCCCCCACCCCCCCCCCGGCCCCAAAACCCCCCACCTCCGGCCCCTCACCGCTCCCACGCTCAGCGATGTTTGTCAACACGCTTTGGAGACTCGGCAGCGTGCTGATTCAAGGTTCCGGGCAACTCCCTGGCACTTCCCAACCGGTTCCGCGTATTTCGAGGAGAGGTACGACCGACTTTTCGCACGAAAGAGGATGTCCATGCTCCAGACGGGTAGTCCCGCATGATCACCGCCGTCCTTGCCGCAGTCAGCGTGGGCGTCGGCGCGCTACGCGACAATCCACTCCGCACAATCCTCTCCACGCTCGGCGTGATTGTCGGCGTGGGCGCGCTGGTGTCGGTGCTCTCGCTGGGAGACGCGATGGAGTCCTTCGTGCGCGGGGAATTGGCGCGCACGACCGATGTCCAAGCCGTCACCGTCCAGGTTCGGTCGCGCATTCTGGTGGACGGCGAGTGGGTACCGGTGCGGGATGTGCCGATTTTCACGCCCACGCATCTGGAGCAGCTGCAGCGCGAGCTGCCGATGGTACGCGGTGCGGCCATGTTTCTCAATGGCAGTGCGCGGGTCGCGTGGCTTCGGTCCGGCAAACAGCGTCAAGTGGGCATCACCGCCACCACGCCCGGCATTGACGCGTTTGGAAAAACCGCGCTCGCGGTCGGTCGACCGTTTACAGTGGCCGAAGCCACCCACAATGCACCCGTCATTCTTCTTTCCTATCGACTCGCCGCAGAACTGGCCGCCGGTCGTCCTGCGGAGTCTCTGTTGGACGAATGGGTGCGCGTGCGGGGACTGCCGCGGCAAGTGATCGGCATCTTTGCCGCGTTTACCGGTGAGTTTGGCTACAGCGCCCGCGTCCCGTACTCGGCGGCCGGCGCCGTGTTCGGGCCCAACTTTTCCCGGAATGCGCCGCAACTGATGCTGCAGGCGCGAACGGTGGAGGATCTCCCGGGCATGCAACACGGCATCGAGGACTGGCTCGCCAGTCGTTATCGCAACTGGGACGACAAGGTGGAGATCAAGGCGATGGAACAGCAGTTGGAACAGGTGACCCAGGGGTTCGGGGTCATGAAGCTGTTCCTCGGCACCCTGGCCGGCATCTCGCTGCTGGTGGGCGGCATTGGCATCATGAACATCATGCTGGCCAACGTGACCGAGCGCACCCGCGAGATTGGCATTCGCAAAGCGTTGGGCGCGCGTGCGCATGACATCAACGTGCAGTTCCTCACCGAAGCCGTGACCATTGCCTGCTTTGGGTGTGCACTCGGTGTCGCGCTGGGCGCGACGATCACGGCGGGCGCAGTGATGGGCATCCGCGCGTGGTCGAAGGTGGAGAATCTGCATTTTGTGATTTCGCCGAGCACGCTGCTGGTGGCGGTTGGCTCGTCGGCCGTGATTGGTCTAGTGTTCGGCACCTATCCCGCGCGGCGGGCCTCGCGGCTTAGTCCGATCGACGCCATACGCCACGAGTAATATCTTGGCTGCGCTACCGCTCGGCTACACCTATTGCACGCGGCCCACGAGGACTGATCTACTTCCGCCAAATGAGGATTACCGCGCAGGCGTCATCGAGATACTCGCCAGGAATGCGCGCGACGCCGCTGTAGACTTCCATGAGCTGGATGGAGGAGGGGGGGATGTCTCTCACGGCAGTGTGGGCATCCATCCCCCCGAACCCATGGTAGTTCGTCCATCGCGCGCCATCCACCCATACATGAATATTTCTGCTTGTCTTGCATCGCGCGAAGTCAAACCTGCCATCCCCGGTGACGCGTACACCGGGTGTCCGCATGAGCAGGGCGCTCACATCAAGTGGGAACAGGCTGTCAATCTGCTCTCTTGAAAAGAAGTATCCCGTGCTGCGCCGCATTCGCGAGTATGCATCCGTAAGGCGCACCGGAAAGTCGATGCGCTTCCCCGAGATGGTCATGGTCGCGATGGCTTGCGCCGACGACATCATCGCGACGTTGACTACAACCTCACGATCGGCGATAGCCACGACCTTCATCACCACCGCCTCGAAGCCTATCCGCCGAACCCGCACCCGGTATTCGCCTGCGGCCACGCCGGCAAACCGAAAGGTGCCCAGCGAGTCCGTGCGCGTCTGTCGGTCACTCGGATCCAGCGCCACGGCCGCGTCTCGCAGTCGCCGCACGGAATCGCCGGCGACATGCACAGTGCCGACAAGAGTAGCCGTCTGTGCGTAGGCAGCTCTACCTGGGCTCAGGCAGGCAACCACAAGACCGGCACAGCCAAGTGAGCTGCGCCTCATTGAGCCGGCATGTCAGGAGGAGAGGTTGGTTCGAGGATTGAACTACTTTCGCCAAATGAGGATTACCGCGCAGGCGTCATCGAGATACTCGCCAGGAATGCGCGCGACGCCGCTGTAGACCTCCATGAGCTGGATGGAGGGAGGGGATGTATTTCACGGCGGTGGGGGCGTCAACCACACTTTCACCGAATCTGTTGTAGTTCGTCCAACGAGTGCCATCTACCCACGCATGCACGTTTCTGCCAGTATCGCACCTTGCGAATTCGAAGCCCCATTCCCGATGACGCGAACACTCGGTATTCGCATCAAGAGAGCTTTCATCATAGGGAAACAGGCTATCAATTTGCTCGTGTCACGAAGTATCCTGTACTCCGCCGCATGCGCGTGTACGCATCCGTTAGACGTACCGGATAGTCGACGCGCTTTCCCGCGATCGTCATGGTCGCGATGGCCTGCGCCGAGGACACCATCGCGACATTCACCGAAACCTCGCGGTCGGCGATGGCCACGACCTTCATCACTCTCGCCTCGAAACCCACGCGGCGAACACGCACCAGATATTCGCCCGCGTCCACACCGACGAAGCGAAATCCGCCAAGCGAGTCCGTACGGGTCTGCCGACCCGTCGGTTCAAGTACCACGCCAACGTCCCGCAGTCGCCGCACAGAATCACCGGCGACATGCACAATGCCGACAATTGCAGCCGTCTGTGCGCAGGCATCTCGACCCAGGCTCAGGCAGGCGCCGCAATACCGGCACAACCAAGCGAACTGCGCCTCATTGAGCCGTCATGTCGGGAGGGCGAGGTTGGTTCGAGGATTGAACTACTTTCGCCAAATGAGAATCACCGCGCAGGCGTCATCGAGATACTCGCCAGGAATGCGCGCGACGCCGCTGTAGACCTCCATGAGTTGGATCGAGGATACAGGGATATCCCGCACGGCCTTGGTGGCGTTCACGTTGATCAATGTGTCACGTGAGAAGTACTTCGTCCATCGTGTGCCATCAACCCACACATGGACGTTTCTTTCAGTGTCGCATCTCGCGAATTCGAAATCACCCATCCCGATGACGCGAACGCCAGGTATCCGCATCAGCAATGAGCTCACGTCGCGGGGAAATAGGCTATCAATCTGCTCTCGTGTCACGAAGTAGCCCGTGCTGCGGCGCATGCGCGTGTACGCCTCCGTGAGCCTCACCGGATAGTCAATGCGCTTCCCCGCGATCGTCATGGTCGCCAGGGCCTGCGCGGAGGGCTGCATCGCGACGTTTACTGCAACGTCGTGGTCGGAGATGGCCAAAATCTTCATGACCACCGCTTCGAAGCCTATCCGGCGAACCCGCACTCGGTATTCGCCTGCAGCCACGCCGACAAAACGAAAGGCGCCCAGCGAATCCGACCGGGTCTGTCGAGTGGTCGGATCGAGCACCACATCGACATCTCGAAGCCTGCGCACGGAATCGCCGAAAACATGCACCGTGCCGACAATCGTGGCCGTCTGGGCCTGGGCGGCTGGAGCCGCGCTCAAAACAAGAGCGAAGCAGCTGGCGCGGCTGAACAGATGGTGTCTCATTCGGCGTCCATCTCAGAAAACTACAACTACCTGTGTCGATTGGCCAAACCGTGAATGACTCGTGTCCATTCCTGCCCCCTGGCGTCTACATCAATACCTCGGATACCTAACGAGTAGCGCGTCCATCGAGCCCCAGTTCGCACTTGCCCGGCCGCTCTCCCACCGCGGCTCAACCAAGCAATTCCGCCGCAGTGAAGGAGGTGCTCGATCCCGTAGGCGCCCGCAGAGCGCGCACGATGTTGCGACGCGGCTGTACGCAGAAGTCGCGCAGTACCCATTCAAACGTCAGCGCTTGACTCGGCGCATGCGCCGAGCGTACCCTCCAACTGCGGGCAACACTACGGCACCGGGCGAACGGAATTGGTGACGGACCGCTTGGCGATTGGGCGCATATTCGCCGATGCGCGCCACACTCTCATCGCCGAGGACACACGGGTTATGCTCATGACTCAGACTGATGTTGTCTGGACGCTGGCCGAGCTCGATCGGCTGCCCGACGACGGCAACAAGTACGAGCTCGTGGACGGAGCGCTGTTCGTGACGCCGGCCCCGTCGCCGGCGCACGAGTCACTCGGCTCCGAGTTGCACACCATCCTCGACCCCTACGTGCGAGCGCAGCGGATCGGCAAGGTGTTCAGGCCTCGGGCCGTTGTGCGCGTGGACGGTTCCGAGGTCGAGCCCGACATCATGGTGAGACCGAATACCCCGTCAATCCCATCTACGTGGGAACTGGCACCGATTCCGCTACTGGTTGTGGAAATTGCCTCACGTACTACCCGGCTGCGCGATCACGCGCAGAAGCGCGAGTTCTATCTGCGCTGCGGCGTCGCACAGTACTGGATTGTTGACGGCGAGCGTCGCACGATTCGGGTGGTGGCGCCCAATGCGGATGACGTGGTTGTTGAAAACGAGATGGTGTGGCAACCAGCCGGTGCGAGTGCGGCGTTGACCATTGATGTCGCCGCCTACTTTCGCGAGGCGCTGGGCTAGTCGGACCACGCCGCTATGTCTACGGCTTCGCAGGGATTGCCGGTGGTATCGCACACGCAGGCGCCTTGGCGCTCTCGAACATGTCCAGCGTCGCCTTCGCTTTTTGCATCCCTGCTGGCGTCGCGCGAATGGTGATCGCGCGCGGTGCCTGCGCGGATCTCACGACAATCGTTGCTCCGTCCTCGTTGAGAACCGGGCGTATCAACTCGGCGGCCTCGCCGGGCGTCAGACAACGGAGCAGGATCGATTCCTCAGACGTCGAGGGCACGGGAATCACCAAGCGCGGGACAACGATCATCGCCACGAAAACCGTAGTCGCCAGCGCGGCGAAAACCCACTTCCAATAGCGACCGCGAGCGCTCGCTGGAGTTGCGGCGACGACGGGGTTGGCATCACGCTGCATTTCCGCCAGCGCCGCATCGAACGAATGCGTCGAAATGCCGGCCTCGGCGGCCGCGGCGCGAAGATCGGCCACTGTTGAACCCGCCATGCGCGCCACGTCCATTTCGCTCGCACGTTCGAGTAGCCGAGTCGCCACCCGATCGGGCAGCACTTCGGGGTCATGCTCAGCTGGAGAGTGGTGTGGCACGGAGAACCTCGGTGGCAGATGGATACCTACTCTGAAGTCGGGATAGGAAATCCAAGCAGGGGGAGAGAATATGTAGGTTGGTCGGCGAGAGGGTCACCCGCGCGCCACGCGCCGCTTTGCTGCCACCAGAATTCCCACGCCCACCAGATTCATCACCACGATCACGCCCGTAATCTTGAAGGCAAACGTTGACACGCTCTCCACCTTGATGATCGGGAACACCGACAGCGCCACGTACAACACCGTCATGAGCAGTCCCGACATGGACGTCACGCGCAACCACAGTGGCGGTCGCGGTGTTATGCCCCGCAATCCGAAAATCGGAATCGCGAACATCACGATGTACGTGAGGGCATAGAAAATTCCACTGGCGTTGAACAGCAGTTGAAACGCTTCCGCCTGCCCCACGCCGATGTTGCCGATCACCGACAGGCCAAACGAGCACAACCCCACCAGCACGATCGAGTTGACGGGTGTCTGGTACTTGTGATGCAGACGGCTGAACCACGCGGGCAGCATGCTGTCCCACCCGGCCACCATGGGCAGTCTGGTCACGGCGGTGAAACTCACGCTCGACTGCGCCACCCGCATGATCAACGTCATGAGAATGGCCACGGTCACCAACGGTCCCGCAATGCCAAATGGCGCGAACCCGGCACGGAGCACCTGTGGCAGCGGCCCGACCAGATCGATATCCGCGGTGGGAATGTATGCCACCACGGTGCTGGTTCCCAGCACGAACATGATGGCAATGATGGGCGCGGCAATGAGCACGGATTTGCCAACTGATCGGCTTGGTGCCCTGGTTTCGCCGGCGAGAATGGCGACATACTCGAATCCACCAAGCGCTCCAAAGCCCATCTTGCCCAAAATGTTCAGATTGAGCAACGACAGCTCGGGCATGCTGGTGCGAAACGGGTTGTACGCGGTCAGTGTGCCGGTGAGCAACCCGAGTATTGGGAGCAGGATCACCACGCCGAACACAATAAGCATCAGCATGCCGCCGAAATTGTGCACCCACTTGCCAACCGAGAGGCCGATGGTGGACGCCACCACCATCAACGAGACAATCACTGCCGATGCCAAGGCCGCCACCCACGCGCTGGACGTCATCCACGCCGCGCTCGGGCCAATGGCGTAGGAGAGATACGTGGTGGCGGCCAATCCCACTTCCGACGTGAGCGCAATCACATACAGCCAGAGATTCCACGCCAACATGAAGCCCACGGTCTGATTGAATCCGAGTTTCGCCCACTGATACAATCCGCCTTCCAGCGGCATCAACTTGTTGAGGTACATCACCACGGCGGCCGACGGCAAATAGAACAGCGTCAGCGCGAGCAGCCAGAACACCATGTTGGACGGCCCGAGCTTTCCGGCCACGCCAATCCAGGTGAGCCCCACAATGAACAGGATTTGCGTGAGGGCCAGGTCGCGCACACCGAGTTCCTTGATCAGCCCGGCGCTGTGCGCTTCGACCGCTGCTTCGGCCCGCGCGAGTTCGGTGTTCTCAGATGCCGTCATGTGTTGGCCCCGACGCCAGGTGGATTTCCAAGAATGTGCCAGATGCGCGCCCAGGCTTCGAGGCCTTCGTGCAACCGATGCACACGAAAGAACTCGTTGGGTGCGTGATAGTCTTCGTCGGCCGTGGAGAAGCTGAAGAACACGGTATCGAGATTCATGTGACGCTGGAACAGCTCGGAGATAGGCACCGTGCCGCCCATGCGCACCACCAACGGATGCACGCCGTACACCGCATGCAACGCGGCATCGGCGGCCTTGAGGGCAAAGTGATTGCCGTCGATGTGGGCGGGCCACGCGCCGTGGTCGGCAGTGCTGACAGTCAGGGCGGTACCTGGCGGCACGTGTGACTGCAGATGTTTCGTCAACAGCGCGATGACATCCTGGGGGCGTTGATCGGGCACCAGCCGACAGGTGATCTTCGCGTGTGCTTCGCTGGGGATCACGGTCTTCTGACCCGGGCCTTCGTACCCGCCCCACAGGCCGTTCACTTCAACGGTGGGCCGCGTCCACTGGCGTTCGAGTGTGGTGTAGCCCGGTTCGCCAAACACCGCCGGCGCACCCACCTGCGCGAGGTACGCCTGTTCGTCGAATGGCAACGCGGCAATTGCAGCACGCTCGGCCGGCGTGAGCTCTTTCACGGTCTCATAGAATCCATCGACGGCAATGCGACCGTCGGCGTGGTGCAACGAGGCCACGAGCTGCGCCATGGCATGCAGCGGATTGGCCACGCCACCACCGTGACGGCCCGAATGCAGGTCCTTTGCGGCCGAGGCGAGTGTGAACTCCAATCCTGCCAGTCCGCGGCTGGCCACGGTCAGCGATGGCTCGTTGATGCGCCACATCGCACCATCGGCCGACAACACGAAGTCTGCCGCCAGCAACTCGGTGTGCTGCGCAATGAATGCCTCAAGGTTCTCGCTGCCAATCTCCTCTTCGCCTTCGAACATGAACTTCACGTTGACGGGCAACGCACCCGCACACGCAAAGAATGCTTCGGCGACTTTGATGGGGATAAGCATCGGCCCTTTGTCGTCGGACACGCCCCGCGCGTACAGTCGGCCATCACGCACGGTGGGAGTGAACGGCGCGCTGTGCCACTTCGCCAGCGGATCGGGCGGTTGCACGTCATAGTGGCCGTACACCAGCACCGTGAGCTGGCCGGGTGCGCCCAGCCATTCGCCATACACCACGGGATTGCCTCGTGTGGCGATGGTGCGCACCGTGATAGGCCCGGCCGCGGCGAGTTTCGTGGCCACCCATTGCGCGGCGGCGGTCATGTCGGCCGCGTGCGCCGGATCGGTGCTCACGCTCGGAATCGCCGCGAACTCCACCAACTCGCCGAGAATGCGATCGTGACTCGTGCGGAGTCTCTCAAGAACCTGTTCGTTCATGGCTACTTCCCGCCGTCGACGGAGAGCACCTGCCCGGTGATCCAGTTGGCGTGATCGGATGCGAAGAACATCACACCGTTGGCGATGTCGTCGGGCGTGCCCAATCGCTTGAGCGCAATGCGGTCAATAAGCAGCTGCTGCCCTTCGGCACCGTACGAATCCCACTGGCGTTCGGTCGCAGCGTTGGAGCGCACAAAACCTGGCGCCACATTGTTCACGGTGATGCCCCACGGCCCCAGTTCGTGGGCCAGTTGCCGCGTGAGTCCAATTTGCGCCGCCTTGGCCGAGGCATAGGCCTGAATACCGGTGAGACTGATGCCCAGTCCGGCACCGCTGGAGATGTTCACGATGCGGCCCCGGCGCACCGCCTTCATGCCGGGCGCGACGGCCTGTGACAGGTAGAATGCTCCCGTCACGTTCACATCGAAGATGCGCTGCCACTCGGCGGGTGTGACCTCTTCCAGTGGACGGCCTACTTGTCCCAGCACACCGCCGGCGTTGTTGACCAGAATGTCCACCCGACCCGTTGCCGCGGACGCTTCAGCCACCAGCGCCTCAACGGCGGACTTGTCGCATACGTCCACCGTGCGCACGGTGCATGCGCCGCCTGCCGCGTCACACACCTGTTTGGTCTCCACCAACTCGTCGCCAAGCACGTCGCAGGCCCACACGTGCGCTCCGCGTTCGCTGAGTGCGCGGCTGATGGCGCGACCAAAGCCGTGTGCCGCACCGGTCACAATGGCGGTCTGGCCGTTGAATTCGATGTTCATGATGTCACGAGACTATTCAGCGCATCCAGGGTGTCCATCGATTGCGGGCGAACGCCACGTTCGATGTCGTGAACCAGCGCCACGAGGCGCGCAGTGATTGGAGTTGGCACTCCGACTTCACGACCCAGCGTCACCACGATGCCCAGCTGTGCGTCAACCTCGGTAGGGCGCTTGCGAACGGCCAGATCGCGCCAGATGCCACTGTGCGTCTTGGCCGAACGACGGTCATGGGCAACCAGCGCGTCGAGTGAGCGCGTGGCAGCGTCGGGCGCGGCCGTTGGCAGGTACGCGGCGGGATCGAATCCGTCGAATGATTCCGGTGTGACGCCGCGCGCCGCCGCCACCGCCAGGATTTCCTGCGCGAGTGCGACATACAGGCCGCGATAGGCAGGCATGGCGAGGGCGTCGGCGATGGACTCGTTGGTGAGTGCCGTGGCAAAGAGCATCGCGCCGTAGGCTTCCTTGCCCCACAGGTAGCCCCAGATGTTGGGCGTGACTATGGCGCGGTCGTCGAATGCGGCCCACGCATCCGTATCCCGGTCACCCGCGGTGTGATGCTCCGTCGATTTCACCGACCACCACTGCGCCGCGTCCGCCATAGAATCACGCCCGGTTCCAGGTAGTCGGCGCCGAAGTTCACGAAGGGCGCCCACGGTGCGATCGGGCCTACCACAGTGCTGATAGCGAGCTCGTTGAGTCCGTTCTGCGCACTCACTACGCGCCGTTGGCGCTCAGGTGGGGCAACAGCGCGCGCACTGCTGACTCCGGTGTGATGCGCTTTGGGGCCAGCACGACAATGTCCCACGCCCCGCGCAGCGACTCCGGCGTGAATGCCGGCAGGCGCGTGGTGAACGTCTCGATAGGGCCGGTAATACGCAGTCCATCGCGATTGATGGCGTCCACATGCTCGCCGACATTGTCAACGAGCGTGACATCATGACCGGCGCGCGCGAGATACGCCGCCAACGTGCCGCCAATCGCGCCCGCACCCCATACCAGCCAACGCATGGGTAACAGTGTGGGCGCGGTCAGGCGGCACCGCCCCAATCGCCCGTCAGCAGCGCGCGTTTCCGGACGGCGACCTGCCAGAGGGCCAGCGTATCCTCATCGGACCGTTGATACAGGCCACCGTAGTTGCCGTCGCCGAGGTATTTGCGCAGCGCCACAGGATCGAGCGCCCGCACTCGCGCTAAGTTAACCATGGGCCGCTGCACGGTCGGCACGTCCACACCGGGCAGTCGCGTCTGGGGAAAGTTCTCCATCCACGACCCGTGCGGACGCCACGGACTCAATCGCCCGCACCTTGGCCCACGTATTCGGCGCGTTCCACCAGTTGTGGTACAGCACCCGACATTCCGGATGGTTGGTCGCCCACTCAGGGCGAGGAAACTGCCGCACGGCGTTGTTGGGCTACTGTGCCCCTCCACAATGAGTATACGACGGGAGAAACCACTGTGCGCCATGCCGTCCAGGATGTCGCTCACCAGGCGCAGAATGCGTTCCACCTTGGTAGAAATGGATCCCGGAATTCCCGAAAGTGAGGCGACGCCATGCCGGAACGACCGGGAACACCGGGATGCCCAGCGGCTCGGCTGCCGTACCTACCGCCACGCGCCCGGGGGAGTATGCAATCCCACCGAGTGGCAGGTAGTTGTGCTGTTCGCGTGCTGCCCAGCGGCAGTATGGCGTTGTCGTCATGTTGCAGGTATTGCCCTCAACCCTGCATCCAGTTCGTGTCGCTGATTCGCAAGGTGGTTGGGGTCGGGCTGGTGGCTCGTCTTGCAAGAAACAGCATTTGAACCCCGCAGGGGGCGCTGAGTTCGTAGGGGAGTGCCGGAGGACGGACGCCCTAGGCGCTTTCGCTTTCCTACCTGTTTGATTTTGAATCTACCGGAACTGGCGATGAATCAATGATGGCCCCTGCGCCCTTTGCGCCCTCTGCGGTAAAACGCGGTGGTTCAACCGGAAACCCGCCTTCCGCTCAGATGCCACGCCGGACGCACGCCCAAGGCTAACCCCGGGCATACGCCACGGCCCCCCATCGAACAACCGGTCAACCAGCGTCACCCTTACGTGGCACACGCCGCGGCGTGCCAAACCGGGGCAACGGATTCCCCGGGTCGTCGCCCAGTCACTACGCGCCTCGCTTACATTCGCCGAGCCCGTGCGCAACGTATGACGGATGCCCCGGGTAGTTCGGTGGTGGTCAGCGTTTCGTCCTCGCAGCGACGGAACCATCAGCAAATCTACCTTTTTCTCGAAGATCGTCGCCAACTCGTGCGCAAGAAAAGCGCCGTCGCAACCGGTCGGCTTCTAGTCGAAACCCACTGCCGTCAGAAACGCGACATGCGGAACAGGTTGGGCCACGCATCGGGCACTTGCACTTTCATTGTGCGCGACTTCCCCGACAAGGTCAGCTCCTCAAACGCTGCAGCCGCCTCGGCAAACAAATCAAAGCACGCGCGTTATGGGGTATGTCAGTCTACGTTTCGGTCGTTTCAAACGACGTTCATACTTTCCAGCGTGCGCAGCGATCTCCACCGCGGCGCGATCCACGTCGGTGGCCGGCGCCTGTTGCATCCATGGGGAAGATGCCCACGCGCAGCTTCCGGCCCACACTCGGCAGCGCCATCGTAATCGAGGTGACTGACGACACTCTCGATACGTCGCCGCTGTCAGGTCCGGAGATCGCGCGTTGAGCACCAGCATCGCGCGTCTTCCACGCCGCGCGTCATCGGCCCCAGCTTGCCCAGCGACCAGCAATAACGTCATCGCGCCGGTGCGCGGCACTCGTCCAAAGGTGGGCCGCAATCCCGGTCACCGCAGCGCATGCTCGGGCTAACAATGCCGCCGCCAGTCTCGCTGCCAATCGAAAATCCCACCAGTCCTGCCGCCGTCGCGGCACTGTCCCGCGCTGGAACCGGACGCGCCTTCTTCCAGCAACCACGGGTTCATGGTTTGTCCGCCAAACCAGATGTTGCTCAACGCCAGCGCGCCCAGAACTGGCTTACAACGAGAATGGCGCCCCGGCGTCTTCCAGTCGCTTCACCATCGCCGAGTCATACCGGGCAAAAGGATCACGATAAGGCTCGGCGCCATAGGTGGTGGCGCGAAGTTCGCCGTGTCCAACAGGTCCTTCACACCAAACGGAACGCCGTGCAGCGGACCCACGATACTTGCCGGCTTTGCAATCTCGGCGTCGGCCGCCTTCGCGCGCGTCAACGCGTGCGGTCGCGAGCGAGCGCCATGATGCAGCGCAGCTTAGTCGTAGAAGCCGCGATGCGATCGAGATAGATCTGGGTCAGGGGCGAGGAGGTGGGCTGTTTGCGTTCGATCCACCGTGACAGCGAGGTGACCGGTGCAAAAGGCAATGTCATCATCGTTTGACGGCAGCACACCAGATCACCGGCCACCGGTGCACGAATCGGTGACGTGTTGGCGGTGCAAAGTTCACGGCCTCGCACTGCCTTCCACACGGTAGCCGGCGACAACTCCGGCGGAATCGGCACGATGCGCGGTCCTGTACGCTCAAGTGTCGACGACAGCGTCCGGCGGCCAATCCTCGGCCATCATCGCGCGCTTCTTCGGCCGAGTACGTGACTTGCGCCAACTTTTCGGCGGCGGCAAAGTCGTCGGTCGATACCGCAGGCCCCGCACCGCTGGATGTGCCGAACGCTGGCGGCGCCGGGTGTCGCCGGCACCGCGCCGCCAGTGGTCGCCGCAGAAGCTGGTCATTGTTGCGGACACGCGGCCGCCACACCGGCCAGAGCAGCGGAGCCTTTGATGAGAAAATCCCGTCGAGTGTTCACGTGATACTCCGAACCGTGACATGGGAACATTACGTGCTGAGCTCTCCACCCCACGAAGCGGGGAAGTCGACGTCGCCGATTGTTTGCGTCAGCGTCCACGCGTGCCCCGCGTGGATCGCGCACTTGTGCTTGTCGTTCGCCATACGGGAAATCGCGGGCGCACTGGAGTCCGGTGGCCCTTGTTCAACGCACGCGCATACGTGGCCCTACGCTCTCGAGACGCGAACTATCATGGTGGCTTGGCGGTTTCCCCGCCTGTGGCCGGCGCGGTGCTCGCATCCCACGCTACGGCGACAACGGCGCTGCTGCTAAGCGTGAGTTGCACGCGATGCCCCGGTATGCGCAGTCGTTCGCGGCAACCCAGGATATCGCGCAAGCTTCAGGCAACGGCCTGGTCCAGGTCAGGGTAGCTGCGAACCGGGATGAACGACGAATCGGGCATTAAGCCGATTGACGGCCAGCCCTCTTCCTTGACGGGGCTTCGGTGCTGCCCTCCAGTTCGTTTTCAGCTTTTGATTGTTGTGTGGGCTGACCAGCGGCCACGCGCTGGCATAACCGGTTTCGCGCCGCTTCCGTCGCAAACCCGTCGTGAGTGAGCGTGACGTTGGTACCTCTCGCTCCGCTAGCCCCTTGAACTGAACTGACAGCGTAAGCTCCGCGCTGCCGGTTCTCATGGTGACCCACGCGGGAGAGAGACCATCGAGTCAGGGACGAGCGTGAAGCCACACCCGAGTGCGCGTGTCGGCGCATCGGCGTGCTTCAGCCAAAATCGTTAGCCCACTGAAAAAGAACGGTGCGCCAATCACCGCCTGCATGCGGATGGAGTCTGGTTTCGCAAACCACGCTGTTTCGATCCCGTCGTCCACGCCTGACAGTGTGGCTGGCTTAACAGTGGCTACCGACTGGAGATTGCTCCGCGAGGATACGCGGGTCCGGCTACCAAAAGACGACGCTACGCGCTGGCCGGTGTCTCGCGTTCTTCCTAGCATCCACCGATACAGCGTGAGAGCCAGCACGACGAACGCCACGGCGCGGGCCGCAGCAGCCACGGAGCGCGTTCGCTTCACCAGCGCGATCCGGCGCATCGCTGGCGAATTACCGATCAAGGGCCCGGCGTTCAGCAACGCCAAATCAGGCTCTTCGCCCACGATCACATCCCTGATGCGACCAGTGTTGAAATCGCCAACTGCCTGCGTTCTGGCGCTTTGGACTGCGCAGTGCGCTTGTTGTACCAGTGTCCAATCACGGCGCCCGGCTGAACAACCGCAAACGTAGCTGCGAGTATATGGCAGGTAGAATGCTAGTTCTACTTCCGCCAGCGGCGAGATCGTCGGTGGCCTTGCGGCCGCGCTGGTGGCGACCAACAGGACACCCGACCACTCCGCCTATCCCGATCATCGTCCACTGCAGCGTCCCGCCAATCACACCTTGCGCGAGTGCCGAGATGAGCGTGGCCTGCGGCGCCGGGAGCGGGTTGGGCGCGACGACACCGACATTGGCCGCACCGGCAAAGCCATAGGCCCGGGCCAGCAGGTTGAGGACGAACGGAATCACCGCAGCCCCCGCGATCACGCCGACGATCAGCGCGATCTGCTGCCGCATGGGCGAGGCCCCGACGAGTTGCCCCGTCTTGAGGTCCTGCAGATTGTCGTTGGAGATCGTGGCGCAGGCGAAGATGATCGACGTCACGAACAGCGCGAAGGCGACCAGCGCCGGCGACGACTCCGCCGTCGCGGGGACGACCATCGCCACCAGCGACGCACAGGCGACGATCGAGAGGATCCCCACGCCCGAGATCGGCGGATTGGACGCCCGATGAGCCCCGCCATGTAGCCGCAGATCCCGGCGATCACGAAGCCACGACGAGTACCAGCGGGGCCGCCACCAGCGTGAGGGCGAGCGCACTGGAGGCGAGCACAGTGGAGCTGGCAAAGCTCCACGCGAGCCACGCGGCGATCGCCACACAGATCGCGGTAAGCCCGATGATCCACGGCGGCGAGATGTCGCGTTCGGTGTCGGGCACCGCCGCGGTGGAGCGCGAAGGGGTGAGCGTGGTGATGAGTCCCCCCACTACCGGCTTCGTCAGTCGGGCGAGCGTGTAGATCGCCGCGACGGCAATGGCACCAGCGCCGATGAAGCGCACCTGCCGGCTCCAGATCACCCCGGTGTGCGCCGCGAGCTCCACCCCTTCGGCGATCGGTGTGATCGACGTGAGCCACGGCACCGCCACCCCCCACGCGATGATGAGCCCCGTGAGCATCGCCAGACCTACGGAGAGTCCGACCAGGTGTCCCGCCCCCAGGAGCGCGAGTGACCAGGCGACGCTGTATCCCGACGACGCCGTTGCGCCAAGCCTGAAGAATCCCGCCAGTTCGGCCGAGGCGATGCGCGTGGCCGCGATCACGGCCAAACCGCCGGAAGCAACTGCGCCGAGTACCACCGCCCGCAGCCCTTCTTTGGACTCACCGGCGTCGTCGCCAAGCTCCCCGCGCGTCCCTGATCCCACCTTGAGCACTTCGGCCGCCGCCACACCTTCCGGATACGGGAGGTCTGACGTGGTCACCAGCGCGCGGCGCAGCGGGATGGTGAAGAGGACCCCCAGCACGCCGCCACTCACGCAGATGAGGAACGACTGCCAGAAGGGGAAGCCCGTCCACCACCCGACGATGACGAGCCCCGGCAGGACGAAGATGATCGCCGAGAGCGTCCCGGCGGCCGACGCCACCGTCTGGACGATGTTGTTCTCGAGGATCGACGAGTTCTTGACGGCGCTCAGGATCGCCATCGAGATCACCGCCGCCGGGATCGAGGAGGCGAAGGTGAGGCCGACCTTGAGGCCGAGATAGACGTTCGCCGCGGTGAAGACGAACGTGAGGACAGCGCCCAGAATGAGGGCGCGCGCGGTGAGTTCTTTGGGTTTTAAGTGAGGTAGGCATGGCGAGGATTGTGGTAACCTGACTGGCGCGCAAGGGAAAGTGATGCGGTAAGGAAGCTGAATCAGCGAGTCACTTCAGAGAGGCACCGTGCGATCGCCTTGTGCGCTCTCGTTTCGCCGTTGCCACGACGGGCAGCGCGCCCGACTCCAGTAGCCGTTGCCAGATCATCAGGTTTCGATACCGCTCAGCCGACTCCTCACAACGGGTTGCAGCGTTCGAGGCTGTTGACCGCCTCGACGCTCCGTCGCTGACAGGCGACTCGGCTGCAGTATGTCGAAGCGAGGATCACTTGACTTTCCGGATTCTGTACGTCACGCCCAGCGGCGGCTTCGGCGAGCGGAAGTCGACTGCCGCATGGCAGCCTCTGCGCCGTCGTAGTCCTTCTTGTCTACCATCACCGCAATTCTCCGCCGTGCCGGCGTAGATCACGGCGAGATCGTCCGCATGTCGTGTGTTCGATTTTTCGATCGGCGTGGAGCGCTTGCTTCATCGCCGCGGCCCGGATGGTGTTGCACGAGCGCGGCACCAGGCTCAGTGCGGCGGCCAACGCTTCCGCGAGCGAAGTAACGATTGATCGGCATGCCGTGGCGTTGCTCGGCACTGCCCGTGTCGGACGTGGCCAACCGTCCGGCGACGCCCACCCGCGCGACGGTGGTTGCCAACGGCGGTCGGGCCCGACCGATGCGCGGTGATCCCGTCCCAGAGAGTTAAACGTCGCACTGGGGTTTCGCTGGTGTGCGCGTTCCGGTGTCGGGCGGCGATCATCTCCCTGGCATTGACAGGATCCGCCGATCGACCGCGATGGCCTCGTCAACCGGACTGTCGTCTGCCAACGGCTGTCGCAGACGCGCATATCCGGACAGGAGTTCGCTGCGCCGCGTCGCGTCGTTGGTCGTTCAGCGACGACAGCCCCAAGCAGGTCGACCGAGCGCCGCACCTGGTTTGCTCCAGCGGCGTCGCCGGGTGCCGACGCCAGGTAGCCCAAATTCATCAGGCTGTTGGCGAGACCTCCCCGGGTGTCGATGTTCTTCGGCGACATCACGAAAAGTGACTTCGCGCAGGGGGCTACCGACGCGCGATAGCTCGCCAGCGCCCCGTGTGTCACCGACGTTGGTGTAGCCGTCCTGACTTTCGTATCGCCGATCTCGGGCATAAGGTGGCCAGCATGCGTGGTTGATTGCATCGGTCGGATTGCGTGCCAAGAGGCCGAGCAGCAGCACTTTTTGCACGGTCATATGTTGGCGGTACGCCCTCGCGGCTCGCCCGTCGTCGCCAGTATCTCCGGGCAACGTTCACATGACCCTTCGATAGCGCCCGTGGCACTGCTTATCTCCGGTCGGCGTCAGGCGCTCCAGCAGCTCGACCGACTTGCGGATAGCCCGCAGCGCACCCCGTGTTTGGCCAAGGTTCGAATTGTAGGCAATGCCCCTGTACATCGCCGACTTTCGGTACGCCACCGCAAGTTCGTGCTGGAGCACGGGGTCACCTTGCGCCTCACAGCGAGTCCGTCGAGTGATGCACGAGGGCCCGTCACCAGCGAGGCGCTGCGCGCCGTCGATCCAGGCAGGTTGGACGATTGTAACGCGCAGCGTCGAACAGGAACGACGTCGCCAGCGTCCGCACCTCGCTGAACCGACGTTCGGCGCGGGCCCCGTTCGTTGCGTGCACTTCGTTCCGCCAGGGTCGCGGCCACGCCGCTGATGTGAGCGGGCGCATGGTAGGCACAGCAGAGGCCGCCAAGGTGCCTCGATTGCGGCGGGCAAACTTCCTGGCCCGGTATGCCAATTTGCCGCGCCGCGCGGTGACCGTGGGCGGCTCCATGAGGAAGCGGCGGTTAGTCTCGACAAATGGTTTACCGAGTTGTAGCGACGCTGTGGATCCTTCCGCATCGCTACCAGGAATGGCGTGGAGTCGGGGTCTCCGCAAGGCGATGTCGCCGTGCGCCGCTGTCCGGTCCCGGAGCGACGGCATCGCTCGGCAGTGGAGGCCTCAAAGTCACAGACCACGCGATATCGTTCGGTTTGCGGCTACCGCGAGTCGAGTACGGTCTGTGGCCCGTCAGTACTTCAAAGAGCAGCACGCCAAGTGAATAGACGTCGGTAACCGTCGGACCGGTTCGCCCGGAGCTGTTCAGGGCTGGCGTACTCCGGCGTCATGGCGTGCACCGTGTCGGTGACCACGCTGCGGACGGCGGTGGCCTCAGCATCGAGCAACCTCGCGATTCCGAAGTCCAGGAGTTTCGGGACACCCGTGTCTGTGACGATGATGTTACCGGCCTTGATGTCACGATGGACGACCAGGTTCTGGTGCGCATACTGTACGGCCGCGCAAACGGTCCGAAACAGCATCAGCCGTTCGGTGACGCCCAATCCGCGTGACTCGCAGTAGTCACAGACGGATTGACCATCGACGAACTCCATGACGAAATACGGACGCCCGTCGTCAGTGGTGCCCCCATCCAGCAATCGTGCGATGTTGGGATGATCGAGTCCGGCGAGAATCTGCCGTTCGTGACGGAATCGGGCGAGAATGCGATCCGTATCCATGCCGCGCTTGACCAGCTTGACGGCAACACGAAATTGGAACTCGCCGTCGTCGCGCGCAGCGAGATAGACCGCTCCCATGCCGCCCCGCCCGATTTCCTTGAGCAGCCGGTAGCAGCCGACCCGCCCTCCTGACGGCAGCGGTTCCGTCAATGCATTTATGTGCAACGCGGCTGCTGGGGTCTCCATGAACTCGCCGGATTCATCGTGCGAGGCGAGGAGCGATTCGACACTTTCTCTGAGCGCTTCGTCAGCACCGGCCCGTCGAGCAACAAAAGTCGCGCGTTCAGCCGGCGGCTGATCGAGCGCGTCGAGAAACAACGACTTGACGAGTTCCCATTGCGTCGGAGTCATCGGTGTACGTCGCGCTATTCGCGCGTCAGCTCTCGTCGGAGCCATGCCTTTGCTACGCTCCATTCGCGCTTGACGGTAGCTGCCGAGATGCCAATCACGCCGGCCGTCTCGTTGATATCAAGCCCGGCGAAGAAACGCAGTTCAACTACGCGCGCCTGTCGCGGATCGAACGCGGCCAGTCGCGTGAGTGCTTCGTCCAGCTCGATGAGGTCGAGGTCTCGTCCGCCAGATCACGAGATCGATTCGTCGAGTGTGACTGGGTTACCTGACCACCGCGCTTGGCGGCGTTTCGCGCTTCGGCGTGGTTCACGAGGATGCGACGCATCATGTGCAGAATCCCGAAGAACTGGTCTCGGTCCATCCAGTTAACATGCCGTTGGTTACTCAGGCGAATGTAGGTCTTCGTGGACGAGAGCCGTCGGCTGCAGGGGTGTGATCGGGACGCTCGACTCGCAGGTAGCGCTCAGCGAGCGCATGCAGTTCGCCGTACACGGCGGGCAACAGCGCATCAAGGGCCGCCTTGTCAAGGGTCCTCCCGTCGATTGCGGACGTGGCGAGGTCGTGCGGATCAGGAGCGGACACAGGGCACCCCGGAGGATTTCGGTGTCGGATGAGCCGATCGGATGGCTTTTCCTGCGTTGGTAATGTAGCGGGAACTCCGATCTTCGCGATGATTAGCTGCGGCCCGCGCCCACTTCGGCACCACGACCAATGATCCAACCGACTCTCAAACGTGCGAGAAGCGTGCCAGCCTTGTATCGCGTCAGCCTGCTGGTCGCGTCCTGGCTGCTCTCCAGCTGCGCCGTCACCGACATCACGAAACTCGGCGACACCAGCATCTCCAGGATCTCGCCCAGTCTTCGAGTGGATACGTCGTTTGTGGGTGACACCATCGCCTACGTCATGCCCAAACTGTTCAGCCCGTCCTGCGAGAGCGACAGACTTTGTCAAGGCGTGGGCAATTTCGACCTGCAGTGGACCACGACGGCACCAAGCGTCGCCGCGGCGCTCAACAGCATCACGCACGTCGAATCAGGAACCGTCGCCAACCTCATTCGCAACGACGCCTATGTCCGCGTAGTTGGCGTCGGTGAAGCCACGGTTTCCTTTGCTCCCCTCGGGGGCATCACGCTCCGAAGCGGCGTCTCCTACACTCACCGGATCATTGTCCTCCCGTCACCGCCCAACATGCTTGATGCCCCGGACATCATTGTCCTGGCCATCGGCGACTCCACACTGTTACCGGCCGCGCCCCGGTACAACAATGGGTCGGCTGTGACCACCGGCGTTCTCGTATGGGGACCGTCGTCCAATCAGGGCGTCGCGGCGCTTACGCCGCTGTTCGGACTTGGCACGGGAGAGCCCGACGGGCAGGTGGTCACGTCGTCGCGCGATCCCATCGTGGTACGGGGCGTTTCACAGGGGCAGGCCACTATCAAGATCTCATACAAGAAAGCCACCTCGGATTACATGGAGCACTACAAGCCGCTTGCCGAAGTGAACCCCGCCAGCAAGGCGCCGAAATCGCCATTCTTTCTGGAGAAGACAGTGCTGGTGCTTGTGGGCGCGTCCGTGCGCGTGGTCACAGCCCCAGACGAGGGACCAGTGAACGACCCGAGCAGCGCCTCGACGCCTGTGCAAGTGGGCAGCGCGCGGCAATATCGTTTGATCGACCAGGACCACTTTCCGGTTTCCGGCGTGCAATGGCAGTTGGCGAATGCGGGCAGCGCGACGCTCAGTCCAACGGGGCTCGCGACCTGCGTGACACCCGGCACGGCGTCCATCAAGGGAACGAGGATCGGCACCGCGCTCAACGCATCGACCACGCTGACCTGCGTCGCAGTGCCGCCACCTCCTGTCATCGCCGTCACGCCGACCTCAGCCACCGTTGAAGTTGGCAAGAGCGCTTCGCTGGTGGCGACGGTTACCAACGCCATTGGCACTGTCGACGTGAACTGGTCATCGTCCAACGCGATCAGCCTGACCGTCGCGAAGCCCGGCAGCAACACCGCCACCGTGACAGGCGTCGCACCCTCCGCCAACCCGGTGACCGTGACTGCCACCTACGTGCAACCCGGAACTACGGTATCCGCAATCAGCCAGATCACCGTCATACCTGCGGTCGTTCCAGGGTACACACTCGCCGCCGGCGCGGTCAGCGTGGTGCAAGGCATCAGCGCTCCCACCGTAGGGACAATCGCCGTCACCCGGACAGGCGGCTTCGTTGGAGGCATCGGCACGCAGGTGAGCGGTACCCCGGCCGGTCTCACAGTACAGGCCACATCGACGAGCTTTACTGGCAACACGCTCACCTACAATGTGTCGGCGACATCAGCGGTCTTGCCCGGCACGTACCCCGTACTGGTGCGCGGCTTCAGCGCAGTGGCCGAACAACAGGCAACCCTGTCGGTGACGGTGACCGCCGCCGCGGCGGGACAGGTAGTGGCCGTGTACTTCGATCCGATCAACGCCGAGATCACGGTGCCGGCCGCACTCACGTACCGCGTAAAGCTGCTAAATGCGCTGGGGAACGAGGTCGCGCTCAGCAATGACGGTGGAGTGCTCTCGTACGAGTCGTCCAACGTGAACGTCGCGACAATCGCGGCCGTGTCGCCGGGACTTGCAGTCGCTACCGGCGTCGGAGCCACGGGGCCAACGGGAGTCACCACCATCACCGTGCGCTACACAAAGAACGGCCAGACCGTGTCTTATCAGACAGGACTGACGGTGTACAAAGTAGCCCCCGGATCGGATCACTTGGGCGCCGTGGAAATCCTGACGCCCACCGACCGGCGACGGCTTGCCGTCGGTGAATCGATGATCGTGCAAGTGCTCGTGCGCGATGTGAACGGAGTCCAGATCACGAATTCCACGAAGACCATCGAGCAACTCGGGCTACACTTTCCGCTGGCGCCCAATGCCGCGCTCACCATCACGCCGAACCCTCCGGGCCCCAATCCCGCCTACTTCTACACGATCACTGCGCGGTCCGTCACGCAAGCCACCGGCGTAGAGGTGCGTGCCGACCTCATAGGGGCAGCGGCATCGATCTACCTGATCGTCACCCCATGATCGCCACGATACCACTGTAGTGCCGTTTTCCGAAGTCGCGTAGCGGCAGTCCGCCGACTTAGTGCCATGAGCGGCACTATCTGACCAAGGTCTCTGAGGGAGCATTCGGCACCAACCAGGTGGTGCTGTTCTCTCAAGTCGCCTAACGGACGGGCACTGTGTCACCGCACCACGCGCTCGACCGACCTTGGATAACTCGCGACCACGTTCCAGCGAACCAGCTCCAGTGCGGCACCTTGTCGTGACGTTTGGGAACGAGGCGCCGACTGCGGTGCATTCGCGCGTCCGGATTCCGCCAGCATTCGCATTCCGAAAGCACGATCGTCCTCTCTCCATTTCGCCCGCAGGACACTCGTGCCCGGTAGCACTATCAGCGCTTGCTAGTAGCTGAATTGATACAAGTGAACGTCGGTACCACCGGGTTGATCGGTGGACAGACGTCTCAGGTTGTACTGACGTCGCATCCGCAAGCTGTCATTCTGCTTGAAGTCGCGGCCGACAACGTGCGTCACGTTCGTGGTTGGACCGAGACTTGACGACTGTCCGCGTTGCACGCGGCACGTCAAATGCCAGGTTATCGAGCACCAGCTTCCTTCCGAAGCGAGGCGACATCTCCCGAACAGCAATCGGAGGTTGCGACGAAGCGTTCATGCGTTGCGACCCGTAGTGACCGCAGAAGCGGCCGATTTTGAGACGCCAACTGGGGCCGACAGTTCCGCCCACCGCAATGACAAGGCATTCACCACATCGGCTTCTTTGAGCCCAAGCCGCATGGCCTCGACCACCAATTGCTCGACCTCGCGTGAGAGCAGCGCGCGACGTTCAGCAGCGGATGATTTTCGGCCTGCCGACACAACCGTACCAAGCCCAGGCATCACTTCCAGCAGGCCATTGCGCACCAACTCGGCGACGACTTTGTGCGCGGTATTTGGATTGATCTTGAGCGTCTGGCTCAATTCGCGGACCGACGGAAAGGCACTTCCTTCGACCAGTTCGCCCGACACCACCGCTTTGGTAGCGGCGTAGACGATCTGGCGGAACGGCGATTCGCCGGTGGTGAGCGTGACCGAGAACGGAAGCATGCATGTACTATGCACCCTAGTACACCTAGATATCAAGACCGACCACCGCAGTGCCATTTCGCGTGTTTCCAGGCGATTCGCTGAAACGCCCGCCGGCGTGCAGTTTGAACGGTGACTTGCCGGTAGGTTCGGCCTGCCCCACTACAACCCGACGCGATCATGATCTCTGCACCGACTGTCCAGCGCGCCCTGCTCGTCTCTCTGCTCGCAACCTGGGCGATGAGCACCAGCGCGACAACCGCCAACGCGCAGGCCGCCACCGACCTTCAGGCCGAGGTAGACGTTGGCGGCGGTGAACACGGTGGTGATGAGCGCACCGAAGATCAGGCCGCGAAGGGTGAGTTCCTTGGGTTTTAGGGAGGTAGGCATGGCGGAGATGGAAACTCCGATTTGGCCGGAAGGGAGGGGTGTGTCGGGCAATCCCCGCGGGGTTGTAAGGCAGGCCCAGATGGACTGTCACCCATGCCGCCGCATGATTTCTTGTTGGATGTGTCGTTCGCGATGGTTGACATCACAACCGTAGAGGTCGTTATGAAACTCGCCGATACGAATTACGACAACACCGAGACCGGCTGCTGCGCGCGACTCGACGTGGCGAAATGGAACGAGCGCGAATTCCAGTGGACCAACAAACTCTTCCTGAAAGACCATGTGCGGGCCGTGATGCACGTGCCGCTCAACATGGGATCGGTGATGGCCCGCGACCAGAAGGTGATTGAAGCGGCCGCGGCGTATCCGGAGGATCCCCTGTGGCTGTCCGACGAAGTATCGCCTTGGGGATCGGACATGTATGTGGCCGTGAATCATCCGGTGCCGGACGCCGACATGGTGCCACTGAGCGGGCACTACCTCACCAAGGTCTTTGAGGGACCCTACCGCGACGTCGGGAAGTGGTTGAAGGAGATGGACGCTTACGTCAGTGCCAAGGGGTACCACACCAAGCGGCATCTGTTCTACTACGCCACGTGCCCGAAGTGCGCCAAGCAGTTCGGCACGAACCAGGTGGTGCTGTTTTCCGAAGTCGCGTAGTGCATCCTCGGTAGGAGAGGGCCTTACGAGTCACGCGGCCCCGGTCTGTACAACATCAGACCGGGTACGTCGCGAAAGTCCTTCACGTTCATGGTCCAGAGTTCGGCACCGCGGCAGATCGCACACGCCGCGATCGCGAGATCGATCTCTCGCCCACGCGGATGGCGCAGGGCACGATACAAATCCGCTGCGATAGCCGCCTCGTCGGCACCAAACGCAATCGCGTTCTCGCCAGGCCACAGTGCCTCCTGCACCGCCAGTTCCTCGTCGCGGCGAGGTCCTCGTTGCCACTCATAGAGCACCAACGTCGGTATCGCGATCTGCTCACCACTCTCGATTGCCTGGCGCAATGCGGGCGCCAATCGTCGACCGCCGGTCAACGCATCGATCAATACCGAGGTGTCGAGCAGAATCACTTCGTCCGTGCCGCTGAAGTACGTCGGCCACCCGATTGCCGGGCGCGTCTCAACGCCGCGAGCTCGGTATCCGCCGCGTCCACTGGGAGGAGCGGTATTCTCGTCAGCAAATCATCAAACACGCTCAGCAGACGAAGCCGCTCTTCTTCGCTGGTGCGTCCAGCGCGCGCGGCATACTCTGCCACGGCCTCCCGTACCACGGCGCTCTTGGGAATACCAAGGCGCAGCGCCGTGCGATCAATCCGCGCCGAGGTGTCTTCGTCGAGCGTAAACGTCATTTTGACGGTGCGTGCCATACTCTTACCATACCACGGAGATTTCGATGGTGCAAGGAGGGCCGCCCTCCTCGCTGAATTGGGAGCCGCCGTGCAGTTTGGATGGTGACTTGTTGGCAGGCTCGGCCTGCCCTACCACTACCCGACGCGATCATGATCTCTGCAACGACTGTCCAGCGCGCCCTGTTCGTCTCTCTGCTCGCGACGGGTGCGATGAGCATCAGCGCGACGATCGCCAACGCGCAGGCCGCCGCCGACTCCTCGCGTCGCACAGCACCCAATGGCGAACTGCCGCTGATCCCGACACGCCCGCTCAAATTCAGCACCGACGAGGGCACCTGGCTGTCATTGGACCTCTCGCCCGACGGACGCCTGATCGTGTTCGACCTGTTGGGCGACATTTACACCCTGCCGGCCACCGGCGGCGGCGCCACACGCATCACCAGTGGCACGCCGTTTGACGGACAACCGCGCTTCTCACCCGACGGCAAGTCCATTGTGTTCGTGAGTGACCGGTCGGGCAGCGAAAACTTGTATCTCATCGACCCCGACGGAAAGAATCTCCGCCCGCTCACGCGCGGTGCGAATCAGTCATTCGTGTCACCCGATTGGACACCCGACGGCGAATACGTCGTGGTCTCGCGCAGCAACGATTTGTGGCTGTATCATCGCCAGGGTGGGAGTGGACTCAAGCTTACCGGACAAACGCCAGCCGCAGGCGGCGGTGGCGGCGGCACCGCGCCGGCCAACTTCATGGGTGCGTCGGTCGCACCCGATGGCCGCTATGTGTATGCCAGCGCGCGCACAGGTCCAGCCGGCTACAACCAGATGATGGGCACCACGCAGGTGGTGATGTACGATCGCAGCACCGGACGACTCGCCACACGCACGCTCAACCTCGGCACCGGCTTCCGCCCCGCCGTCAGCCCCGATGGCAAGTGGCTGGCCTACGCGTCACGCAAGATGGCCGTCACCGGCCTCAAGTTGCGCGATCTCGCGTCGGGCGATGAACATTGGCTGGCCAGCGAAATTCAACGCGACGACATCGAGTCGCGCGGCTCGCGTGACTTGCTGCCAGGGTATTCGTGGACACCCGACTCGAAGGCCATTGTCCTGGCGCACCACGGCAAGATCTGGTCGCACGATGTCGCCTCGGGCAAGCAAACGCAGATCCCGTTCACCGCGCAGGTCGATCAGATGCTTGGCGACCTGGTGCGCTTCAACTACCCGGTGAACGACACCACGCTCACCGTGCGACAGATCCGCGGGGCACGTCCGTCACCCGACGGCAAGCGCCTCGTGTTCTCGGCGCTCGACCGCTTGTGGACGATGGATCTTCCGTCGGGTACGCCGAAACGGCTCACCACATCTACCGACGGTGAACATGCGCCGGTGTGGTCGCCCGATGGCAAGTACATCGCGTACGTGTCGTGGACGGAAGACGGTGGCGATATCTGGCGCATTGCGGCCACTGGCGGACGTCCGGAAAAACTCACCACGCAGACGGCGTTCTACGACGACATCATGTACTCCCCTACGGGATCGCGCATTGTCGCCGCCCGCGCACCACGCACGCAACGCGCGATCATCAACGACGAGATCAATCCCAACCTCGTCATCACCGATCTCGTGTGGATTCCCGCGGCCGGTGGCGCACCGAACTTCATTTCCACACTCACCAACGCCGCCGGACCGCATTTCACTGCCGACACGTCGCGCATCTGGCTGTACGAAGGTGGCGACGGCCTGGTCTCCATGCGCTGGGACGGCACTGATCGGCAGGCGCACCTGAAAGTCACGGGATATCAGGCGCCGGGCGGCGGTCCCAATGCCCAGGCACGACCGGCCAGTCAACTACAGGTATCTCCCGACGGGCGACGCGTACTGGCGCAAGTCGACAACATGCTGTTCGTGGTGCCACTGCCAATGACCGGCGGCACGACGCCAACGGTCTCCGTGCAGCAGCCCACGGGCGGCGCGGTGCCGTTCCGCCGCCTCTCGCGCATTGGCGGCGACTTCATTGGCTGGAATGCCGATTCACGGAGTGTGTTCTACTCGTTGGGTCGCTCGTTCTTCCAGTACGACATTGCCCGCGCCGATTCTCTGGCCGCCGACTCGGCGTTCAAGGCGCCGCCGCGGCCCGCCGCCGCCCCAGCGGGTGGTGCCACCGTCGCCGCGGGCAAGCCGGTGTATGACGCCGCCCGCATCGATGTCACCATTACTGCCACGAAAGACCGCCCTACCGGCAGTGTGGTGTTGCGCGGTGCGCGCATCATCACCATGAAAGGCGACGCCGTGATTGCCCGCGGTGATGTGGTGGTCACCGGCAACCGCATTGTCGGCGTGGGCGCACAAGGAAAGGTCGCCGTACCCGCCGGTGCCCGCGTGATCGATGTGTCCGGCAAGACCATCATGCCCGGGCTCGTTGACGTCCACGCGCACATGTGGCCGCAATGGGGCGTGCATTCGCCGCAACCGTACATGTACACCGCCAATCTCGCATATGGCGTGACCACCACGCGCGATCCGCAAACGTCGCAAGCCGATGTGATTTCCTACGGCGATGCGGTGGACATGGGACAGATCATCGGGCCCCGCATTTACGCCACCGGCCCCGGCATTTTCGCGCAGGACAACGTCTCCAGTGCCGATGACGCCAAGGACGTCATGAAACGGTATTCCGAGTTCTATCTCACAGAAACCATCAAGCAGTACCAGGCAGGCGACCGGCGTCAGCGGCAATGGATTGCCATGGCGGCGAAGGAGCAGAAGATCACGCCCACGCTCGAGGGCGGACTGGACTTCAAGAAGAACATGACGGAAGCGATGGACGGCTATGCCGGCATCGAGCACACATTGCCCATTGCTCCCATGTACAAGGACGCCGTTCAGCTGTTCGCACAAAGCGGCACCACGTGGACGCCGACGCTGCTGGTGCAATACGGCGGCCCGTGGGCCGAGAACTGGTGGTACGAGCACTATGACATTCTGAGCGATGCCAAGCTCACCCGCTTCACGCCGTTCTCCGAACTTGAACGGCGCGGACTGCGTCGCCCGCAGTGGTTCCGCGACAGCGAATACTCATTCACGCTGTTCGCCGAGCAGGCGAAGAAGGTGGTGGAAGCCGGTGGTCGTGTGGGGCTCGGTGGCCACGGTCAGCTGCAGGGGCTTGGCGTGCACTGGGAACTGTGGACCATTGCCAAGGGCGGCATGAAGCCCATGGACGCGCTGCGCGTGGCCACGATATTCGGCGCCGAGTCGATTGGGCTGCAGCAGGACATCGGCTCGGTGGAGGCCGGCAAGCTGGCCGATATTCTCGTGCTGGATGGCAACCCGCTGGACGACATCAAGAATACCAACACCATCCGCTACGTGATGAAGAACGGACGGGTGTACGACGGCAACAGCCTGGCGGAGCTGTGGCCGAGGCAGCGGCCGTTGCCAAGGCAGTGGTGGATGGCCAACGATGTCGCGCCGGCAGCGGTGGGACGATAGCAGCCTCGCGTGCGCACCATCCTCGTGGGCTCCGGGCATCTTGCCCATCGCATTCGTACGCTGATCAGCGCCAGCGGCGGCGAAATCGTTTCGTTGTCCCGGGAGCACGTCCGCCCGACATCCGAAGGCGAGCCGACGTTCGAGTCGATTGTTCGCATGGTGCGCGATGCGGGGCACGGCGGCATCGCGTCGGCGTACCTGGTGGATGATCGCGATGAGGTGAATCTCGAGTTCCTGATCGCGCTGATGTCAGTGGATCGCCGCCTGCCGGTGGTGGTGGCGCTGTTCAACGAGAACATCGCGCCGCACTTGCAGGCGGCCAATCCCAATGTTCGCGTGCTCAATCCTGCGAAGATCGCTGCGCCGGCGTTTGTCGATGCGTTGGATGCGCCGCTGACGCACGCACTGGGCTACCGACCGGTGCGCATCGCCGACGACCGGATTCGGAAGCCCGTCGATCCGCTCATCATGAAGCTCAGCCTGGGCTTCGTGTCGATGCTGGTGGCCGCCACGGCGTATTTTCACGCCGCGCAGCAGCTGTCGTGGATTGACGCGCTGTACTTTGTCACGGTCACCGTCGCCACGGTGGGCTATGGCGACATCAACCTGCTCAACGCCAGCACGGTGTCCAAGCTGATGGATATCGGTCTGATTCTGGGCTCGACCGTCTTCATCTGGATGATTTTTTCGCTCACGGTCGATCGCATCATCAAGCGGCGGGTGCAACTGGCGCTGGGTCGGCGCACGTATACGATTCGCGATCATGTCATCGTGTGCGGACTCGGGCGGCTGGGCTACTTCATTGCCGAAGGGCTGCTGGCCCGCGGCGAGCACGTGTTGATCGTGGAGCGCAATGAAGACTCGTCCACGATTGAGCACTTCCGATCGTTGGGGGCCGATGTGTACATCGGCGACGCCCGCCTGCCGCGCGTGCTGAAAGAGGTGGGCGTCACGCGCGCCAAGGCGCTCTACTCCGTCATCAACAACGACTTCGTGAATCTGGAAATCGGCCTCAACGCACGCACGTTCGAGCCCAACCTGCGGCTGGTGCTGCGCATATACGACGACGCCATGTCGGCGCGCATTCGCGAGCAGCTTGACATTCACCTCATCTTCAGCATGACGGCCATCGCCGACGAGAAAGTCTTTCGCGCGATGCCGTCAGTCGCCGCCGCCACCGCACCCTGACGAACAGCCGGAACCGCCATCGCTGCCGGAGTCACCCGACCCGCTGTCGCTGTCCGTGCCGTGCGCGTCACCCCAGTCCGATCCGCCGCCGCCGCCGGAGAAGCCACCGCCTGACGAATCGGCGTTGAACTCCGGCATGTCGAAGTGCCCCGGTGTGTCTCCATGGCCGTCGAATTGCTGGTACAGGGGCACGTCTCCACTGCCCACTGCCGCGCCTGAATCGGCCTGCGCGGTGGCGTCATCACGCTTGAACTTGGGCGTACCCCAGATATCCCACGGCGGCCGCACGTTGAATTCGGCGCGATAGCGGGCCAGCGTCGCCTCGAACTGCTGCGCGTACACGCCAGTCTGCTCCTCGCTGGGCATGAGTTCCGGATGATGATCGAAATCCCGCTGCAGCACGTCACGACAGAACTCGCGATAGGCGCGCGTGAACAGCAGGTGCTCATGCCACACCGTATCGATCACCTTGGAGGGCGTGACGATGCCATCGCCGGTGACGCCAAGGAACACGAACTTGCGGTATTCGTCGATGGCGCGCAGTGCAAAGTGCGTGCTCCAGACGTGTTTGCGGGCGATCTTGCTGGCAAACGCCTTGGTGGAGGCATCGGTACCGCCAAAGGCTTCAGCGACGCGGCCCCACAGTTGGGTGGGGACGATGTCAGCGAAGTGGTACTGCCGCACACGCAGCCAGAGATCCCTTTTCATGGCTTTCGCCGTCCGGTGAAGTACAACTCGTCATCCTCGCCGCGCACTTCAAACGTGACGGGTTTGCCCGGCACCAGGGTGAACGTGAACATCATATCGGGCTTCAGCACCTCGTAAATCACGCCCTTTTCGTAGAGGCCGGCGGTGAAGACATTCGGGCCGACGCGCATCAGCGCAAACGTCTTCATGTAGGGGTCCTCCGGCTCGAAGCGCGCCTTGAGCCCGCCGCCTTCGTACGTCACGATCACACGCCCGGAGTCGGCCTTCGCCTTCCCCTCACGCATGGCGTAGACCCCCACATAGGGCGCCGCGTCTTTTTCCGGAAGCAGATCGGATAAGGACGGGGTGACCGTGAAGTCCGCGCTGACCTGCGTGCGGGCCCAGCGCATGGCCAGCGTGCCGCCGTTGGCGCTGAGGGTCGGGAAGGAGAACGTCAGCACTTCTTCAACCGCCGCGGAGTCGACGCGCAGTGGCACATGAATCTGCGTGCTGTTGGGCTTGGGGTGATCCATGTGGAACTGCTTCCACTTGGGGTCGAGCAGCATGGTCCAGGCGCTGTCTTTCCTCACCACGAACCACACACCGTACTTGCCTTTCGGCACACGCTTGGTGCCGATAGTGATGTCCTTGTTGGTCTCCAACAGCGTGGCCCAGTTGGCTCCCGGGGTCCACACTTCGCCCCACTGCACCGCTTCGGTACCGAAAATCGGCCAGCGCCCGCGCATGCGCGGTCGTGAGTACGTCACCCGAATGGTCGTGCCGTCCACCGTCTGGGCCACACTCTGCAACTCACTGGCGCGAATCTGCGCGTCCGCACGAGTGGGAGCGGCAACAACAGAGGCGCCCACCAGGAGCATGGCGACGGCGCGGGGGAAATTCCGGGTCATGAATGAACGGGGTAAGTGGTGGTGCACGTCAGCCGTACTGCGCGTCAATGGCGATGCGAATTTCGTTGAGTGACTTCCTGGCTTTGGCCATCCGAACCGCCACCCGCCCTTCGCCCTGACAGATGGGGCAGCTCTTGGCCATCGCGTCGGCCTCGTAGCAGGTGAGCAGCGATCGGTGTCCGTTGAAGTCGGCGCACCCGCAGTGACACCCGATGCCGTCGGCAATCTGCGGGATGGCGCGGATGCCGTCGAACAGCTCAATCAGATCCGGTGAACTGGCGAGTTGCGCGGCCGTGAGCACCTTGGCGCCCGTGATCCCCCGCCGCGGCGTGGGATGGATGGCCGACGGCACCACGAGCGAGCCGCGGGCACGCAGGGTCGCCGGCACGAGGACACTCACCAGCGATGCCAGCACGGCGCGACGAGTCAGCATGGTGGAGTGCACGGCTAGTTGGACGTGACCTTCGCCTTCGGCGCCTTGAGTCGCTGGTCGTAAAACTCCACGATGCGCTTTTGCATGTCCAGGAAATCCTCGGGCGTGGCGGTGCCGCCGCCATGGCCGCCGTTGGCGTAGTTCACCCAGATGCACTCCTTCCCCAGCCGCCGCAGGGCATAATACATCTCGCGCGTATTGAGCGCCGGGACATTGGAATCCTGCTCCCCCGTCACCAGCATCAGCGGCGTGGTGATGCGATCGGCGAACATCACCGCCGAATGTGCGACGTACTTCTGCGGCTGCGCCCACATGGAGGCGCCAATGCGATCCTGCGTCTTTTCCGCCGCATTGATGTTGCGCACTCCGAGACGCGGGCTGTCGGTGTAGAAACTGATCATGTCCACCTTGCCAGAAATATTCACCGCCGCCTTGAATCGATTGGTTTGCGTGATGAGCAGATTGGTGGCATACCCGCCGTAGCTCTGTCCCTGCACGCCCAGCCGTGCCGAGTCGGCAATGCCCATCTCCACGAGCTTGTTGGCCGCGGCCGTAACGCCCTTGGCCCATGCCTCGCCGGGATAACCGATTTCGAAGTCCACCGCCGGCTTCACGAACACATAGCCGGCGCCGGTGAGCACGTTGGCGCGCACATCAAACGTGTCGTCAAAGAAATCCTCGTAGATCTCAAAGACCGTGGGATACGCCTTGGTCTTGTCGTAGTCGGCAGGATAGTACACCACCATCTTCTTGGCGTGACCGTCCGCGTCCAGGTACGTGTGCAGCTCGGTGGGTCCGATTTTCCGCGCGGCCAGTTGGGGATTGGTCTCCACCAGGCGGTGCAGATCGGTCAGGTCGGCGTTCGCGACATACAGGTCGGGCGGGCGATTGCCGTTGGCCACGTTCAGCAGCAGCGTCTTGCCGTCCTTGGCAATGCGCAGCTGTGAGTACGAACGCCCATCCTTGATCAGCTCCTTCAGCTGTTTCGTGGACCGGTCGTAGCGCAGGATGCCGCGCTCCCATTTCTGTCTCGACGCAGAGGTCAGGTACAGTTGGCGACCGTCGGTGCTCCACCCGGCGAACGCGATGCGCGGCATGGTCTCGCTGGAATCATTGGTGGCCGCGACTTTCTCGCGCGCCCCGGTATTCACGTCGGCCAGCCACAGCCCTTCGCGGTTGGACACCAGCACGGCGTCGCCAGCCGGGCTATAGCGAACCACCGAGAAGCGCTCCAGCGCTGCCTTGTCGCGTGCCGCCTTTGAGGTGTCGGCCGCTTCGCCGCGTCGCGGTTCGGGCGCACCGGCCAGCAGCTTTCTTGTGGTGTCGGTGATGCTCGCGAGATACACGCGACCGCCATTCGCGTACGCGTAGTGCTTTCCGTCTTCGGCCCACTGGATTTGCATGCCACGCGTGGTGGCGTGCAGCACGCGCTCTACGCCCGCTGAGTCGCGCACCCGCAGTGAGGTTTCCGCACCGCCCAGGCTTTCGTAATCCGTCTTGCTGACAATGTCACGCGCAAACGCGATGGCACTGCCGTCTTCGGCCAGCGTGTAGTTCGCCAACGGCTGCTCGGGGATGGCCTCTCGCGTCTGGCCCGTGGTCACGTCCAGCGTGACCACGCTGCGCACATTGCCCTCGCGACGAATCGCATCCCACGCCAGGAACGGGTCCTTGCTGCTTTGCACGAACACCGGCGTCACGCCGGTCATGGTGGCAAACGTGTCCCGCACCTTCTTGCGCCACTCCAGCGTGTGCACGGCGAACACCAACCCCTTGCCGCTCGGCGTCCACCGTACGTCGCTGTTCTCCGCCACGTACTTGCCCGCCGACAGCTTGAGCGTCACCGACTTGGAGGTGGCCTTTGTCCAAATCACCGGCTCGTACACATCGCCGTTGAACACCAGCATCGCGAGTCGCGCACCATCTGGCGACCAGCGCATGGCGCGCACGCTCTTCTTGTCGACGAAGATCGGCTGTGTCGCTCCGGTCTTCGTGTCGATGAGCATCACGCGAGTGGGTGCGCCGCGCACGTACGTGGGGTCGCCGTCGCGGCGGAAGTCCTGTCCGTAGGCGTCGCGACGCACGGATGATGTGGCCGCGATAAACCGCCCGTCATCAGTCAGATCACCGATCGTATAGCTGACAATGCCCAGGGCGTCGTCGGCAACAAAGGTGTTCTCGGCGGTGCGGGTCGCCGAGGGAACAAGCGTGGCCAGGGCGAACGTGACGGCGGCGGAGAGGCGCATGGTGTCGGTGGCGAGAGGGCGGCCTCGTCGGCGGATTGCGACTACGACGCGGCCTGCGGAATGTGGGGGTCGTCACCGACCCTCGCCAGCACTGAATCCCGCCATGCGCAGCGCCGTACGATGCACCATGACGCTACTCCTCAACATCGTCTTCTTCGTCTTCGGCGGCGGACTGGTGGCGGGGCTGGCCTGGCTTGTGGTCGGATGCGTGCTGGCTATCACCGTTGTGGGCATTCCGTTCGCCGTTGCCGCGTTCCGCATCGCCGGATTTGCCGCCTGGCCGTTTGGACGCACCCTCGTGGATGTGCGGACGCTGGGCGAACAACCCATTGTCGGGACCGGTGTGGCGAACCTCCTGTGGATCGTTTTCGCCGGGATCTGGCTGTGGATTGCGCACGTGGCGGCTGGGATCGCGTACTGCGTGACCATCATCGGCATCCCCTTCGGGTTTGCGCACTTCCGGCTGGCGGCGGTGTCATTTGCGCCGCTGGGGAAGCGGGTGGTCGACCTGCCCTAGAGCAGTGTCTCCGTCGTCATGGCGGTTATCGCTGAGCGGTGGGAGCGGTGATGGGCCGGAGGGGTGAGCAAGGGAAGCGTTGAGCGCTGGAGGGGTGAGTCGGCGAGGGGAGAACCCAGTCCCGCCGTAGCGGCAGGCCTCCGGCTGGTCAAGGGACTTCAGGGACCGGTCGATCGTCCTTAATATTGATCGAAAGTATCCCCTTTCGATTTCCATTTTTCGACCTCGACAGGCCTCTCGGCCGAGCTCCCTAGCCATGTGGAACGAACTCTGCGATGACCAGCACGACGCGAACACGATGAAGGTGATCAACCGCGCCGTTATGACGATTGTTGTCTGCTTCCTCACGTTTGGCGGCTACGCCATCTCCACGCGTTTGGGCGCTGGCGTCCCGCCAACTTCGGTGTCCTATGGCACCGAGAAGGCGCATCCGACAGCCACGGTATTCGGGGACTGATTCGGCGGGCTGTTCAACGCGGTGAAAGAGGGGGCGTGATCCATGTGATCGCGCCCCCTTTTTGCGAGCCTAGGGTCCCGAGAAACAGCACCGCCAAACGCTTCCCCTATGAAGATGGTATCTGAAGTTGGTGGGGCGTCCAGTCGACGTGTCGCGAGATTGGACGTTCCGGTCATTCGCATAGCACGTAAACCATTTGACATCATATGGTTATGGCATAGGGTGCGGCAAATGGCAGGTGTTGCCGACACGTCCACATCGGAGTCCGCTCCACGCAATCTCGAGCAGCGGACGAGCCCTCCAGGCTGTACAGGCAATCGCCCCATCTGACTCATGCGACCTATCAGTATTTCCGCATCACTTCTGGCGGCGTTCGTCGCTACCGCTATGGGTAGCACTTCGCTCAATGCACAGGGGTCTCCGCGAGAGCGCAGCGTCACGCTCACAGGCGTGGTCCGGGATTCGACCACGGGCGAAGTGCTGCCGAACGCGCGGGTGAGCATTGCCGCGATCGCGCGCACGGCACAAACCAACGCTGACGGTCGATTCACGCTCCTCGGCGTGCCGGCCACCGCACAGGTTCTGCTTATCCAGTACATCGGGTATACCACCCGTCGGCTGGCGATCAACGCAGATACCGTCAAGAGTCCGCTGGCGGTGGAGCTCTCGCATGCGGTCGTGCGATTGGCCACGACCAACGTCGTCGGCGCCACTGATGCGGCGCCAACGGTGGTCGCGATCGGGCGCGAAATCAGCCAGCTCTCCATTTCGACGGCCCAGGTTGAAGCGATGCCATCGGTTGGTGAAGCGGACGTGTTTCGCACGCTGCAAATGCTGCCGAGTGTCGCCGGCGCCGGCAATGGCACCGCCAGTCTTTCGGTTCGCGGCGGCAAGGCCGACCAGAACCTGGTGTTGCTCGACGGTATGACGGTGTATCACGTGGACCATTTCTTCGGACTCTTCAGCGCGTTCAACACCGATGCGCTCAAGGATATTCAGTTGTATGCGGGTGGTTTTCCGGCCCGTTACGGCGGACGCGTCTCGTCGGTGATCGATCTGACCGGCAAGGCGGGGGACGAACATCAATTTCGTGCCAGCGGCGGCGCCAGTTTGTTGAGCGCGCGCGGTGTGGTGGAAATTCCGCTTGGCCGTGGTTCGATCCTGGTGTCCGGACGCCGTTCCTACACCGATATCATTCGCAGTGGCCTGTACAACAAGCTGTTTGACTTCGCGGGGAGTCAGGGGACCTCCCAGGCGCAGGCCGGACCGGCGCGCGGCGGATTCGGCAATCGTTTTCAGCAACAGTCGGTCGATCCATCCTTCTACTTCTACGACTTCAATTCAAAGGCGACTTACCGCCTAAGCGACAAGGACGTCGCGACGCTCAGTGTGTATCGTGGTCTCGATAACCTCGATCAGTCCCAGTCACTGGGCGGCGGTGGTCCGTTTGGCGGACAAGGCGCGGGCACATCATCGACACTGAACGATATCACGGTGGCCAGCAATCAGGGTGTGAGCGGTCGATGGTTTCGGCAGTGGTCCAGTCGACTCAGCTCCGATGCCCTGGTGGCCTCTTCACGGTACGAGAGCAACAGCGACCGCACGGCCAATGGTGGCACACCCAACGGTGGCGCGCGTTTCAATTTCGGTTTCAACGAGACCAACACCGTCAACGACGTGACCGTACGAATCGACAACACCTTGGACCTGGCCTCGTGGTCTCGCGTGGCGTTCGGGGTGTGGAACACTCACAACACGGTCACATATGACTTCCTTATCGGCGGCACCGACACCACGCAACGCGGGCGCAATACCACCCGCGATGGCGCCGGCACGCTTTCAGCGGCGTATGCGCAGCACACCTGGACGCCGACGCCGACCATTGACCTCACCACGGGTGTGCGGGCCAATCGCTACAACGTGACGGCCGCTACCTACGTCGAACCGCGTCTCGCCGCGGGATGGCAACTCACCCCTTCGCTTCGACTGAAGGCCGCCTGGGGTCGCTATCACCAGTTTGTCAATCGCGTGGAAAACGAAGACGTTCTGCAGGGGAGCCGCGACTTCTGGCTGCTCGCCGATACCGCCCTGAAGCCGAACGCGTCAACGCACAGCATCGTGGGATTGCTGTTCGATCGCCCGTCATGGGCGCTGAACGTGGAAGCCTATGACAAGACGCTCGAGAATGCCACGCTGTTCTCGCGACGATATCGCCAGGCATTCGGCGTCAATACGGGAGCCTTCTTCTTCACGGGCGAGGGACGTTCGCGCGGTCTGGAGTTCCTGCTGGAACGAAAGATCGGCACAGTGACCGGCTGGGCCAGCTACACCTTGGCGAAGTCGACGACTCAATTTGCCGACGTGGATCAGGGGCGCACGTTCCCCACCTCACAAGACCAGCGACACGAGTTGAAGGCGTTCGGCACCATGCAGCTTCGCAAGTGGGACCTCTCCGCCACCGGAATTTTCGGGTCCGGCCGACCCTACACCGCACCCATCAGTCAGTACCAACTCAAGCTCCTGGACGGATCCACGCAGAACTACATCAACGTGGGCGACAAGAACGGCGAACGCCTGCCATCGTATCAACGCATCGATCTCGCGGTGTCGCGCACGATCCGGACCGAAGGGCTGTTTGATTGGCGCGTCGGCATGTCGTTGTACAACATTGCCAACCGGCGCAATGTGTCATTCCGCAAATTCGACCTGAGCACCGACCCGATGACGATCTCCGACGTGACGCAGCTGGGATTCACCCCAAGTATCGACATCAAGTTCACGCGGCGCGGCCTGCGTGACCCGATAGGGAACAACTGACCATGCGCGGAAACCCCAAGACCCCTCGGCGCGCCTGTGCGCCGACTGCCGGTGCCGTACTCGTTGGCGCCATCGCCTGCGGCGCCATCGCCTGCGGTGATCCCACCGCGACCGCGGCCTCCGCGCGCGAACCCGTCGTGCGGGCCTACCTGTACGCGGGTCAGCCGGTGAACGACATTCGCCTGACATGGACCGCCCCTATCGGAACGCCAGACTCTCTTGCCGACAGCGCATCGCCACCGATCAATGATGCTGCCGTGACGCTGGTGCGTAGTGGTGTTCGCTATCTCCTCACCCGGTCTCCAGGCGACAGCGGGTACTACCGATACACGGGCACGGATCTCACCGTTCGCGAAGGTGACGTGTTCGATTTGGACGCCACGGTCAACGGCAAGTCGTTGACAGCGAGAACGACCGTCCCCGTTCGCCCCTCCGGCGCACACATGTCGGCGCCCACGTTGAAAGTGCCCACGTTCACGTTCACCCCGGGCTCCGGGCCACCGGACTTCACGGCCGGAACGGTGCTCGTTCGCTGGACCAAGAGCAGTGCTGCCTTGTACTTTGTGACACTCGAAAGTGCCGAGGCCTCGCCGGTTCGCATTGACCTCAATGTGCCCATCCCGATTGGCGGCGGGCGCCGGTTCATCTTTCCACCGACATCGGCCGACAGCACGCGCGTGAACGTGTTTTCCCTCACCTACTACGGCAAGTACACCGCGCGCGTGTGGCGCGTGAACGAAGAATACGCCCAGCTGTATGCCACCTTACAGCAGGATTCACGAGACCTGAACGAGCCCATCTCCAACGTGTACGGCGGCCTCGGCATCTTCAGCGCGTTTTCGGCCGATACGACGTCGTTTACGGTGGTGAAGTAGGTCGGCCGGAGGGCGGACGCCCCATGCGCTCGCGGACGACCTTGACCTTGGCGCGTTGCGTCGGGTTCAAAATGGAATCCATCGCACTTTGCGCCTCGCGGGTGATGGAGTCGGTCGTGGGTCGCAACGCATCGGTGGCGCGACGGATCGCCTCCATCTGCCGTGTGAGCACCGAGTCCACCTGCACCTGTTGTTTCGGCGTCAAATCGAGATCCTTGGCCATCTGCGCCGAGAACCGGCGCCGCATTTCCGGACTCGGCTCGCGCCCGCGTGGCGGGCCGCCACGGAATCCGGGTCTTCCCCCAAAGGTCGGTCCTCCAGGGAATCCTGGCCTCCCGTCAAACATCCTTGGCAGCAGCACGCCGCGGTCCAACGCGACGCCACCAATCACTGAGGCTGCGGCCACCGCGACCAGTACCATGACGCCCATTACGCGGGACCGGATCGTGCGCTCGGCCGATGCATTGTCACCGTTCATTTGGTCACCTTCGGCGTGACAGGCGCCAACAGCACCTCGTCGGCGTTTTCCGGCAGCAGCAATTGCTCAGCGATAGACGGTGTGCGGCCCGACTCATCGGCACCACGGTACGTCAGATCGTACGCCAACGTCAGTGTAGGATCTTCGGTTTCTGCAGCAACCGGCAGCTGTCGCAGCAGCACCATCGCCAGCAGCGCCGCCGCGAGACTCAAGGGAATAGCGATGCGACCGAATCCTCCGGTGACATCCAGCCAGGTCGGGCGTGCTACGGCGCGCATAGTGCGGCGAGAACGCACGGCGAGTGGCGCGGACGCCGCTTCAAGGATGCGGCTGCGCAAGGCGGTCACGTCCGGTGCCATTGGCAGTTCATGGAGCGCACGTAGGTGCTCCGCCAGCTCCTGATCGGGCTGGTCATCGAAGCGGTGTCTGTTCATCCGGTCTCCTGATTCGGTCGCAGGGCGTCATCGCGCAGATTTCCCAAGGCCGCGCGCAATGTGCGCCGCGCGTCGTGCAAATGCCATCGAATCGTTGGTTGTGAGAGCTGCAACTCCACGCCGATGTCGGTCGTCGTCCATCCTTCCACCTCGTGCAACATGATCACCTGGCGCTGACGGTCGGAGAGCGCGGCAACCGCCCGCGCAAATCGTTCCTGCACTTCTGCGCGCTCCGCTATCGCGTCCGGCAGGCTGTCGATTGACGGTGTGACGTCACTCAACGGCTCAGCGTTCCGCACGCGCCGCGACTGTTGGCGATTGAGCCCGAGATTCGTCAGCACGCGCATGAACCACGGTGCAAACGCGCGCGAGCCATCGTGCTGCTCAAGTCGCTCGAGCGCTCGGAGACACGCGTCCTGCACCAGATCCTCCGCATCCTGTTCATGTCTCAGCAGTCGCCGCGCGAGCTGCAACGCGCGCGGCAACACGGGTGTAATGAGTGCATCGAATGCCAACGCATCACCGCGCCGTGCGCGAGCGATGAGATCCGTATCCCGCGCGAGCGCTGCGACGTCATCTGGTTCGGACGATGAGGCGGCAGCACGGTGCTCATCATGGTCGAACACGCCCGCGGGGATCGGTCCGTTCGCGACCGCCGCCGTCGCGCGTTGGCATCTTGGGCAGTGTCTTGCGCAAGTCCTTCGACTGCTCGTCGAGAATCTTCGTGGCTCGCTCACGCTGGCCATCGTCAACAAGCGCCAAGCCATCGGCGACGTCCGCCGGCCGACGCTGCAACAGCGCGTCGCCAATCTCCGTCATCACACGCATCTGTTCGGACATCAGCGCCATCTCCTTCTCACTGGGCATCGCACCGCCACCGGGGGCGCCGCCTCCCGGAGGACCGCCTCCCGGAGGACCACCTCCCGGCGGGCCACCCATACCACCGCCCATGCCGCCCGGCGGACCCGACATGTCCTGAGGCAGCTTCGGAGGCTTGAAATCGCGTCGCACGGAATCATAGCGTGCCAGCAGGTCGGCATTGCGTTCGTACAGCCGGGCCTTGAGCAACGTCAGTTGTTCAATCTGCGTGTCCGTCAGCTTCAGTTTCTTGCGTTCGTCAAGCAATGCGAGCGCGGCGTTGAACGGCTCAAGTTCCTTGGCTGTCGGAAATTTTGGCGCCGTAGATGTTCGACCTCCCGCCATGCCGCCCGGCGGTCCACCTCGTGGGCGCCCACCCATGCCGCCGCCCATTCCCCCTTGCGCGGTTACGGCGATCGGCGCGAGTGCGACAACGAGAACGAGTATCCGGAAATTCATCAGGCGGCTCCACCAAGAATGAGAGTACGTGGGTTTCATCTACGGCTTCTCCTTCCACGCCAGCAGAAACGCCCGACGCTTGTCCGCAAACTCCTTGAGCTCCGCCGCGCTCTTCTCAAACGCCTCGTAGCTCTCCAGCGTGCGCGTGTCGGCCTTGATGTCGGCGGCGATCAGCGATTGCGATCGAGTCACCATGGGCTCCAATGCCTTCCAGTCCAGCCACGTCGTGGCAATCTCGCGGACGTACGAAAGATATCTGGCCCGTAGCGCCGGGACGGCCAGCAGTTTCGAACGCAGCGGCTTCGTTGCGTCGGTGAGACCCACCAACGGATCGGTGTCGACGCCGCCGCCCATCATCATTCCGGGACCACCCGGCCCACCGGGACCACCCGGCCCACCGGGACCACCCGGCGGACCACCGCGCCCGGGAAACCTGAGCGTGTCGGCGCCACGCGCACGCATGAACGCGGCCATGGCGGCGGAATCCATGGGCGGCATGCCTCGGCCACCGCCGCGACCACCTCCGGGTCCATCGCGCCCGGGGCCACCACCACTGCTGAACGTTTCGTTGACATCCTGCGGGATGACATGAAACACGCCCTTGGAGTCCTGATAGAGGCTGTAGTCACTGGCACGCACCCAATAGCCGTCGCCGTTGACGAGCGCCACGTCGAGCGCGAGAAATTTCAAGACGCCATCGATATCGAGCATGGGCGTCAACGCCGACTCGAGTTGGGCCGGCGGCGTCTGATTGAGCACGCGCGTCAGATTGACCAGATCGGCCCATGATTTTGGAGTGTCTTTCGACTTGATCTCAAACGCCTGCTTGTAGGCTTTGGCGTCGTCGCCCACGTACTCCAGGCCACCACGCGCGCTGGGGTTTCCCGGCACTTTCCATCGCGCGCCCTCGGTGGTGCCGTAGTGATCACGAAGGAAGTCCTTGTTGAACTGCTGCGAATTGACGTAGACACCCCAACTCTCACCGTTGATAGCGACGCGCGCGAAGTTGGCCATCGGCGCCGGGATGTAGGTGCGCGCGATCTGCGCATACAGGATCGAGTGTATCCACGAGGCGTCCTCGTGCGAGTTGAGCAGATTGAGTGTGCGATATCCGCCCAGCTGCTGCGTGTCGCGCACCGCGTCCAGCGACAGATTGATCGAGTGCTTCTGTCCCTCGGGCACCATCATGAACGAGGACATCCCGCGGAAACGCATGCCCACGTCGCGAAACACGCGGTCGTCCACACGCAGCGTGGCGGGCAGTTCGATGTCGGTGTCCTTGAACAGCATCAACGCCTTTTCCCAGTTCGCGTCCTCGAGTTCCAGGAAGAACGTGCGAACGGTGGCCAGGTCGTACACCTTCGCCTTCGGATAGAGCTTCACGTCGGCCGGCGTGAGCTTGGCACCCGGCCCGGCAGACGCCGCGGCGGCCATGCCTGGCGGCCCGCCGCGTCCGCCGCGCCCCATTCCCCGTCGCCCCCCTTCGGCTGCGGCTTCCGCCACCAGCGAGTCGTAGGCGGCCTTTCGCTCAGCGGCGTTGAGGCGCTTGTCGCCATCCTTGTCGAACACCTTCACCAGCTTGCGGTCTTCCTGCGCGCCGCCCCAGGCCCCGGCGGTGGCCGGCCTGCGGACATCGGCGACAACCGCGTGGCGTCGACCGGCCGCCCGCCCAAGGCCCGCCTGCGGCTGCGTTGGGTGGGTGGAATTTTTTTTGTGCCCCGCGGGCTCGCGCAGAAAATCGATTTCACGCACGTCGACACGGTGCACCTGCAAGCCCGTACGCACCCGCAGATCGGCCAGCAGCGCGTCGCGTGTGTGCCCGGCAGGCGCGTTGTCGTACTGCCGCCTGGGCCTCGCCCACGCTTCGAGAAAGAGGGTGAACAACAACACGAAAGAACGCCAATCGGTCGGCGGTGATTCAGCGGATCGAAATAGGTGGTCACGTACCGACAGCGCCGATGCCCGTTCACTTCAAGCACCCGATAGCGTCCAACACATTGCTGGAGCACGCCGGGAATCATGGACCCAGGAACAAGGAACTTGCTGTCCAACCGATCCATCAGTGTCGAGCGGCCGACCTCCTCAAGCGCCAACGCCGGGAATCGTGCCATGGCGGCATCGATGGCATCGCGCGTGCCGGGCAGCGACCCGCGCGATGTGGCGTGCGATGCAACGGGGCGGGCGGCGGGCAGAGGGTGCATGAATCCCAGTACAGACTTCCCGCCGTCGGCGTTTGGCGACGGGGGCCGTCCTCGGTCTGCCCGGATCTACCTCCGCCGCACCGCCTCAAGGCGACGCGAGCCGGTGCCGAACATGAATCCGGTGGCCCGCTCCCCCGCCACATCGAACGCCATCCGACTGCCGTCCAGTCCGACGAACACGTGGGCGCCCTGGGCACGCAGACGTATCGCGATCTGGCCGGCGGGCTCCACCATCAGTTGCTCGCCCTGCTCGAACACGCGCACGGCCTGCCGCGAGCCATCCGGCCGGGCCAGCGCGTATTCGCCCACGTATCGGGCCCGTTCGGTCGCGGTGAGCGTGAGATCTTTGGGTGCACCGGGGGAAGGTGCCGGCGCGATCCCCAGCACGGCGCGCATGATGGCGTCGGCCACCGCACTCGACGGCGCCGGTGATGTGTTGGACAGCACCGCGATGATCAGCGAATCCTGTGGCACGTAGGACAGAAACGAGATGAACCCGTTGATGCCGCCGCCGTGCGAAATCACGCGGCGTCCCCCCACCGTATCCGACCCGAGACCATAGCCATAGGTCATGGGTCGTCCGCTGGCGAAGGTGACCGGAGTGGTCATCTCGCGATACGACGCCGCGCTCACCACGCGTCCGCTGGACAACTGCTGCGTCCACGACACGAGGTCGCCTACCGTCGAGCAGAGCGAACCCGCTGCATACGGCAACTGCATGCTCATGAAATCGGTGTTCACGAGTCCTGTCGGCGCGCGGTCGTATCCCTGGGCGCGATGGGGAATAATGCGGCGCGCATCGCAGTAGTATGTCTGCGTGAGTCCGGCCGACTTGAACAGTGAGCTTTCGAGATGGTCGCCGTACTTCTTGCCGGTGACCTTCTCGAGGACCATGCCCAGCATGAAATAGCCGGTATTGTTGTAGTAGAATTGCGTCCCGGGCTCGTACTGCAGCGAATCATTCGCCACGATGGCGATCAGCGAGTCGGGCGCCAGATCCAGGCGTGACACTCGGCCGAATCGCGCACCGATATCGGTGTAGCTGGGGATGCCGGACGTGTGATTGAGCAGGTACCGAACCGGAATGGTGCGCCCGTGGGTCGGAAAGTTCGGGATGTACGTGTTCATGTTGTCGTCCAACCCGACGGTGCGTTTCTCCACCAGTTGCATCACGGCTGCGGACGTGAACTGCTTGGTAAGCGAGCCGATGCGAAACACCGTGGTGGGCGTCACCGGCAACTGGTTCTCCACGTCGGCGTAGCCGTAGCCTTTCATGAGCAGCGTGTCGCGGCCTTTCACGACGGCGACTGATATACCGGCCACCGCGCCACTCTTCACGGGTGCCGAGGCGATGGAGTCGAGGCGCGCTACGAGCGCGGCGCGTGACATCGGTTGGGCGCTCGCCATCGACGACACGCCGAGGATCGCGGGCAGCAGCCACGGGTATCGAGTGGCGTGCGTCATCGTTTCGTGATCTCCGTGGTTCCGGTGACAGTGCCCGTAAGTGTCGTCATGCCTTCGATAGCAATCACCACAGTGGCCGGTGTGCCTTTCGCCAGTGGATCTGCCCCTTCAACAATCAACGTGAATGCGCGCTCGTCGGGCCCCACGCGCACACGGCCCGTGACGCTGGCCCAGTTGGGTCCGGGTTGCAGCGTCCCGAACACCGTCGATTGCACACGTTCGCCAGTGGCGGTCGTGAACCGGAGGCTTCCCGTAGCCGCCCGCGCGCCTTGGCGCTGCGTCACGTTGATGGCCACACGGGTCGCGACCGAAACGCCCTCCGATTGCAGCGCCCCGGATACACGAACACGACGTGTGGCAGTCAGGCGCATCTCGCGACTCGGCATGTGCCCGCTGCGCCGCAGGGCCACGCCGCCGCGCGCACCGGTCACCGCGCCATCGCGCAGCGCCACCACACCGTTCACCAGCACCACGCGAATGCCATCGGACTTGAGGTTTGGTGCCTCGTACGTGGCGTGATCGATAATCGTCGCGGTATCGAATACGGCGATATCCGCCGCCATGCCCGGTGAGATAACACCGCGATCCACCATGCCCGTAAGCGCCGCCGGCAGTGCGCTCATTTTTCGCACCGCCTGCTCCCACGTGAGCACGTGTGTTTCGCGCACGTAATGGCCGAGGATACGCGGAAAGGTGCCAAAGCCGCGCGGATGCGCCCGGGTTTCGGTCCACGCGCCACAGTCGCAGGCGATCACGGCGTCCGGATACTGCAGAATCTTGCGCAGGTCGGCTTCGGCACCGAATGACAGGATGGCCGACGGGAATTCCGTTTCGAGTACGCGCACCACCGCTTCGCCCGGCGTCTTCGCACCCTGCTGTTGCATGATATCGGACAACTTTCGTCCCGTCTCATTGAGCACGATGCTGCTGGCGCCGTTGAAACGCGCGGTGATGGCCTGATCGGCCTCGACAATGATGCGCGCCCGCAGCGCCGGATCGGCAAATCGCTCGCGCATTTTCGCGATGCCGCCATCCTGCGCCCACCCCGGAATGATCAGCGCGGCCAGCGCCGTCTGGCCGGAGAGATACGGATAGACATCGGCGGCCACAAATCGTCCCGCCGCGGTTGCCGTTCGCATCATCGCCAGCACCGCGTCGGCCGTTCCCTGCTCATGTCCCTGCACCTTCATGTGCGTGAACACCGGGACAAGGCCGGTGCCTTCGCCAATCACCATCGTCTCTTCCATCCCTTTGCGCGAGCTGTAGCCGAACTCGGGCGCCAGACGATCGTGGTTGGGAAAGAACGTGCGCCACGGTCGCGCCGGTGACAGCACGTCAATGACCTCCGGCACCGTGGAGAAATACGCGGGCTTGTAGTCCAGCCCCGCCGAAATGCCAAACGCGCCGCGCTCGAGGTTGGCGAGAATCATCGTGCGCATGCGCGTAATGTCGCCCGACGTGGGCCGTTTGTCTGACGGCCCCATCACACTGGCCCACACCGAATTGAAGCCGGCGCTGGCGGCCACATTCACCGCCAATCCGGCCTTTGCCACACCATCCAGTTGCGCGCCGATATCGGCCGGTCCGGCGCCGTCGGCGTTGAGCAACTCGGTGGTCACGCCCTGCGTGAGCATGTTCTCCGCCGTGGGAAGTACGGACGGCACGGCGTGGCTGTGGATATTGATGAAACCCGGGGCCACGAACAGTCCGCGCACGTCGATGTCGGTGCGTGCCGTGGCGCGTGACAGGTCGCCGACGCGGGCGATGTGGCCGCGGGTGATGGCCACGTCGGCGCGGAATCGCGGGGCGCCCGTGCCGTCAACGACGGTACCGCCGCGGAGGATGAGGTCGTAGGTGGTCGCTGGCTGCGCGGCGGCGCGGCCAGCGGGCGCGACAGCAGCGGCGACACACACGGCGGTCAGCAAGCGGCGAATGATCACGATGGACAGGATGGATGCGCGCATATGCGAATGAACCAGTCCGCTGCCATCTCGGCAAGCGCACGCCGTGCCCATGGGTTGACCAGTCGCATCGATAGCACTATCGTTGTACGATACGTCTATCGATGAGGATGCCATGGCTGTTGTTACCGTCTCTCCGAAATTCCAGGTAGTCATTCCGCGCGAAATTCGCGAGGCGCTGCGTCTGGAGCCAGGTCAGAAGGTTCAGGCGCTTCAGTATCAGAACCGTATCGAGTTCATCCCCGTGCAGGCCATGCGCAAAATGCGTGGCTTTTTGAAAGGGATGGACACCACGGTCACCCGCGATTCGGATCGCGTGTGAACCTCGTCGATTCGTCGGCGTGGCTGGAGTACTTTGCGGCCGGGCCGCACGCCGGTCACTTTGCCGCGGTCATAGAGGACGTGGATCGCCTGCTGGTGCCCACGATTGTCCTTCTCGAAGTCACACGCCGCGTGATGCAGCAACGTGACGAGGACGCGGCGTTGCAGATTGCGGCCGTACTCCACCAGGGGCAGGTGGTCGCCCTCGATGCCGGCATCGCGCTGAGTGCGGCGCAACTTGGCGTGGCCCACAAGCTGCCGTTGGCGGACAGCATCATTTACGCGACCGCCAAGCAACATGACGCGACCATTTGGACTATGGACGCCGACTTTGCCAGCCTTCCCGGTGTACGGTACTTTCCCAAACGAAAGTAGCTGGCCCATCGCTCGTCGCCGTGTAATTGTGATTCGTTTCCCCCCTCGCTCCCTACCGACCATGCGCATTCTGTTCCCTGCTCTTGCGTTGTCGCTTCTTCTCGCCGCACCGCTGGCCGCACAAGCCGGTGCTCGCCGCGCCGCGCCCAGCACGCGCGGCATCGCCGAGGTGTCACTCACGCTGGTTGATACGGCCGCCCAGCGTGCCGCCGGCAAGCCGGCGCTCATTCGCATGGACTATGGACAGCCGCACCTGCGTGGCCGACGGATCAATACCGACAGTCTCGTGCCGTTCGGTGCCGTGTGGCGGCTTGGCGCCAATTCGGCCACACTCTTCACCACCGACGTCGATTTGACGATAGGCGGCCAGAATGTGCCCAAGGGTCGCTACGTCGCGCAGGCGTTGCCCACACGTACCGGATGGACGCTGATTTTGCAGGCCGAGACCACGGGAGCGGCTTCGGTTGCCGTGGCGGAGTATGACATGAAGAAAGACGCGGCGCGCATTGATCTCACCGTGCGCACGATGGCATCGCCGATCGAGAGCTTCTCGGTCTGGCTTATTCCGTCCACGGCGCCCGGCGTGCAGCGCGGCGAGCTGCGTATGGCGTGGGATACCGTGATGCTCACCACCGAATGGGTGGTGCGGTAGCCGCTACCCCCGCTTCGCCTCAAGCCTCACAATCCGTTCCCGCACGTCAGCCACCACCGGCTGCAGTTCCGCGTCGGCATCCTTCCATAATTCCACGAACTCGCGGTAACGCCGGATGGCCTGTACGAGATTGCCACGGTCTTCGTACAGTTCACCCAGTCGTTTGAGTGCACGCGCGCGTTCCATCACATCTTCACCCGTGCGATCAGCCGGTACGCGGCTGGCCAGACTACGCTCGTACACCGCGACCACGGAGTCGCGCATTCCGGCGGCATCAAACGCACGTGCCAGGGCGCCGCTGCCACAGATGAGGCAGAACTGTTCAGCGCCCACCACGCGACGGAACTGCCCAATGGCGTCGAGCGGACGTTTTTCGGCCAGTGCGATCTCGCCGTTGATCCACTGTGTCCAGGTGGTGTCGCGTGGCAGCAGTGGCCCTGCTTCCGCGAGCATCTGGCGCGCGGTCCGGACATTCCCCGTGCGGGCATGCAGAAACGCGCGATACAGAAACGCCTGATCCTCGCGCGGTACCGTGGTGCCCACCAATGCCGAGTCAATGCGCGACAGGCCGCGTCGAGCCCCCGTGGTGTCATCCAGCAACACCAGGCGCGCCTCGGCCATCGTGGCGTCAATCGAGTACATGCGGGTAGGATCAAGGCGCTGCACGAGCGGGCGGACGACCCGCTGTACTTCGTTCTCCGCCACGCGCAACCGCCCGCGCATGATCAGCAGTTCGGAGCGGCTCCTGAGAAGCTCGATACTGAACTCGGGGTCCGGCTTGCTGGCCAGCGTACTGTCCACAATGGCCGCAAGACGCGAATACTCGCCCGCCGCCGCGCTGATCTTCTCCGCGTAGTAGTACTCCAGACGCGTGGCGATCTCGCCCTTGGGTATTGTGCGACGCAGCGAGTCCATCAGCGCCGTGTCGGCGCGCGCAACAGCCACTTGCTGCAACATCTCGAGTGGCGCCAGCGACCCGGGGCGCGCGACCACTGCGGCCTTGAACAGCGACTCGGCGTCGGCGAAGCGCCCGCGCGCCAGCATCTGTCGACCGAGATTGTTGAGGGCCGCGTAGTTGGTGGGGTCGATGGCGAGCAGCGCGCGATACGCCGCCACTTCTTCCGTGAACTCGCCACGGGCGGAATGATATCGCGACTCCACACGGAGTCGTTCCACCGGCACGAGTTTCTGACGCAAATCGTAAGCGCGCGTGACGGCGCGCGTGCGATCGGCCAGACGAATACCCGCGTTGCCCAAGCTCGTCGACAAACCGACCCAAGCACTGGCGAACACGCTGTCCAGTGCGATGGCCTTCTCAAACTCGCCCGCCGCCGACAGCTGCTGCCCCTGCCGCATCAGCTCGATACCCGCCGCGTACCGCTCCAGCGCCGCGAACGACGTCGTAGTCACTGAGGGCAGCGCCGAACTTCCTCGCAACGAGGCAACCGACTCGCCAGCCTTCTGCCGAATGGCTTTGGACAACCGGTCCGTCGCATCCAACAATTGACTTGGGTCACGTGCCGTTTCGCGCAGCGCTGCCACTTCCACACCATCCGCCACGCTCACCAATCGCGCCGTGAGCACATAGCCAGTACCCAGTTTGCTCAGAGCCCCGTTGATGAATGCCTTGGCACCGGTGCGTTGCCCAACCGCACGCGCCAAACTGTCCGTGAGCTCGGCATCAGGCGCCAGTCGCATGGTTTGCAGCGTCGTGCGCACCATCTGCGGCTCGGCGGCGCGCAACCGGTTGGACTGCTGCAGGTCAATGCGCAGTGCTTCGGTAATCGCCCGCGCCACTGATGAATCGGCGGCCTCGTGACTGAACGATGCCACCAGCACCAGATCGCGTGCCGCACCCGTCTCGCTCGCGGAGCCCGGCCTGCCGTTCCGCCAGATGACAGCGGCAACCATGGTCGCGAGCACGGCACCACCCACGTACCACTTTCGTCGACGGCCAGCGGCGAGGGCCAATGCCGTGTGCGATACGGGCGAGCCACCGGTCGTCGACGCGCTCAGGCCGCCTGCCGCCTCCAGCACGTCCAGTGCCTCAAGCACAGCGTCCGCACTGGATGGTCGGCCTGCGGGATCTTTCGCGAGGCACTGCATCAACAGCGCATCGATTCCCGCCGGCAACTCGGCCCGCAGCGTGCGCGGCGCGGCCGGCGTTACCTGCACCTGCGACGCCAGTGCCTGGGACGCCGTGAGTTCACCAAACGGCGCCTTGCCCGTGAACATTTCATACGCCACCAGCGCCGCCGAATACACGTCGGTGCGCTGATCGACTTCGGACATCCCCGCCGCCTGCTCCGGCGCCATGTAGGCCGGTGTCCCCACCACAAAGCCAATACCGGTAAGTGACGATCCGTTTTCGGCATTGGTGGCCGACGCCATGGCCTTGGCAATCCCGAAGTCGGTGACCAGCGCATGACGGCCGCTGATCAGCACATTGTCCGGCTTGATATCGCGATGAATAAGTCCGGCCTTGTGCGCGTGCGCCAACGCATCGAGCATTTCGCGCCACACCCCCAGTGCGTCGCGAATGCTCAGCGCACCGCCGGTCAGTCGCGCGCGCAGCGATTCGCCGCTCACAAACGGCATCGAATACCACAGGGTGCCCGCATCTTCACCCGTGGCCAGCACCGGAACGATGTGCGGGTGCTGCAAGCGCGCCGCGAATTGCACTTCCTGTCGAAACCGATCCGAGTTAACCGTCGCCGCCATCTCGGTCGGCAAGACCTTGAGCACCACCTGTCGTCCCAGTGCAATCTCTTCCGCCACGAACACGCGGCTCATGCCGCCGCCGCCCAATTCGCGGTCTATGCGGTACTTGTCGCCCAGACTGGCGCGAAGCGCACTGAGAAGATCGGTCATGCGCTGAAGCTACGCGTCGTATCGACAGCGTGCAAAGCAGGCGGCACTATCGCCCCCGCTCATACACCACCCGCCCACGCGACACCGTCCACAACACACGCCCCTTGAGCAGTTCGGCCAGCGCCCTCTGGCGAAACGGGTCGACATCCATCACGGTGAAGTCGGCGCGTTTCCCCACCGCAATCGTGCCGGCCTGTTGTTCGTCAAATCCTGCATACGCGTTCCACACGGAATATCCGCGCACGGCTTCCTCCGCGGTCATGCGTTGTTCCGGATACCAGCCACCGGTGGGCGCACCGCTGGTGTCCTCACGCGTCATGGCCGAGTGCAGCCCGTAGAACGGACTCCAGCTTGAACCTGGCAGGTCGCTGGAGAACGCCAACCGCGCTTGTGCACGCCGCAATGTGCGCCAGGCATACGCGCCCTGAATGCGTCCCGCGCCCAGTCGCTGTTCCGCCCATCCTTTGTCTTCCACCGCATGCGGTGGCTGCATGGAGGCAATCACCCCCATCGACGCGAACCGCGCGATATCACTGGGCGACACCACCTGCGCATGTTCCACGCGATGCCGCAGTGTGCGCGCCTTGGGCGCCGCCTGCATGACCGAGTCAATGAAATCGAGGGTGGCCCGATTGCCGGCGTCGCCGATCGCGTGAATGCCCACCTGAAATCCGGCCGACATGGCATCGGCTACCACCCGTTGATCAAACCCGTACGCACCGCCGCTTACGCCGCGATGTCCGGCGCGATCACTGTAGTCGGCCAGCAGTTGTGCGCCACGCGAACCCAGGGCGCCGTCGTAGTAGGCCTTCACGGCGCGCACACTCAGCATGCCGTTGGGCGACGTGTAGGGGCCGCGCGCAATCCAGGCGCGCACCATCGCCGAGTCGCGACCGCTGATCATGGCGTACACGCGCAATGGGAGAGAATCGAGCGCTGCCAGTCGTTCGAACGAGGCCATGACATCGGGCGTGGTGCCGGCTTCGTGAATGCCGGTGTAGCCCGCATCGGCCATCACGTGTAGCGCGCGCATGACCTGAGCGTCGCGTTGCGCGGCTGACGGTAGTGGCACGGCATCGTCAAGCAACGGCACGGCGCGATTCAACACCAATCCGGTGGGCTCGCCGGCGGCGTCTTGGCGAATCTCACCACCGGTTGGCGCTTTCGTGTCGCGTGTGATGCCCGCTTTGGTCAGCGCCGCACTGTTGGCCCACGCGGCGAATCCGTGCAAGCCGCGGAGGATGACCGGATGATCGGGCACGCGCTCTGAGATGAGCCGCTTGTCGGGATAGTGATTGGCCCAGGCGCCTTCGTCCCATCCGTAGCCGAGGATCCACTCGCCTTTGGGCGTGGTCGCGGCGCGCTGCGCAATCAGCTCAACCGCTTCGGCCTCGGTGGCGATCCCGGTGAGATTCACACGATCGAGTGCGGCGCCCAACTCGGCCGTATGTGTGTGTGCGTCCACCAGTCCCGGGAGCATGACCTGACCCTCCAGGTCGATCACGCGCGTGCTGTCGCCGCGGAGCGCCAAGGCACCGGAATCGGATCCGACATACACGATGCGTCCACTGCGCACCGCCACCGCGGTCGCGTCATGTCGCCATCCGGTGGCGGAGTCGAACGGGGCCGAGGCGGCCGGTACACCGTCGGTCGAAGGCTCGCTCCACGACAACGTGTAGACGCGCGCGTTGGTGAGGATGAGATCGGGTGTGGCCACCGGAATTGCGTCGGACGTGCCGCAGCCGACGAGCAGGCTGAGGACGGCAGTAGCACGGACCATCGACCAGCCGCGCGAGAACCGAGGTGGGGGGCACATCACCGTCAGGGTTTCTTCATGATGACGGGCTTGCCCGTCGCTTTTGACAGGTCCTTCGCGATGAACGGGACACCATCGGTCATCCACCTGGGGGCCGGCTCGCCCTTGAGGTAGTGATCGAAATACTCGAAGTACCGGGTGGTGAGGTCCCGGCGGTTGGCGAGTCCTCGCAGCCCATGGCCTTCGCCGGCATAGGCGAGCATGGCGGCCTGCTTGCCGTTGAAGCGCAGCGCGTTGTAGAAGTTCATCCCTTCGCTGAACGACACCGTGGGGTCGGCCGTCCCGTGCATGATCAGGAATGGTGAGGTGACTTCCGGCACATGCGTCAGTGCCGACTCGAAATGGTACACCTCGGGCTTTTCCCACGGGGAGAAGCCCCAGCGCCCCTGACCGTTCATGTAGTAGCCATTGCCATTCTGGCCGCTGCCGCCGGTCACCTGATAGGACCATCCCCAGCTCTGGCTGAAGTCGGAGTAGAGATCAGTCACGCCGGCACCCATGCCGACCGCCGCGAACAGCCGCGACCGCGTGCCGATGAACGCGGCGCCTTCACCACCGTAGCTGTGCCCGTGCACGCCGATGCGTTTCGGATCGGCATACCCCATAGCGATGACCTTCTTCGTCGCGGCCTCAACGGCGTCGAGCATATCGCTGTGCGATGAGCCCGTGTGGAACTGCACGTCGGGGAGCATGGTGAGATACCCGCGGCTCACGGCCTCCACCGGCATGCCGCCCATGCCGGTGAGGAAGGACGGCGTGGGATACCGATGCATGGTTTGCGAATTCTTTTCGTAGAACGTCACCAGCATGGGTCGCTTTTCGCCGTCCACGTAGTCATCGGGAATCGCGAGGATGCCCTGCAGCTTATCGCCGCGGCGCGTGGTGTAGTCGAACAGGATGCGCCGTCCCCACTTGAACTCGGCCTGCTGCGGGTTGGCGTCGGAAATTTTCTTCGCATTGGCGAAGTCGGCGCCGGATACCAGCACGTCGGGAAACTCGCGAAAGGTCTGGCGCGTGTACATGAACACGTCGCTGGCCGACGCGCGCAGCGGCGCGCTGAACGCGGCGTCCTCGTACAGCAGCGTTTGCATCGCGCCATTGGCGAGTCGTGAGAAACCGGCCTTCTTGGTGTACTCGCCGTACGTGGTGAGCGTGATGGGCTTCGACAGGTCGATCTCGCGCGCGACACGCGCGGCGCGGCGCACCGAACTGTCGATGGGCGACGCGCGGACATAGCGATGCACAATCTTGTCGCGCGTGCCGACGCCATTGGTCAGGTTGCGCGCCGCCGTGCCATCAAACGGCAGGAACCACAGGTCAAAGCGATGCTGCGCAATCACGCCGGTCCCATCGGCGGCGTATCCGGCCACGCCGTACGACGGTTTTGGGCCAGGATGATCTTCCTCCATGTCGGTGAAGTTCACGGTGCCGCCCAGCGTGCGTGACGTGCCGCTGACGAGGTCCATCGACTGCCACTTGGCGTCCTTCCAGTACAGGAAGAACCGGCCATCGGGCGAAATGCCGTTGACATGCGGGCCGGTGAGCTGGCCTTTGAGCATGAGCGTGCGTTCACCAGTGACCGTATTGACGCGATAGAAATCGGCAGCGGGCGGTTTGTAGTCGGAGACATACTCGCGGGCATCGCGCCCCACCGCCCACGTGCCGCTGGCGGGCATCTCGAGGTCACGCAGGGACGAATCACTGAGCGTGATGTAGCGCGCGGACGCGAGGTCGAATGCCTGACGGAACGTGCGGTTCCGGTCGGCCTCGATCTGGATCATCTGCTGGGATTGGACGCGCTCGTCCTGCGTGAGCCACACATCGACGTCGGCGATGGAATCCGTGCTGCGACGCCGACCGGTGTCGGGTAGCGCGGTTTGCGGGATGATGCCAAGGAAGACGCGTGCGCCATCTTCGCTCCAGGCAAGCGGCGCGCGGTCACTGACCACGAAACCCTTCGGGAATCCGGTGGCCTTGGCCGGGTTCAACACGACGGGAGACGTCGTCGCGGAGTTCATGGCGACCGGCACATCGGCAATCACGATCAGTTGGTTGTCGCGCTCCCGCATCTTGTCGACATCACGACCCTTGAGTGCGGCCACGCTGGTGCCCTTGTCGTTCCAGACCAAGCGGCCGTAGCGCAGCGAATCGTTGTCAAGCACGACGGTGCGACCGCCCTTGAGGTCCACCACGAACAGTCCGTTGCCGTCGCGAATCGCGGCGTCGACCGTGTAGGCCAGTAAGTCGCCGGACCGATTAAAGGCGATGTCACCGACGCTGCCAAGGAACTGGCTGCGTCCGGTGGAGAGTTCGTGCAACACGGCGTCGGACGCGCGCACCGCACCGCCCGCAGCGCCGGCACCACCGCGACCGCCACCGCCGCCATCGGCTCCCGTAGTCGCTGCTGGCGCTCCGGTCGGCCGACGGCGCAGCAGCAGGTGCGTAGATGTGGGCGAGAAGCTCGCGCTTTGCACGTCCTGCCATGACACCACCTTGCCGGTGGCGAGTTCGCGAAGTTCCCACCGGCGTGGGGGCGCAGCAGCAGCTCCGCCGCGGCCTCCAGTGACCGCGGGCTGTGCAGCGGGCGTCACGGGCGCCGTGCCCGATGCAGGCGAAGCCGCGGCGCTGTCACTCGCTCCGCGCCCGCTGCCTCGCGCCGGTGGTGGCGGCTCCACGAGATACGCGATCCATTTCGCATCGGGCGAGAACGCCGGTTGCGTGGCGTTCGGCACTTCGATCTCCTCGCTCGTGGCGAGATTGCGCAGGTGCAACACCGGCTTGGCATCGAGCGGTAGCGTGTTCGTGAATCGCAACCCGTACGCGACCCACTTGCCGTCGGCCGTGATGATGCTGTTGTCGATCGTGCGCCACCGCGCATAGTCCTCCGCCGAGAGCACCTTCTTGGCACCGGGAACGGGCGTCTGGGCCGGCAGGACGGTTGCCGAGCCAAGCAGGAGCGCGGCGAGAAGGGATGTGGTTCGCATCGGGCGCTATTTGACGGTGGAGGAAACGGGATGCCGGGCAGCCACGTCCCGCAGTGGTGAACAGTCGAGCGACGGGGTTAAGTATATCGCTCGCTCCGCTTGTCGTCCCCAAAATCGCCCACCGTGAAGCCAGTCTCGGCACCCGCCTCATCCTTCGTCACCCGAATGTTCTGGTTGTCTCAGATCGTCGGAATTGGACTGATTTGGCTGCTCCCGTTGGGAAGAGCGCTAGGGGCGCAGGTCGATTCAGCCAAACGGACCGTCGTCTCCACTGGCATGCCCACACCGGCGACGGTTCCCGCGCTTCGCGTCGCGCCGTTGTTGAGCGGACTTCGCCTGGATGGTCGCATGGACGAAGCCATGTGGGCGACCGCGGACTCCATCGGGTCACTCACCGAAGTTGAACCGGTGGCGGGCCAAGTGCCCGCTGGTCGGACCGTGGTTCGTATCCTGGCCGACGCCGGTCGGATCGTGATCGGTGTGCGCGCTGACGATCCCGATCCCGGCCGCATTGTGAGTTTTGCCCGCGAGCGCGACAACGCGCTCACGAACGAGGATCACATCAAGATCGTGCTCGACACGTATCTCGATGGCCGGTCCGGCTACGTGTTTGCGGTGAACCCGAACGGCGCGCGCTACGATGCGCTCATTTCTGGACAGGGCGACGTGGAGAACGCCAACTGGGATGCGGTGTGGGATGCCGCTACCGTCCGTACGTCCACCGGGTGGTCGGCGGAAATCGTGATTCCCGTTCGCAGCCTGCAGTTTGCGCGCGGCCTGAGCACGTGGGGATTCAATATCCAGCGTCGCGTGCAGCGCCTGCTGGAGAATGACCGCTGGGCCAGCCCCGTGCGCGACTTCAAGATCACGCAGACATTTCGCGCCGGACGGTTGACCGACTTGCCCCCGTTTGCACTGGGTATTGGCCTGAGCGTGCGCCCCGCCGAGACCGGCTCATCCAGCGTACCGGCGCCCGGCGCGACGCGCAGCGATGCACATGATTTCAGCCTCGATGCCACGCAAACGTTGGGCGCCAGCACGTTGGCGGCACTCACGGTCAACACGGATTTCGCCGAGACGGAGGTCGACACGCGTCGCACCAACCTCACGCGCTTTCCCATCGTCTTCCCGGAGAAGCGCACGTTTTTTCTGCAGGGCAGCGACATCTTTGATTTCGGCCTCGGGCTCGGCGACGACGTCCGTCCGTTTTTCAGCCGCCGGATCGGTTTGCTGAATGGCGACGAAGTTCCCATTCGTGTGGGCGCGAAGATCACCGGCCGGGAGGGTGGCGCGAACTTCGGCGGCCTCGGCGTACGCACCCGCGAGATTGCCGCGCCAGCGGGCACCTCGTTGGTATCGACGGCCAACACGCTCGGCGTGATGCGCTACAAACAGAATCTGGGTCGCGAGTCCAGCGTCGGCATGATCGGATCGGCGGGTGACCCTATTGGTCGAACGGATAGCTGGATGGCCGGGGTTGATGCGAACTTCCAGACGTCACGCTTCCGCGTGAACAAGAACCTGCTGTTGGGCGCATGGGGCGTGCAGACGGATCGTGCCGGACTCACCGGCGATAAGACCGCGTGGGGCGCTCGCATCGCGTATCCCAATGACTTGTGGAACCTTTCCGCCACGTTCAAGCGCATCGGCGACGGCTTCGACCCGTCACTGGGGTTCGTCCCGCGCCGCGCGGTACAGATCATTGAAATCACCAGCAACTATCTGCCGCGGCCACGCGAGCGAGTGGCCGGGCTGCGCGTACGGCAAATGGTGCATGAGTTCCAACCACGCATCGTGACCGACTTGAGCGGTACGTGGGAGAGCTATCGCATCTTCATGGCGCCGGTGAACTGGCGCCTTGAGAGCGGCGACCGATTCGAGATCAATGCCAATCCCACCGGTGAGCGACTGGTCGCGCCATTCACCATCGCTCCGGGCGTAACGATTCCGGCGGGCGCCTACCACTGGATGCGGTATCGCCTGGAAGGCGGGTTTGCGCAAAAACGTCGATTGAGCGGTCAGGCGACCTGGTGGTTTGGCTCGTTCTACACCGGCACGTTGAACGAGATCATTCTCACGAGCGCCTGGAAGCCGTCGTCGCTGTTCAATCTCGAACTCAATGCGACGCGCAACGTGGGTCAGCTGCGCCCCGGCGGCCACCCAAAATCCCCCACCTGTGGCCACCCCAAACTCCCCCAGCTGGCGTGAGGGTGTGAGCATCTAATTCGGGGTGCCACCCGCGGGACGTTACGCTACCTCTCTCACCGCGGTGAGGGAGGCAGGAGTGAACGTCTTGAAGGCTCATTTACGAATTACCATCACCACGCTACTGGCGCGTGGCGCGTCGCAGCATGAGATCGCCCAACGCACGGGCGTGGATCGGAAAACGATTCGGCGGTACGCCCGAGCGGCCAAGGCCCGTGAGGCAAATGCCCCCAGGGTGGCCACCGGCTCGACGACGGATGGCGGCGTGATCGACGGCGAAATGCCCCCACCCTGGCCACCGGGACACGACGGGATCATGGCGTCCGCGCTCGTGCAGCCTGTGGTGCCGCTCCGTGTCGTGACGGGCCTCGCGACCTCGGCCTGCGAGCCGCATCGCGCGTGGATTGAATCGCAAGTCGCCCTCGGTCGCAACGCGGTGAGCGTGTTTCAGGATCTGGTCGACCAGCACGGCTTCACGCACCAGTACAACTCCGTCAAACGCTTCGTCGCGACGCTCAAGGCGCGGGCGCCGGAGCGCTTCGATGTGCTGGAGTTCTTGCCGGGCGAAGAAGCGCAGGTCGACTACGGTCTGGGCGCGCCGACGCGCACGGCGTCGGGCAAATATCAGCGACCGATCCTGTTCGTCATGACGCTCAAGTATTCGGGCAAGAGCTTTCGGAAGGTGGTGTGGAAGACGTCGCAGCTGGTCTGGGCGCAGCTGCATGAAGAGGCCTTCCGCGCCTTCGGGGGCTGCTGCCGATACATGGTGCTCGACAACCTGAAAGAAGGCGTGGTGCAGCCCGACCTGTATGAGCCGGGTCTCAATCCGGTGTATGCCGCGATGCTCGCGCACTATGGCGTCGTCGCCGATCCATGTCGTGTGCGCGATCCCAATCGGAAAGGGACCGTCGAGTCGGCGATTCAACACACGCAGGGCACGGCCTTGAAGGGGCGCACCTTCGAATCGCTGGAGGCGCAGAACGCCTGGCTCGCGCAGTGGGAAGAGCGCTGGGCGTCCCCGCGCATTCATGGGCGCAAGAAGCGCCAAGTGCTGGAACTCTATCGGGAGGAACAGCCGCACTTGCTGCCGCTGCCGCTTGAGGGCTTTCGCGCCTTCATGCAGGGTGTGCGGACGGTCGATGATGCGGGCCTCGTGCAGATCGAGGGTGCGTACTACGCGGCCGGCGAAGCGGCCCTCGCGAGCGTGGTCACGGTCCGCGTGTATGCGCATGCGATTGAGATTCTGGATCGCACGGGGGCGGTGCTACGCCGCCATCAGAAGGCGCTCCGCAAAGGGGCCTTCGTGATGGCCGAATCGGATCGCCTCTTCAATCCGTCACGGCACACGGCGCGCATCTTGGCGCGCGCCGCGCAGATCGGCCCACAGACGGCGGCGCTCGCGCAGGTGCTCTTCGCGCGCCTCGGCCGACCGGGACAGCGGGCGCTCTATGGCCTCGCGAGTTTGCCGCGCACGTATGCGTGCGCCGACATCGAAGCGGTCTGTGCGCGCTTGCTCGCGGCCGACTGCGTGTCGTACGCCGCGATCAAGACGGCGCTCGTGCGACGCGCCGAGGCAGCCCAGGCGGCCACAGTCATCGCGCCACCGCTCACGCAAGCGGGACCAGGTATCCGGGCGCTGACCGAATACCAAACGTTTTGGGAGCAACACGCGACCGACGAGGCGTCGACGCTCGACGCGGGCGTGTCCGTATGACCATGTCCATCACCGAACTTGAACAAGCCCTGCGCGCGCTTCGCTTGTCGGGCATGAGTGCGACGATGCAGGCGCGCGCGCTGCAGGTCGCGGCGCACGAGATGGATTTTCTCGAAGCGTTTTCGTGGCTCGTGCAAGACGAGCTCGATCGGCGACGCTCGCGGCTGCTCGAACGGCGCTTCACGCTCTCCGGGCTGCACGAGCGCAAAGACTTGAAGGACTTTGACTGGACGTACAACACGCGGCTGCCGAAACGCGATGTGCTCGCGCTCGGCACGCTGCAATTTCTCGATGCGAAAGAGGATTTGCTCCTGATTGGTCCACCCGGTACCGGCAAGAGTCACTGCGCCAAAGCGCTCGCGTTACTCGCCGTGCAACGGGGCTACAAAGTGCTGTATCGCGAAGCGCATCAGCTCATCGAAGATCTCGCCGAAGCGCGCGAGCTGGGGAAACTCCGCGCGTATCGCCAGCAACTGAAGGCGGTCGACCTCTTGCTGATCGATGATCTCTTCCTGCGCAAACTCCCCGCGCACGCCGGTGACGAACTCGCCGACGTGCTGATGAGCCGTTACGAAAGGGCGTCGACGCTGGTCACCTCGAACCGCCCGTTTGAAGACTGGGCGCGCTTACTCGGCGATACGGTCGTCGTGACGCCGCTCCTCGACCGCCTGCTGCATCACGGCCATCTGCTCAAATTCGAGGGCAAGAGCTGGCGTCTCAAAGAAGCCGCCGCGCGTCTTGCGAAGCAGACGAAGGGACCGTAGCCTCACCATGTCCCGCGCACGTCAGGTGGGGGAGTTTGACCCGGCCACAGCTGGGGGAATTTGAGGTGGCCACCGGGGGCTGCGTGAAGGATCCTTCACGCAGAATCTTGTTGGCACGCGCATCCGCATCAACGTGTCGCCCAATCTGCAGTTCAACAGCTACGCCCAGTACGACAATCAGAGCGACACGTTCGGCGCCAACACGCGTCTGCGCTGGACGTTCTCGCCGTTGGGGGATCTGTTCGTGGTGTACAACCACAACATGCGCCACGATATCGATCCCGACACCGGACTCCCAATTGGCGGCGGCCTGCAGAGTGACCCGACCAGGCGTGCAGCCTGGGGCTTTGCGTCGAATGCTTTGTTGGTGAAGCTCCAGTACGCGTTCCGGTTCTGATCAGGAACTCGCGCGGGCCTGCCGCCCGCCGTTGGTACACTGCGCGATGTCGCTGCGCTGCTGTTGCGGTATTGACGCAGCAGGCCGAGTTCTGCGTCTTCGTGTGCTTCCGTGATGAAGGAGCGTCAGTCTCGAGAGAGGCTCAAACTGACCAAGAGCGCGAGGTTGGCCACGAGATCTGACCACCAGCGTCGTCTCCAACGCGAGCTGTGCATAGGCGCGGAATCCCTCATAGGAGCGCGAAGGTCGCTAGTGTGTGATTGCCGGCAGAGCGGCTAACGCGTGAATGTCGGTTTCGTGAGTAAGGGCAATGCTGGTCCCACCGTCCTCAGCTACTTGAAGGCCGAGAACGAACGGCCCTCGCAGTCGACTCACCGAGAATCCCGGTGGGAGGAGCACCGTTCCCCGTTGAACGCCATCCAGTGAGTACACGTCGGCTTCACCCGGTGCTCCTCGCGCAACACTGCGTTGCAGCCAAAGGTCACCATTGTCATCGTGGTGCATGCCGGCAGGGACAAACACAGCCTTCACCGTCGCGACGGGAGCAGAGGCGAGGAGCTCACGAATACTGGCGTCACTCATTTCCGCTGGCGCGCATTCTGGCGTAGTGAGCTCTGCGAAAAGCTTTGACGGAGTCGATCTCAGACTGTGAACGAGCGACGCGCAGGAGGTGTTCGCGCACGATCGGCGCGATCGGCCGACCGTGGGCGTCGACCTGTTGCACTCGATACACCATTGGATCGTCTGCAAACGCAAGTGAGCCATCGGGGGCTATGGACGTATTGCAGAGCTCACACGACACGGCAATGCCATCGTTACTATCGAGCTGAACATGCGGTTGCTCGCTCGGTCCGCTGATTACCAGCAACCGCGCGATCTTGGCACCAGATGGGAACACCTTGAGTACGACGCCACCATTTGTGCGAAAAGGACCGTAGGACAAGCGGTAGTCTGCAAGACTAAGGTCAGCTAAGAACCTCCCTCGAGTATTCCAGAACAAAAGTCGTCGATTCCCGGAATCGACGGCCATAAATGAGTCTGGTCCCCACGCGAGTATCGACGAAATATTGCGAAACTCCCCGGGACCAGACCCATTTCGGCCCACGAAGGCAACCGGCAGGCCACCACTAACGACACCGATCTTCGTGCCGTCGCCCGATACCACTACGAATGTCGAGTCGGCAACCCAGTCCACATCCCGGATTTCTTCGAAGGCAGGACTGTCGAAATTGAAAATCGCTGACGGAAGTGCACGGACTGTTTGCACTGAACCGATCGACGAATCGATGCATGCCGTCAGCACAAAAGCTGCGGCCAGCCTGGAAAGACGTGCGCAGATGGTGCCGAATACCATTGACGCTTCGTTGCTCACTTCATGTGATGGTGAGACTGGATGCTAGTGCGGGAACTGGACCGCACACAAATCCAGCATGATATTCACCATGGTCGTGCACTCCTCCACTGTGTGATTCCAATCGCGGCACTGAAAATACGCCGCCCACGACGTCGTGACACATTGCCCATAGGTACTTTCGTCCTCTGCCCGAGCTTCGCCTGCCGAGAAGGTAGCGGCGAGGGCAAGGCATGACAGGCTCAGTTTCGTTTTCCTGGTCATCGAGATCTCCATTGGTGTGAGTCGTGGACAGTCTGACGCTGAGTTCGCAGGCGACGAGCGAGCGATCATGCGTGTAGTCTGCATACTCGTTGCATTTCGCGCTATGACTTTATTTTGTCATACGGTTCGAACGTGGCGAACGGCGAACGCGCATTGAAGGATCGGCGCCTGCGCGTCATGTCGATGACCGTTCTAGAATTGCGTCAGTATGGCGTTCGTAAGGTTTCCAGTGCTCCAACGCGTGCCTTCGCAAGTGCTCTACGCCAAGCGCGTTCAGGGCGCTCCACCTTAGACCGGTGACACGCTTGACGAACCGGTAGTAGGTCGCGGGTTCGCGACCGTGCTTCCATGACCATTGACTCAGCGTTGCCGCTGGCGCGACTTCCAACAGCCGCACCACGAAGTACCAATCGCGCAGCACTTGGTACGGTGGGAGGCCACGCTCGCGTAGCCATTCGTGGAGGGTGAGGGCAGAGGAGAACCCGAGCGCCCGCGACGCTCGAGACGCTCCGAATCGAGGATTCAAGTCGCTGCACCATAGCGTACACAACGGAGCCACTACCGCAAGAACTGCGTTGCAATCATCACGCGCTCGCGCGACTTCGTGATCGTGCATTGGCGTCACCGGAATGGTCGGAGCTACCGAGCAATACCTCCACTGTCAACGATTCGACCACGCGTCATCGCATGTCCTCCCACATCTTACCCCCCCCCCCAAGCAATACGCAAGCACAAGATTGTTCATCGTAATCTGTTGCGCTCGCCGCTCTGCACTCCTCTGATTCGAGACGTTCCGCTCCGAGCGACCGTACGGGGAACCTGCCTCACTCGCCGTTCGAATAGGAATTTCGGGAGGTCTGTCGGAAATATTCGACTTGTTCGTGCGCGAGGCACCTGCGGGACTGATGATCCGACGCCAACCGAAACAACAGCGACGCATGGAAGCGTCGGGCGTTTTGAGGTCCGGCGTTCCTTCACCACGCGCATGCTGAACACACCTATCCGTGCAAACCGCCACTATTGAGCGCAAAAGCACAGCGTGTCGTCGGGCGAACTGGCAGGATCGCTGCCGGTGGGGATGCAGAGCGGGGTGATCCACTGATGGGTGCCCGTTCCACCTCAGGAGCACAACCGGGGCGTCACGGTCAGCCACTCCTCGCACCATGCACCAATTCGTTCGGCGCAATCAGGTAGCGCACGGGCTTCGCTGAACGCGACATAGCCGTGGTATTTGAACTTGTCCTTCTCGGCAATCACGCGTTGGATCTCCTTGGCGATTTTGTCGGACAAACGATTGCCCAGTTCGTCGCACAGGAGTGCGAGTGCGACGGCGTGAACGGCAGACGTGGATCGTTTTCCGCCGTTGTGTATGGCGACGACGTCGGCATAGGCGATCACACTATGGACCGCGAGGATCGCGAGGATCGCGAGGGTGCTGGCGTGGCAGGCGTCGCCCTGTTCGGTGATGGCTCGCGCAGCATGCAGCAGGCGACAGCCTACTTCGGCGTAACTCTCGGCGCACGCCGGATCCGTACGCGTGGCACGATCCGGTTTCTGCCATCGGCAGGCAGTTCCGACAGAGGCAGGACCCACGACGGGCACCATGTCGCGTGCGATGTCCGGCCAAGGGGCGGCGCGCTCGCCCCGCCGCGCCTCGGCGATTTTGGAGGCGACCGGACTCACCGTTGCGCCGTACTTCGCGCGCGCGGCGGTTACGGTGGAGGGGCCGTACGGAACAGCAGGCCGCCAGCGATAGGCACGGGCACCGTGCTGTAGTCGAATGTGCGATTGCCAGAGCGACCCGCGAGGCCCCAGCAGTAGGCCACTCCGGCGTTGGTGACACCACAGGTGTGTACGGCGCCAGCCGAGATCATCGAGAACGTGCCCGGTGCCGATACGGCCTGAGGCGTGGTGCGCCGAATCGTGGTGCCGTTACCCAGCATGCCCGCGAAGCCGCGGCCCCAGCAGTAGCTGCCGACGGCCGTAGTGCCGCAGGAGTGCTCCCTGCCAGCCGAAATGGAGGTGAACACCCGACCACCGGACACCGCGCTTGGCCGATTGCTGTACGTGGTAGACCCATCGCCGATACCGCCGAAGTCACCGAAGCCCCAACAGTACCCTGCACCCGTTGTGGACACACCGCACGTGGTGGCGTAGTTCGCCGACATGGATGCGAAGGCGATGCCGCCATTGACCAGCGTGGGAATGAGGCGGTTGGAGTAGTCACCCGCTCCCAATTGCCCGGAGCCACCCAGTCCCCAGCAGTAGCCAGCGCCGCCGCTTGTCACACCGCAACTGTATTGCAGCCCGACGGTGATCGAGGTGAACTGGAGGGATCCGGCCACTGGCGCGGGGGCGTTGGTCCACGTGGTGGAGTTGTTGCCCAACTGCCCGCGGTCGTTGGCACCCCAACAGTACGCGGCATGCGCAGTGGTAATGCCACAGCTGTGCTGCTCACCGGTGGCAATGGCAATGAAGGCGAGGCCACCGCTTACTGGCACTGGCACATTGCTGTTGGCGTATGTGCTGTTGCCAAGCCGGCCATAGGTACCGGCACCCCAGCAGTACCCGGCGCCGGCCGTTGTGATGGCGCAGGCGCCAAACGGTGCCACCGAGATGCTGGTGAAAGTGAGCCCGCCGGAAACGGCCACCGGCACTGCCGCATCAAGCAATCCGCCATTGCCCAGGCCTGCAGCAGTACGGCCGGTACTCCAGCAATACGCGGCGCCCGTCGTGGTGAGGCCGCAGCTGAAGTCGTCGGCAGCGGCAACTTGCGAGAACAGCAATCCGCCGGACACCGGCAAGGGTGTCGTGGAGAAGAGGCCGGCGCTGGTGTTGCCAATGGCACCGAATGCGTCGTAGCCCCAGCAGTGGATGCTCCCCGATGACATGACGCCGCACGCGTGCGACTGCCCGGCCGCCACGGATGTGTAGCTGCCGCCGCCGGACACCACGGCGGGGATCGATGTTGGAACGAAGGGCGTGGCTCCACCACCGATCTGGCCAAGGTCGCCCTGCCCCCAGCAGGCCACGCTCCCGCCGACCGTCGTGCCGCACGCGTGCGCGGAGCCCACCGAGACCGACGTGAACACCGGATCGCCTGCGACCGGCGTGGGTGTGGTGAGGTTTCCGTTGATGTCGCCAAGGCGCAGTCCCCAGCAGTACACGCTCCCGACCGGAGTGACCGCGCAGGTTCGCGCGCCTCCGTCGTGTCCTGACGCGATCGAGGCAAACGTCAGACCGCCAACGACGGCCGTCGGCACCGAACGGTTTGTCGTTGTTCCATCAGCGAGTGAACCGAGCGAGTTGTTGCCCCAGCAGTAGGCCGCACCTGCAACCGTGAGCGCACAGGTCTGATACGTGCCTGCTGAAATGCTGGAGTACACCAGGCCACCGGTCACAAGGGTCGGCGCAGTGAGGAACGTGGTGGTGGAGCCGGTGCCAGCCTGTCCGTAGGTGTTGTAGCCCCAGCAGTATGCGGCGCCCGCCGCGGTCAGTGCACAGGTGTGCAGATTACCCGCCGAGATTGCCACGAACTGCAAACCGCCGCCAACAGGAACCGGTGTGCCGCGGTTCGTGCGCTCTCCGTCGCCAATGGCGCCAAAGAGGCCATTGCCCCAGCAGTAGGCGGCGCGCGATGTCGTCAGGCCGCATGTGTGCGTCGCCCCGGTGGCGAGCGTGGTGAACGTGAGTCCGCCGATGACCGTCACCGGCGTCATACTATGTTCGAATGTGCCGTCACCGAGTTGGCCGGTGTCGTTGCGTCCCCAGCACCAGGCGACGCCGATGGTCGTGATGCCACAGCTGTGATCGTCGCCGGTCCATACAGTGGCAATCGCGGGGATCACGGTCACCGAGAAATTACTGGACGCGCTGGTGCCACCGCCCGGCGTTGGCGACACCACCGTCACACGCGCGACGCCCGGACTCGCCACGTCCGCCGCCGAGATCTGCGCTGTCAGTTGCGTGGACGACACGTACACCGTGGGACGCGCCGCGCCGTTCCAACGCACCTCCGACGCACTGACAAATCCTTCGCCATTCACCGTCAGTGTGAACGCGGCGCTGCCCATCGGCCTGGCGGTGGGCGCGATCGACGCGATGATCGGCGACGGATTGCTGGGAACGCCCACCACGGCATAGCCGCTGAAGCTCGAGGTGAGGGCCGTGACGATTCGCGTGGTGACGTTCACGACACTGCCGGGCAACGACGACCATGTGTTGGTCACGAGCCGGTGGACGCGCAGGTTCTCCGGCACCGTGGCCTGGGTGAGCGTGGCCGCGTCGTACTTGATGGCCAGGGTGACCGGCACCGCGAACGTCATGCCGTTGGGTCCGAAATCATACGCGGTCCCGGGGGCGAGTCGCGGATCGGCGGGAGGACTGGTGAGCGCATTGATGGTGATGGCGGTTGCCGCACTCAGCGCACCAGCCGGGATGGTGACGGTCACGGCGCCATTGAAGGCGGTCACGGTTCCGCCGGCGGCGCCCACGAAGCCACCGTTGCCAACGGTGATCACCGCACTGCCTGTTCTTCCTTCACTCGTTGCGGTGATCGTGGCCGTGCCAACGGCGAGCGCCGTGACCACACCACCATCCACCGTGGCGATCGCACTCGCCGACGTGCTCCAGCTCACGACGCGATCGGCGAGCGTGTTGCCGGTGGCATCTTTCAGGGCAGCCGTCAACGTCAGAGGCTGATTGGGCACGAGCGACGCCGTCGCTTGATTGAGCGTCACCGTGGAGACCGGCACCGACGTGACGGAGATGGTGGCCGATGCGCTGCGCCCTTCGCTGGTTGCGGTGATGATGGCCGTCCCCACCGACAACGCGGTGACAACGCCCGCGTCGCTGACGGTTGCGACCGTCGAGGCGTTCGACGACCAGGTGATGACGCGACCGGAGAGGACGGCGCCCGCGGCATCCTTCGTGGTCGCGCTGAGCGTCACCGTTTGCTGCGGCACCAGCGAGGCAGCACCGGGACTCAGCGTCACGCTCGCCACCGCGATGGTCGGTGTGGAGGGGCTTGAGCCGTCCCCACCCCCGCAGGCGATGGCCAAAACTGACAAGATGAGGAGCGGACGATGCAGCGTGACGCGGAACATGAGTGCCTCGGGGGCGGGAAGGTCACCCTGTAACGCGCATTCCGCACCAAATTCAGCTCATCACGGACTGGCCCGGTGCCCCAAGGCCAAACCGTGCGACCACCACCTCACGATGGCGCGAGGCGTGCGCGAATTTCCTGATGTCCGCGCGCCCCTGTTCGAGCCGCCCCACCAAACGCCCCATGCGCCCCTATTCGCTTTGCGTGACCGCCTTCCTGTTCTCGTCCATGTCGGCATTGGCACAGGACGCGCCCGGCCAACGCGCGTTGCTGCCCATCGACTACCCGAACTCGGCCGAATTCGGCTGGTTGGCCAAACCCGTGCGTGCCAGCCGTGTGCTCGACGACATGACGCGGCCAAACGTCTGGAAATTGAGCGGGGCCGGCACGCTCTCGTTTCCCGAGGGAATGCGATTGACCAACATGCGCGCGCTGCGCGTGGACATGCAGCTGAATAGGGGCGAAGTGACGTTGGCCCGTCCCCGACTGCCCGCCATCAACCTGCAACGCGCCTTCGCCAACGAGGACTGGACGGCCTACAATCGATTGTCGGTCTGGGTAAAGCCCGACTTTACCGGGATGCCCGTGCTACCGCTGCAACTGGTGCTGCACAACGATGGTGTCGAAAAGGTGCCGGACCGCTACAACCGTGAGGGCACGCACATTGTCACGCTGGCGCGCAACGGCTGGCAGCAGATTGTCTGGGAGATTGAGCCGCTGGCGCGCGACAAGGTGACGCGTTTCGAAATTGGCTATTTCGTGAACAAGATGCTGGCGTCGCCTGACGATCACGTGGCGTTCGAGATCGGGCAGATGGAGTTGCAGCGGGTGGACGCCGACCAGCATACGGGCTGGAATGTTGCGCCGGGCAAGCTGGCCTTCAGTCACAGCGGTTATCAGGTGGGATTATCCAAGACGGCACTCGCGAGTGTGATTGACGCGGGTGGTTTTGAACTCGTACGAGTGGACAACACCGCCTTCGGCGAGACCGTGCTTCGCAAACCCATCGAAACGGTTCAAACATCGCGGGGTGCGTTTCAACAACTGGATTTCTCCGAAGTTGAAGCTCCCGGGAGTTATGTGCTGCGTTCCGGTGGGATCACCACCAAGCCGTTTCGGATTGGTGATGACGTATGGAGATCGTCCCTTTGGAAGACATTCAATTTCTACTACGGTAATCGCTGTGGCTTTGACGTGCCGGGCATTCACGGCGTCGATCATCAGGACTGGTTTGCGACACTGGGCGACCGGCGCATCACCATGAGTGGCGGCTGGCACGACGCGGGTGACCTGTCGCAGGGATTGATCAACACCGGCGAAGGGACGTACGCCATGTTCTCGCTGGCCGACAAGCTTGCGGCCAAAGGCGACGACGCGGCGTTGGTGGCGCGGCTGATAGAGGAAGCGAAATGGGGACTGGAATGGGTGCTTCGGGTCCGATTTGATGGTGGGTATCGGATTGGCTTTGGCAGCCACAATTACTGGTCGAACAACATTGTCGGTGACGCCGACGACAAGACGGTCGAAGCCAAGAACAATCCGAACGCCAATTACATCGCGGCTGCGGCCGAGGCGATTGCCTACCGGGTGCTCAAATCCCGCGAGCCCGAGTTGGCCGCACGCAGTCTGCGTTTCGCGCGCGAGGATTGGGCGTACGCCATTGTGGGCATCGAGGGGCCCTCCACCTGGCACACACCCGCCTTCGCGGCCACGCGCATGGAGCTGGCCGCCATTGGCATCACCGCATCGCTTGAACTGTTTCGCGCCACGGGCGAGGCGCGCTATCGCGACAAGGCCGTGGAATTGGCGCGTGTTGTGACGGCCTCGCAGCAAGTCTCACGCGTGGGTACGGTGTTTCCCCTGTCAGGCTTCTTTTACACGGGACCCGATCGTGATACGCTCTTTCATCAGTTCCACCGTGCGGCCGATCAGGCGCCCATTGTCGCCCTATCGCAACTGGTGAGCGCGCTTCCCGATCACGTCGAGTGGATGCAGTGGTACGCCACGATCGCGCGCCACGCCGAGTATCAGAAACAGAGCGCCAGGATCACCGCACCGTATGGGATGCTGCCGGCCTACGTGTATCGCGTGGCCGACAGCGTCCAGGTACCCGATTCGGGCGGTCGATACATGGAAAAGCAAGATCAGTATGCGGCGCAGGTGCGCGCGGGTACACCCATGGGTGGCGACTGGTACTTGCGCGCGTTTCCCGTGTGGTTTTCGCGCCGAGGCAACTACGGCGTGCTGTTGTCGCAGGCCAAGGCGCTGTCCGCCGCATCGCGACTGCGCGGCGACAGTGCCGGGCTCGATCTCGCGCAGCGACAGGCGCAGTGGGTAGTCGGCCGGAACCCGTTCTCGCAGAGCACGATGTACGGCGAAGGCTACGATTGGGCGCAGCAGTACAGCGTGTCGTCGGGCGACCTGGTAGGATCGCTGCCGGTGGGGATGCAGAGTCGTGGCGTCACCGACCTGCCCTACTGGCCATCGCAGAACATGTATGTGTACAAAGAAGTCTGGGTGCACTCCAGCAACCGGTGGCTGTGGCTCATGGAGGACCTGCTGCCGGGCGCCGTCACCGATACTGCGTCGCGGTCCACCGATTTCACGTTGTCAAGCACGACGGCGGCAAATGGGCGGATCACGATTCGGGTGACCGCCAGCGGTGTGGGCTCGCACCGCTTTACCCTGCGTGCCGACAACCTGCGCGTGCCCTCACCGATGCGAACCATCGCGCTGCAGGCCGGTGTGCCCACAACGGTCGAATGGACCGCGCAGCGGATAGGGGCAAACGCCCCGTGGACGGTGGTCGTGGTGGAGGATGGGCAGATTGCTCAGCGCCGCGAACTGTTCGTGCACTAATCGCGGATCGCCCAGACAGGTAGGCGGCGTGCCGCGCTCCGCGAGAGGGGTGGCACGCTACAGCCGCTGAGATCAGAGCCCCGGATTTACGGTTTCGGCAGCGTCGCGCGGTATGCGTTGATCGCGTTGATCGTCGCCGTCACGCGCACATCGGCGACCTTGCGGCCGAGGTCCTGCAGCCAGGCGAGCGACTGAAATTTGATGCCGTTGATCTCCGCCTGGCCCGCTTTCACACGCTGCTGGAAGCGGATCGACTGCGGGTCGGCGAGGGCCATCGTGGCGTCGATGCCGAGCTCCTCGTGCAGGCCGCTGGTGCCCGAACTCGCCCCGATCTTGATCCCTTCCGGGATCTTGAGCTCGTTCTGGATGTACGGCTGGACCACGCTGGTGTGGTTGTAGAACTCGGCAATGTGCTTGAAGGAGACCTTGTCCGGACTGCTGGCGAAGATCTGGGTCAGCGAGTCGGCTGCGGCTTGCATGCCGCGCGCGTTCCCGCCGCTGTCTCCCAGGTAGAAGATCTCCTTGAAGCCCATGCTGCGCAGGTAGTTGCCCATGTCGAAGAGCAACGAGACGTAGGTGGCCTGCGTGATCATCGGGCCCGCTCGACCGGGCTGAATATTCGCACCGGCATTGCCGGGTTCGAGCGTGACCAGCGGCGCGACCAGCGTCTTCCCCATCTTCCGGGCGATCATCTCACCCAGCAGCTTGATGTTGATGTTGTGCTTGTTCATCTGGAGGTTGCCGTCGTTGTTCTCCACCCCTCCGGTCATGATCAGCACGGTCGTGTGCCCGTCTTTGATCAAGTCGCGAAACTCGGGCTGCGTGAGTTCCTCGATCCACACGGTGTTGATACCGTCAATGGTGCGGGGCTTGTTTGCCGCCGCGCGCCGGGCCGCCTGAGCGCTATCGGAGCCGCCGGCCCCCCGCCCCTGCGCCGAGGCGTTCGCCGCGATCAGCGACATCGCCAACAGAACCATCAGCCTTGCTCTCATCACGTCTCCTGGGATGGGGTCCGGACCACGGCCTTGAATCTGTCGGTCAGGGACGCGGGGGCGCCACGCCGCGCGTGGCTCATGCTCCGGTCGCGGATCGCCCTCATGACCGGTAACTTCCGCCCCGTCGCCCGCCGCCCCGCGCTGGCCAACTCACCCGATTTTGCGAGAATCCGATGGTCCTGACCAAAGCTGAACTCATTGCCGCGTTGCAGCACGAGGTTCACATCCTGTTGCACCTTGCCGGCAAGATCGATCGCGCGCAGCTCGAGTACCGTCCCACGCCGAAACAACGGAGCACGATCGAGTTGCTGCGATATCTGTCCATGATGGGACCGGTGCTGGTGCAGGCCGTCACCTCGGGCGCCTTTGACCTGGCGGCATGGACCGCCGCCGAAGAGGCCGCCGCGTCGAGGGATGTGGACCAGGCAATGGCGGTCATCGCCATGCAGACCGACGGCTACGCGGCGCTGCTCGCCAACGTCACCGACGCCGACCTGCGCACCGACATCAACCTGTTCGGCGACACGGCCTCGCGCGGCGCGACACTGGTGAACCTCGTGCTCTGTGGCTGCGCGGCGTACCGCACGCAGCTGTTCCTGTATCTCAAGAGCTGCGGCCGCGACGAGTTGGACTCGATGAATCTGTGGAACGGCATGGACGCACCGGCGGCGGGCTGACCGAAGCGTGAGCGACCTCTCACGGCTGACCGCCGCCCTCGCAAACCGATACGTCATCGACCGCGAACTCGGGGTCGGTGGCATGGCTACCGTGTATCTCGCGCGTGATTTGCGGCACGATCGTGTCGTTGCGATCAAGGTACTCGGTGACGAACACGCGGCCGCGCTGGGCGCCGAGCGATTCGACCGTGAGATCAAGCTGCTGGCGCGCCTTCGTCATCCGTTCGTGCTGCCGTTGCACGATTCGGGGTCGGCCGATGGTGTGCTGTACTTCGTGATGCCATTCATCGATGGCGAATCGCTGCGCGCGCGCCTCGGGCATGGCGGTCCGATGGCGGTGGACGACACCATCGCGATCGTGCGGCAGGTGGCCGATGCCCTGGACTACGCGCATAGCGAAGGCGTGGTCCATCGCGACGTGAAACCGGAGAACATTCTGGTCTCGCGCCATGGGCACGCGTTGCTGGCCGACTTCGGCAGTGCGCGACAGGGTGAGCATCTGCCGAGCGCGTCGGCGAACCTGACGCAACCTTTGCGCTGACGCGCGGCATGTCGATGCAGCCGATGTACGAAGCGATGTACCCGGCCGCGCTGGGCGACATTGATACGGTGATGGACTTGCTGGAGCGCGGATACCATGAACGCTCCGATTGGATGTACACCATGGGCACGCAGCCGTGGTTCAAACCGTACCACGGGCATCCGCGATTCATGCAGCTGATGGAGCAGATGAAACTCGCCCACGCGACGTAGCGCATACGCCTCGCGCGAGCGGTTCCACACGGGAGATTCCCCTTTTTCGACGAAGCAGGAGCATGCTACCCAACCGAATACTCTTCGCCGTCATCACACTCGCCAGCGCAGCGATCGCCGTCCCCACCAACGCCCAAACGCGCGACAGTGCCGGCGTGCGCATTGTTGAGAATACGCAACCGATGTGGTCCGACGTCGAGCGGTTGCAGCTCGCCGCCACACCGCGCCTCGTATTCGGAAACACCACCGACTCGGCGTACCGATTCTCGCGCATCCGCGGCGTAATGCGGCTGTCCGATGGCCGCATTGCGGTAGCAGACGGGGGATCTCTGCAGCTGCGATTCTTCGACGCCAAAGGGCAGTTCCTTTCGGCGAGCGGAGGAAAGGGCACGGCGCCAGGGCGACCCGGCGAGATGAACTCCGCGCAGCTGCTTCGGGGCGATACAATCGCCATCACCGCTGGCCTGTCTACGCTCACACGATTTTCGAGCAGCGGACAGTTTGTGAGAACCACGGACATCCCTGCGCCTGATCGCACCTCGGCAAGAGGACGGCAGCTCTTAGTTTCCGTGTTGGGAAACGGGACGCGTGTGACGATGCAATGGCCTATGCCCTCGCCTCGAGCACCCGGCACCCAATGGGCTGACTCCTCTCCCATGCGGTTCTATGACGAGCGCAACGCCATCATTCGCGACCTTGGCCCGCTTCCGTACATCGAACTCATCCAGGCTGGGGCACAACCCACAACGGCGTGGCTCTCCCCGATTGGCGTCTTCGCCGGTGGTGATCAGCGTTTCTATGCAGGCTTCGGCGACCGCTATGCGATTCACGTATTCGGCGCCGACGGTGCACTGCAGTCCATCATCCGGCGCGCGTGGACACCGGTACCCATCACTCCCGCGGATTGGGAAACGTGGGTCGTGGAGTGGTCCAAGCTCTGGGTGAGGGAAACAGGAGCCGAGCGAGAGAAAGCGATTCAGAAAATTCGCGAAGAACCATACGCAGAAACGGTACCCGCCTTCTCGCAGTTTCTTGTTGATCGCATTGGCCGTCTCTGGGTCCGTGAAGCGCACTGGCAGGACGCCATTGCCGCCGGCTCACTGTCCGATCCGCCAGCGGTACCGAGCACGTGGTCGGTGTTCGATGTCAACGGACGGTGGCTTGGCGACGTGTCCATGCCAACGGGATTCCAGCCGTACGATATCGGTGCCGATTACGTCGCCGGAAAATTGCGTGCGACCGACGTCAATCAGGTGGTGATCTACGCGCTGGGCGCACGCGGGCGGTCGTAACGGAGCCTCCGGCGAACTTGTCACTTAACTCGCCGTTATAGGCGAATCAACGTCTATAAGTGGCTTAATTCGTCGTTAAAGGCAATTCATTCACTGTCGCCATATTAGTCGATTTACATTGACTTTCGGTGCTAATTCGCCATATTAGTTCAATTATGCGGATTAGTACGGAACTGTCCGACGCGGCCATCCTCCACGAGCTCGGTGCGCGCCTCGCCAGTGCGAGACTGGCGAACCACCTCACGCAGGCAGCGCTCGCGGAGCAAGCGGGAATCTCCAAACGGACCGTAGAACGCTTGGAATCCGGCGAGGTCGCGACCCACCTCTCCGGATTCCTGCGCGTGTGCCGGGTGCTGGGACTGCTGGCGCGCTTTGACGTGCTGGTGCCGGAACCCACGCCAACCCCGATGGAGCAACTGGCACGGCAAGGTCGCAAACGCCAGCGGGCCTCATCGCGGAATGTGACCCCACCCGCGCGCAAGACCTGGGCGTGGGGTGACGCGCCGTGATCGCGCGCGTGCAGTTGTGGGGCAGCACCATCGGCGCCGTCGTGCTTGGCGACGGGAAGGACGTCGCCGCTTTTCAGTATGACCCCGACTTCGCGCGCAGCGGAATCGAACTCTCGCCGCTCACGCTGCCGCTCGGTGATCGGGTATACGAGTTTCCGGCGCTGTCCAGGCAGACGTTTCGCGGACTCCCCGGGCTTTTGGCGGATTCGCTGCCCGACACCTTCGGCAACGCCCTGATAAACGCGTGGCTCGCGGCGCAGGGGCGTACCGCCGACAGCTTCAATGCGGTGGAGCGGCTCTGCTACACGGGCGCGCGTGGCATGGGCGCGCTCGAGTTCGCGCCGACGCTTGGGCCAAAGCCACGACGCGCAGCCAGGATTGAAGTCGACGCACTCGTACGCCTGGCAAGTGACGTGCTCACGCATCGCAGCGACGTGCAGGGGCATTTCCACGGCGCCGGCAAGGAGAAGGCGTTGCGCGAGATTCTGCGCGTTGGCACGTCGGCAGGCGGCGCGCGCGCCAAGGCAGTCATCGCGTGGAATCGTACCACGAACGAAGTGCGTTCCGGGCAGATTTCGGCCGGCGACGGTTTCGAGTACTGGCTATTGAAATTCGACGGCGTGGCCGGCAATAAGGATAGGGAGCTGGACGATCCACAGGGCTATGGCGCGATCGAGTTTGCGTATCACCTGATGGCGAGGGCGGCCGGCATTGCCATGACCGAGTGCCGGTTGCTGGAGGAAAACGGGCGACGGCACTTCATGACGCAACGCTTCGATCGCATCAGAGACGGCGCGAAGCGGCATATGCTGTCACTCGGGGCACTGGCGCATTTCGATTTCAATCAGGCCGGTGCCCATTCGTACGAACAGGCGCTGCGCACCATGCGCCAACTGCACCTGCCGCACGCCGCGCTCGAGCAGCAGTTCCGACGGATGGTCTTCAACATCGTGGCGCGAAATCAGGACGATCATGTGAAGAACATCGCGTTTCTCATGGACCGGCACGGCGAGTGGTCACTCGCTCCCGCCTTTGACGTGTCCTACAGCTACAATCCATCCGGCCTCTGGACAGCCACGCACCAGATGACGCTGAATGGCAAACGCGACGGATTTACGTTGGCGGATTTCAAAGCGTGCGCAACGTCAGCGCTGATGAAACGCGGCCGCGCGGCGGCGATCATTGACGACGTGCAGATGGCGGTGAGGCGATGGCACGAATTCGCAGCCGCGGCGCAATTGCCCGATGCATGGCGGGACAAGATTCAACGGACCCATCGGCTGGGCTTTCCCAATACGTGAAGGGACAGCGCGTGTTCGCTGCCCTGCGACTGCTTGGATTGCAATCTACTTCCCGCTCAGCGCGTTCAGCTTCACCGTCAGCGCGGCGATGGCGCACCGTCGAAGTCGGCGGCCATGATGCGATTGCCCTGCTGAAAGTAGATGGTGCGGGAATCGCGCCGCCACGAGGGCCACGCGACGCTATTCGTGGACACGGGGAGTCGCCCGCCGGGAATGGGGAACGCCGTCACGAACACCTGTTCGCGGCCATCCTCCACCGACGTGAACGCCAGCCACTTACCATCAGGCGAAATCGCCGGGACGCTTTCTTCGCGCGGGGCACTGCTGAGCGGTCGCACCAAACCCATCGAATCGCGATGGGCCACGCCGATGCGTTGCATAACGCCGCCGAACCGGCCGGTGAACGCAATCCACGGCCCCCACGCGCTGAGTGTCGCCAAGGGCGTCCAGTCGGGAAACGTCAGCACTGGCACCTGTGTACCGCTTCCATCCATGGCGCGAATGAACAGCTGGTTGCGGCCCGCGCTGAACAGCAGCGAGTCACCATTCTCGGTCATCCCCCAGGCGGTCAGCCCTCCATCCACCGGCAACTTGGTCGTGGCGCCTCGCTGCACGTCAACGACATACACACCGATCTCGTTGCCGGTTACCCCGACTGCGACCAGCGCGGGCGGGTGCGTGGCGTCTTCGGACATGTCCGACAAAGTACCGCGCCGCCGTACTTCGTGCCTAATCGCTAACCTCGGCGTTGGCCGCCACCCGCTTCCGTCGGGAAGACTCCGAGTTCAAGAGGATTCTGGCCGCTGACTGAAGACCGCAAGAATTGGATCACGATGGAAAGTCGATCGTTCACCGGCTTGCACACGAATCCGGTCACGACGCAAATCACAAAGTGCCACCCCGGGCGGTGGTAGTGGTGGAGATGGTCAGGTGTTGCGGTTGCGTTTCCACGCCAGGCTCACCAGCAGCGCCAGCCACACCACGCTCCGAAAGGTCATCGCGCGAAGACTGTCGATGGCCACGCCGCCGCCGCGCGCATACACGAAAACGATCGCGCCAAGCACGACCAGGTTGAGCACCGCAATCGTACCCGTCGCAACGACACGCCACTGAGCGCCGCGCCAGATGGCAAGGCCGGCCGTGATATACGCCACACCCATTGCCGTATTGAACATCAGCAGCGGTCGGAATACGACATAGCCGGGGTCAGAACCGCCAAACAGCACTCGACCGCCCGCAATGACGGTGACAATGCCGAATACGACCGCGACGATGGCCGCGACGATGGCCGCGACGCGGCGCGGCATGTCATGCAGGTGCTGAACGGCGTTCATTTCATCCTCCGCGTAATGGAGCCGAATGTGAGCGGCGTCTCATCGCCGCCAAGTGCCTGATACAGCGCGATGGTATCCACCAACCGCTGCGCACGGGCCGCGATGAGGGGAGCTTGCGTCTGCTGCGCCTGATGCTGCATCGTGAGCACTTGCAAATAGCTTGCGGACCCCAGCGAATACTGTCGCTGCACCGACTCCAGCGCGGCGCGTGCGGCGGCGTCCGCACTTGCCCACGCCGACAGGGCTTGTGCGTCGCTATCCAGTGCGCGCAGTTGGTCGGCGACATTGCGTAACGCGCCAAGCACCACGTTCTGATAGTTCGCTGCCGCCGCGTCAAACGCGGCCAGCGCGCCCCGCTTGTCGGCAGATAGCCCCGGATTGAACAGCGGTTGCGTGAGCTGCGCAACCAGACTCCACAGGGCGGATCCGCTGCCGAACAGGGCCCCGGCCGTGAGCGCTTGCGAACCCAGGGTGCCGCTCAGGTTGAATTGCGGATACGACTTCGCCACGGCACTGCCGTACTCTGCGTTGGCCGCACGCATCAAGGCTTCCGCGGCCCGAATGTCCGGACGACGTCGCACGAGTTCTGACGGCACGGTGACGGGCACCGTGACAGGGAGTGTGAACTCTGCCATTTCAAACCGGGGCACGCTGCCATCACTTGGCGCACGACCAACGAGCGTGGCCAGCAGATGTCGGCTTTGCTGCTGCAGCGTACGCTGCTGCGGAATGGCCGCACGACTTTGTTCACGCTGGAGTTGTAGGGCGAGTACTTCGTCGTCGGAGGCGGCACCAAGACGCAGACGCTCACGGGTGATGGCGAGCTGGTCGTCTTCGATGCGCAGCATCGCTTCCATGGCATCGACGAGTGCAGACAGTTGCGCTTGGCGCACGGCCGTGCCGGCGATACTGGCGGACAGAGTGAGGCGGGCCCCTTCCACTTGGAACTGTTGATAGTCGGCGCGGGCCGCGAGTGCCTCAAGCGCGCGTCGGTTGCCGCCAGCCAGATCGAGTCGATACCGAACACCTACCGTCGCACTGAACAGGCTGAACTCCCGTGGTTCGGCATCCTGCCCCAGCGCCGATGGGTTGAAGCGCTGGCGTTGAGCGCCGAAGCCCGCGTCCACCTGTGGATAGTGGCTGTTGCCGGATTGCGCGGCATAGCGTTCCTGCGCCTGCCGCAGCGTGGCCTCGGCCGCGTCCAGTGATGGACTGGCGATCAATGCCTGCGCGATAAGCGTGTCCAGCTTTGGCGAACGCAACTCGCGCCACCATGCGGCGTCGGCGTTCACACCTTCAACGAAGCGCTGCGACCCACCAAGCGCGCCCAGTGCCGAGTCGGTGCGGGCTGACAAGGGAATGGCCGAATACGCGCTGCCAGTGGGCGCGGTGGGCGGCACAAAGGCCGGGCCGGATGCGCAGCCCGTCAGCATCGTCATCACGACCAACGCCGTGAAAGGCCTACCGGGTTTCATGAGCGGGTCACGCACGTCGTGCTCCAGCGAATTCCCGCCCCTCGCCGACTTCTTCATGAGTCTTGCCGTCGCGGATGTGATAGATGCGCTTGAACGTCGGGATGATTTTCTCGTCGTGCGTGACCACGATGATGGCGGTCTCATAGCGATGTGCCATCTCATGCAGGATGCCGATCACGGTGAGCGCCCGTTCGCTGTCCAGTGGAGCGGTTGGTTCGTCCGCCAAGATGACCGGAGGGCGGTTGACCAGCGCCCGCGCGATTGAGACCCGCTGCTGCTCACCGCCGGAGAGTTGTGAGGGCATGCCATTCGCGCGGTGCCCCACGTCGAGCGCGTCGAGCAGTGCCCGCGCTCGCGAACGGGCTTCTCCATTGGCAACACCGGCCAGCATCGGGAGCAGCGCCACATTGTCCGTGACGTCGAGAAACGGAATGAGGTACGGCGCCTGAAAGACGAAACCAATCCGGTCACGACGGAGCGTGCGCAGGTCGGGAATTTTCCAGGCGTTGTCGTATATCACCTGATTGTCGAGGACCATGCGGCCGGAGGAGGGTTCGATCACGGCACCAAGACACTTGAGCAGCGTGGACTTCCCAGAGCCTGAAGGGCCGATGAGACCGACCACTTCGCCTGGCGCGACATACATGTCCACGCCCTTGAGGGCATCGACCGCCGTATCTCCGGCGCCATAGCGCTTGGTGAGTCCTTCAACCAGTATGCCCCGTGCACTCATGTCAGCCTCCAATGGCTTCGGCCGGATCGACCTTGAGCGCCGCGTGAATGGCAATGAGACTGGCGAGCACGCAGATCAGCATCACGGCAAAAAAGCCGACCAGTGAGTCGCGCGGCACGAGCAGCACGTACTTGGGAAAGATCGGCGCCCAGAATGTTGCCGCGATCTTGCCGACCACGAACCCGATCACGCCCAATCCAATCGCTTGCTGGAGGATCATGGCGGCGATCGTGCGGTTTTTCGTGCCAATCAACTTGAGGACGGCGATCTCGCGAATCTTGCCAAGCGTCATCGTGTAGATGATGAAGGCGACAATCGCCGCACTCACGATCGCCAGGATCACCAGAAACATTCCAATCTGCCTGGCGGATGTGGCAATCAATTTGCCAACGAGAATGCCTTCCATCTGCGGTCGCGTGTAAACCGTCAGGCGCTGCGAACGTGCGATAGCGGCGGCGACGTCGTCCGGCACATATCCAGGTTTGAGGCGAACCAGTACGGCGTTGACATACGGGTTCCGACTCTGCGATCCGATCACCGCGTCGAGCAATCCCGGCACACCGGCCCGGTTGAAAGCGGGATTCTCGCCGGTGCGGCGTCGAAGCTGCAACACCGCATCGTTGTCCTTGAGAAACTGGGCTTGCTGGGCGTCCTTGAGCGGAATGAACACCATCGGATCGCCGCCCGACGACACCATGCGGCGCGTGAGACCGACCACCGTGTACGAATTGCGGCGAAGCCTGATGTGATCGCCGAGGCTGAACCCGCTGGCAATGTCAGCTACGGCTTCATAGTGACTGCGAGTGATCTGTCGGCCAGCCACGAGATAGGGTGGCCAGCCTGGTGTGCCCGGCTCGCCAGACGCGATTCCAACCACCATCGCCCGAACATCTTGCCGTGCGGTGCGGACCTGCATGGTGAGGTACGTGACGTTGGCCGCTTGATCAACGCCGGGCACGGCGAGAATCCCACGGTACAGATCATCATAGAGACTGGACGGCTCCGCGTAGGGACCCAATGTTTCCTGCTGCACCACCCACAGTTCCGCGCTGCTGTTGTCGAGGAGCGCCTTGCCGTCGTCTACCATGCCGCGGTACACGCCCGCCATGGTCAACGTCACACCGATGAGCAGACCAAGACCGAAACCGGTCAGGACGAATTTTCCCCAGGCGTGCAGGATATCCCGTCCGGCCAGGCTGATCATCTCGCCACTCCGGCGATGCGATCAACGATGGAAATGCGACTGCGCGCGCTCAGTGATTTGGCACTATACACCACAATGCGATCGCCAACGCGAAGCCCAGTGCGCACCTGTACATGACCATTTAGATCGGCGGCGCCGATTGTGACCGGAGTGAATTGCAGATCGCCATTCACCACGTGCCACACGCCGACGGTTCCATTGACCCGGTGCACGGCGGCGTTCGGAACGACCGGCGATGAGGGTAGTGTGGGCAGGCTCACGGTCACTTCGGCGAGTTCTCCGATGGACGGCAGCGGATCGGGCATGGCGGTCAATGTCACCTTGGCGAGCATCTCCTCGGTGACAGCATCGGCACGAGGTTCCCGGCGTAGTACGCGCCCCGGCAGTGGCTTCTCGCCTCGCGAGCGCAGCACGACGTTGGCCAGGAGCCCGGCTTTCAGTCCTTCCGCGTTGCCCTGATCGAAGCGCACGTGCACCCACAGCGAGCGAGGATCCACGAGCTCGATCACCGACTGCCCGGCGACGACCGTCGTGCCGGGGTCGGCGTCGCGCGCAACGATCAGACCGGCGACCGGCGCGATGAGCCGAAGATTCTGCAATTGTGCATTCAGCCCATCGCGCTCGGCGCGTGTGCGCGCAAGCTCTTCGCGTGCACTTGCCAGTGAGGCATCGGCGATCTGGCGTGCCTGACGTTTAGACGCAAGAATTTCTTCACTGGTCGAACGGGCAGCCAACAGTTGCTCATACCGTCGCTCTTCGGTTTGCGCGAAGCGTTGCCGCGCATCAACGTCACCGAGTGCCGCTTCACTGCGTCGAATCGTGGCCAACTGCGCCTGCCGTCGATCTTCAAGGTCGACGGCGTCTATTTCGCTCAGAAGTTGTCCTGCGGCCACGCGATCACCGACCTCGACCAGAACGCGTTTTACGCGCCCTGCGGTCGTGGGGCCAATGCGGTAGCTGTAGCGGGATTCGACCGTGCCAACGCCGAAGATTGTCGGCGACACCGGTTGGGCATCCACGGTGGTGACGGTCACGGCGATTGGTGCCAGCGGCCCAGCGCGTACCGCCACGAATACGAATAGCGCGAACAGCGTGAGGCCAACGACCGACACGATAAGTGTGCGACGTTTGAGCGGAAGGCCGGTCATACGGCACGCTCGATGCCGCGACGATAGAGCACGAACACGCGAGGGGCATCGCGCAGGATTCGCGACGCATCGCCATGCATGAGCGACTGCATCACCAGGCCCTGAATGGTGCCCACAAATAGCACTGCCGCCGCTTCGGCGTCGATGGCCTCGTCCACTTCACCACTGACTTTGGCATCGCGGATGAGGTGTGAGACGCGCTCGCTGTATCGCCGCAGCAACGTGTCGACCACGCGCCTGGCCCCCGACGGTTTCGCGCGCTGCAGTTCACTGAATACGATGCGCGGCACACCGGGGTGCGAGGCCACAAACTGCACATGGGCCAGGAACAGCGATTCGAGCGCGTTCAGGGGTGACGATGCTGACTGCACCGCCTTGTCAACACGCGCCAGCAGACTGTCGGCGACCCATTCCATAACCGACTGCAACACGGCGTCCTTGGTGGGGAAGTGCTTGAACAGCGCCCCTTGCGTGAGACCCATTTGCCGGGCGATCGCCGTCGTCGTGATCTCGCTGGGATTGTGGAGCGCAGCCAGCGCGACTACGGCGTCAACAGTTGCCGATCGTCGCTCGCTGGCGGGGAGGGATTTTGGAGCGGCGTGCACGTGATATCCCCACAGTGAGAAAGAGAGTGCGAACGAGCTACTTCACCTGAATCCGGTACAGTGCATGGCACTCGACGCAGGTTGCGGCAATCGTCGCCAGTCGCTTGACGGCGTCGTTTGGGCCGGCTGCGGCATTCGCGGCCATGGAATCGAAGGCGCGGTGAACGGTCATCCCCAACTGCAGAAACTCCTTGGGAAGCTCGTTCTCCAAGGCCGGATCGGCCGCCATCACCACACCGGAGGCGAGGGCTGCTGCTTTGATGGCCACCGTATCGGAGCGCGACGCACCTTCGAGCACACCCTGTACGGAGCCCAGCATGGTTCGCATTTCCGAGAGCACGGTAGCGCGAGCCGTGGCGGTGAGCAGAATCGGGGTTCGGTGGTCGGCGGGCACGACGGACGTCGCAGTGTCGACGGTTGGGCCGGAGTCTCGGCGCGACGCGAATCGAACAGACAGCCCGACCAAGAGAGCGGTCCAGAGACCAAGCAGGACGGCGAAAATTCGCATAGGACCTCAACGAGTCGATTGGCTTATGGTAAGTAAGTAATTACTAACCTATCACCACCTGTACCGCAAGCGTCTTTGAACGCCATCTTCCCCACCGGAGGTACTCGGTCCTTCCACGCCTTGCATCATGAAAGCCGCGACGTCAGCACCCACAAGCATCGACGAATACCTCGCCGCGTATCCACCAAAGATCCGCGCGATTCTCCAGCGTATTCGGCGCACTGTGGCGAAGGCCGCGCCGGGCGCCGAGGAACGCATCGCGTACCGTATGCCCAGCTTTGCGCTGAACGGCGCGCTGGTGTACTTCGGCGGGTTTAAGGAACACGCGGGGTTCTTCCCGCCGTGTCGTGACGCGACGCTCAAGCGCGAAGCCGCAAGGTACGCTGGGCCGAAAGGCAACCTGCAATTCCGCTATGACGAGCCGATCCCGTACGAGTTGATCACGAAGCTTGTGCAGGCGCGTGTGCGAGAGAACCAGGATCGACTCGACGCGAAGCCGCAGGCATCGCTGTCGGGAAAGGCAGCCCCGCGCCCATCACGCTAGCTTTTCTCAACGTCCACTGCCTGCTGTTTCGTGAGTGACCGCACGCCACCTGTTTCTTGTCACCACCGTCCCAACACGCCATGACCATCCGATCCGTTCGAGTGCTGCGGCGCGTTGCCACACTGATGCTGTTCGCATCCGTGCCGCTCGCGGCGCAGCCCGCCGCGAAAGCAAAGGCCAAAGCGAAGGCCCCCGCGCCGGATGTGGTGGGCATGTGGAGCGGCACGGCAACGGTTCCCCTGCCCGACAGCGCCATTGTCGTGCCGGTGTTCTACACGTTTACGCAAAACGGCAGCACCATTGGTGGCAACGCGATGGTCCCTGGTCAGGGCACCGGGCCCATCTCCAATGTGGTGCGCGATGGCGCGCGCGTGCAATTTCGTGTGACGGCACCGGAAAACCGATTGCTGGAACACGATGGGAAATTCACCGCCCCCGGTACCATCGAGGGCATGGTGCAACTCGACAATCAGCCGGTGGCGACGTTCAAGATTGTCATGAAGCCGCAGAAGGCGCCGGCGAAGTAGTTGTTGCGGCTTCGATGCGCAGCATCTGGAACGCCGCATTGGAAATCAGGCAGTACGACGCGAAGTAGTAGAAGCCCGTGCCCGCCACCGCCGACAGATTGGCCGTGCCCTTGGCCGCCAACAGCGCAATCAACATGCCGACGGCAAACACATCGGCCATGGACCACTTGCTGATGGTCTGCACAAACCTGAACAACCGATAGCGCCACACCGAACGACGCAGCAACCCGATGGGGATAAGCAACGCCGCCTTGGTGAGCGGGATGATCACGCTGAACACCAGGATGAGCCCTGCCACGAAATCGTTGTGCGATGCGTGCAGGCTCTTGATGGCGCCAATCACGCTGCGCGTCTCGTTGGAGAGCTCTCGCGTGGCCCCGAACATCTGCATGGTGGCACGAATGGTGAGCACCGGCTGAACCAGCCCGGGCCACAACAGCGCGAGCGACACCAGCGACAGCAGGATGGCAACGCGGTTCCGATTGGTCATGGACGAGAAAGTACTGTCGCCGCCGGGAATGGGACACCCTCGGCTGTCCACGCTGCTGGCATGCTGAGCCCATCAGGCGCGTTTACACCACGCCAATCAACTCCGCAAATTTCGCCAGATCGATATTGCCACCCGACACGATGGCGACAATCGGTCCGTTCCCGGCCTTGCCAGTGAGTGCGGCGGCAAGCGGCAGCGCCCCGGCGCCCTCGGAGATGATGCGCGCTTTCTCTGCCATGATGCGCATGGCGCGCCTGGTCTCGTCGAGACTGACCACCACGAAGCCGTCCACCACGGGCTGCATGCGTTCCCACATGCGCGGAAACACCGCGCGTCCGCCGGCACCGTCAACGAACGTCGGCGACCAGTTGGGAAACTCCTGCGGCGAGCCGTGGGCCCAGGACAGCGCGGCGGGCGCACCGGTTTCCGGTTCAACGCCAAGCACCTTCACCGCAGGGTTGAGCGCCTTCAGGGCGCTGGCCACGCCGGTCAACAGTCCACCGCCGCCGACGCTGGCAATGACGGCCGAAACATTGGGTTCGTCCTCCAGAATCTCCAGCCCGATGGTTCCGTGCCCGGCAATGCAGTCGTGATCGTCAAACGGATGAATGAATGCCCCGCTCACACCGGGAAACGCTCGCTCACCCATCGCCTTCCATGCCACATCGAACGGCACGGTAATCAGGGTGGCACCAAGCGCGCGCATGCGATCCAGTTTTGAAGCCGGTGCCGTCTCAATGGCCACGACCGTGCATGGTATCCCGGCCCGGCGTGCCACGTAGGCCACCCCCTGCCCCGCATTGCCGGCGCTGATGGTCCACACGCCCTGGGCACGCTGGGCATCGCTGAGCATCGCCACAGCGTTGGCGGTGCCTCGCAGTTTGTAGGCGTTGATCGGCTGCAGGTTTTCGAGCTTGAGTCGCACGTCGGGAAACCCCGGTCCCAACTCGAGTTTCACCAACGGCGTCCGCAGTATGGTGCCGGCGATCCGTGCACGGGCTTCACGGATCTCGGCCAGCGTGATGGGTCGGATGTCTGGGAGACTCATGCGCTCAATATGCGGACGCCCACGGAAATGGCGCCAGCCGATGAGCTCAGCGGGTTGCCGAGTCGATGGAGAAGCGGGCGCGAATCTCGTTGCTGACGCGAGTCAGCTTGCCGCTGGCGCGACTGATGGGGCACCACAGCGTGCGTGCCTGGGCCAGCAGTTTCCGGTCTGATGCGCGGAGGATTTCCGTGTGCCGTTCAAAGCGATGCGAGTCGGCCGTCCCCACCCACGTACGCGCCATGATCCCGTCGCCCGGGAGCGCGGGATGCTTGTAGTCAATCTCGTGGCGAACGGCCACCCACGCGACGGCGGCCTGCTGGTCCGGTGTCGCCGCCGCACTCCAGTGCGCGATGGCCACGTCCTGCACCCAGCGCAAGTACACGACATTGTTGACGTGTCCCAATTCGTCGATGTCAGCGGGTGCAATGGCGATGCCAAGTTCAAAGCGCTCCATGCCGTGGATAGTGCCGTTCCTCCCAGGCCTCTGTCCAGTGCCATCGGCGTGGCAGACCGATGATCCCTCGCGCCGGGATCCTGCGCATTTCCCCATGGGGCCATCGTCGCCGTTCTCGTCACCGTTGCTGGAGATCCGCATGTCGTTCAAGGCCGCGCGTCGCTATGCGCTGATGCTTGTTGCACTGACCGTGGCCGCCTGTGGCGGTGGTGGTGGTGACGGTGGCACCGCCCTCACGCCGGCCATCGCGCTCTCGATTTCGTCCTCGACACTGACCGCCATTGCGGGAGCCAGCACAGAGATCACCGCGACGATTTCCCGCACGGGTGGTTTCACGGGCGCGGTGACGCTCGACGCGCAGGGATTGCCTGCGGGGATCACCGCCAGCGTGGTCCCGTCGCCGGTTGGGGCGGCGGGCACGACGGCCACGGTGACGCTGTCCACCACGGTGTCGGTTCCTCCGGGATCGTACCTGTTCACCATTCGCGCGTCGGCCAGCGGCGTGTCCGAACGCACGGCATCGGCGACGATCGTGATCACCGCGCGCCCGTCGGTGGCGCTGGCGCTGGCGTCGACCACAGTGTCGGTACAGGCCGGCTCAAGTGGGCGAGTCATTGCGCAGTTGACGCGCGTCAACTTTAGCGAAGCCGTGACCCTTTCATTGGAAGGCGCGCCGTCCGGGGTGACCGCCGGCTTTGGCACGCCGACACTCAGCGGAGATACCACCTCGCTCACGCTGAGTGCAGCATTCTCCGCAAGTCCGGGCACCTATCCGATGGTGGTTCGCGCCCGGTCGTCGTTGGCCGACCAGACCGCGTCGCTCACACTCACCGTGTTGCCGCCGCCAGACTTCACGGTGTCGATGACACCGTCGACGCTGAGTGTACGGCAGGTGGCGAGCGGTATCAGCCTCGCGCGCATCGTCCGCACAGGCGGCTTCACCGGCGCCGTCGCCCTGACCGTTGAAGGGTTGCCCGCAGGCGTCAGCGGCACGTTCACCCAGCCCACGGTGTCGGGCGATACGACGTCACTCACGTTGGTGGCAGCCGCCGCGGCCGTCCCGGGAACGTACGCCCTCACGGTGCGTGGTCGCGCCAGCGGTCTGCCCGACCACACCGCGACACTCGCACTGACGATCACGCCAACGGGCAGCGTTTCCCTCGCGCTGTCGCCATCCGCGCTCAGTGTCGAGCAGGGTGCGTCGAAAGTCTCCACCGTGACCATTACTCGCACGGCGCCGTTTACTGGCGGAATCTCACTGTCAGTGGAAGGCGCGCCCGCTGGCGTCACTGGCGTGTTCTCTACGCCGGTGATCGCGAGCGGTGCCACCACCGCCACCCTCACACTCAGCATCGGTGGTAGCGTGCCACTGGGCCCATATTCGCTCGTTGTGCGCGGTACGCCAACGGCGGGTTCGGGCCTCACCGACCAAACCGCACCGCTGACCCTCACCGTGGCAGCGCCGACCACGTCGCTCACCGCCCAGCATCTGCTGGCGCAGGAGGGGCTCGCCATCGCGCTTGCCTCCACCGTCCTGCAGAGTCAACTGCAGGTGTTGTTTGCCGTCACCATTACGGGGACGAACAACAGCACACCCTGCGAGGCGCTGGTGGGCGGCGGCAGTGTGCAGTCACTGCCCGTGGGGCAGTCGGATCCGCGCAAGGTCGGCATCTACTACGACACGCAGTGCACCCGCCCGTACATCATCGCTGATGTCACGCAGTTTGTGGCCGACAATGTGGCCAAGCGCTACGACATCACCGAGGCGGCCACATACTTTGGCCCATCAGGCACGACGCTTGGTGTGCTGTCGCTGCAGGAAACAGCCGTGTTGAACAGCAGCAGTGATCCCTATGTGGCGGGGCTGGGCACGTTCACGCCGGCCAACGGCGCGCCGCCCGTGCGCCTGGGGCTCACGTGCACGGTACCCTCGTCGGGATCATCGCTACCCTGCTACGGCGGAGTGACGCAAACCGTACCGTCCCTGGCGCGGGCGATCGGCTCGGTGACACTGCTCACACTCAACGTCATCGACACCGATAGCCCGGTAACATTCGCCGGCAACAACAGCGTCCTCTCGGTTGCCGACCCCGGCGCCCTCACGCTCGGTCTGGCCACCGCCACCACGCTGGCCATTTCCGGCGGCACCGCCTTCGGCACCTCAGCACAGGCCGGATCGGCCGCGACATTCTCGCTCTTCCCGCCGACGCCCACCACCTGGAGTGTCACGGACGCCGCACACGACATGAAGTTTGAACTGCAAGTGGCCAGCAATGTCGTGCGCAATTCCACCGCCACTATCACGCGAATCAGCACCGGACAGGTGCTGGCCACACTGGCCCTCGACCAGTCGGGGACCGGCACGGTGACCTGGTCCGATGGATCGACCGCGCCGGTCACCAGCTGGATGCTGGGCAACTGAGCGGCGGCGCGACCTCGCGCCGCCGCCACCATCTAGAGAGCGGTCAGGTACTTGAGCGAGCAGTAGCCTTCTTCCCCCTTGTCTGAGCGCACCAGCGCCCAATCGGCGTTGTATTTGCTGAGCAGCGTGACTTCAGAATGATGGGCCGCCTTGCCGATGATGGGCTGGTCGGTGCCGGGGCCTTTCCGAATGTTCAGATTGGAGCTTTCGGTGGTGACCTTGAGACGCGTGGACGGCGCGGCCGGTGACACGTCGAGATTCAGCACCAGATCGCCGCTGCGGAAGTCGGGATCAATCGAGTCGTAGATGGTCCACAGCGCGTCCTTCGACTCGCCGGTTGGCACCATGCCGTCGATGTACAGCACGTTGTCCTGCGTGCGCACGGCAAGATTGGTGGCACCACTCGCCTGAGCGGCGGTGATGAGTTTCGCGTACTTGTCCTGAAGGGTTGTCATGAGATTGCGATCTATCGTCAGGAGTGAGTGACTACTTCTTCACGGTGGCTTTGTTTTCGATCTTCTTCGGGTGAAGCGCCGAGAGGGCCTGCATGACTTTCGGCAGCTCGGTCTTCTTGATCTCGCCGGTGAGCGTCACGACGCCGTCTTTCACGTCCGCCATCAGTGTGGTGAAGTCCTTCAAGGCGGCGGTGACGCCCGTCTTCAACATGTCATCTTCGGAGATGACCACCGGCGCCGGTGGCGGCGCGATAGTGGCGTTGTCTACAATCGACTTCACGCCTTTCACGGCCTTGACCAACGCTTCCGTCGATGTCTTGGCGGCGTCATCGGCAAACTCTCCGGAAATCGTGGCGACGCCGTTGGTGACGTCTACCGTAATGCCCGGTACGGCCGCGATGGCTGTGGTGACCGCCGTCTTGATATCCGCATCCTTGGGAGCGCAAGCCGCGAACGCGAGAGCGAGTGCCGCGGCCGATGCCACTGCACGCGCGCGTGTCATGATTTTCATAAGAGCCTTCTGGATTAAGAGAGAAATTCCAGACGCACGGATTGCCTTGCGACTGTGAATGAAAGAAACTCAATTTCCACCCGCCGCAGCAAGCAGCCCCATCCATGAAATCAACAGGACCCTGTGCTCGACTCAATTCGACGACTGATTGGCGTCAACACGCCTGACCCGGCGCCCCAGGCTACCGGCCGCACCGGTGACGTGCGACTGGCCGCCTGTGTGCTGTTGCTGGAACTGGCCAATGCCGACGGTGACTTCAGCGATAAGCGCCAGCGCATTGGCGAGGTGCTGCAGCGCCATTTCGGCGTTGATGCCGCCGGCGCCGACCAATTGATGGCCGAAGCAGCCGTCGCCGGTCGCAATGCCGTTGACGATTTTGTCTTCACGCGGCAGGTGGTGCGCGAGTACAGTCTCGCCCAGCGCATGGTGCTGGCCGAGCTGATGTGGCAGGTGGTGCTCGCCGATGGCGAGCTGCATGGACAGGAATCGTATCTCATGCGCAAGCTGGCCAACCTGCTGCAGCTTGAACCGGCATTTCTGGCCGAAGCGCGCAAGCGGAGCGGCGGCTCAGCGCCGTAGCGATGATCGAGTCGCTCCCCGCCTTCCTGTCGTATTGGTCCAACGCCCGCGCCCGCACTGCACGGGTGCTGGACCACCTCCCGGCGTCCGAACTCGAATGGAGCTACGCGCCGGGTCGCTTCACGTTCGGCGACCTGTTCCGCCACCTGGCGGCCATCGAGCGCTTCATGTACGCGGAGAATGTCGCCGGGCGCCCCAGTCGGTATCCCGGCCACGCCGTCGCACTCGCCCCGGGCATCGACAACGTGCGCGAGTACCTGACCCGTTGTCATCAGGAGTCGCTCGCGATTTTTCGCGAGTTGACCGACGACGCGCTGCACGGCCAATGCCACACCGTGGCCGGCGCGCCCATCACCGTGTGGAAGTGGCTGCGCGCCATGACCGAGCACGAGGCCCATCACCGCGGGCAACTCTATCTCATGGCGTCCATGCGCGGCATTGCCATTCCGCCGCTCTTCGGCCTGACCGAGGAAGAAGTGTTCGCCCGGTCAACCCCGCCGATTTAGCCGTTGAACAGGTGGGTGATCCCCGCCGCAATCAGATCCAGCGCGCCTGACGCTGGCGACGGTGATGCGCCACTCACGAACCGGCGCTCACTCGGCGCCAATCGGTACGCGGCCAGTATCGACTCGAACGCAGCCGTGATTTCAGCGGATTCCGGATGGGACTGTCGGCGATCGGCCTCAGCCAATGTCGACAACGCTTTCTCAACCGCGTCGGCGTCCAGCATCGCCAGCGGGGCGCGGCAGTAACTGCACGCCACGTCAATCCCGAGATTGATCAGCGCACCGCAGGAGGAGCATCGCACCTGGGACACCGTCGCCTTGAGCGTCTCGACTTCTGCCGCCGTCAGGGAGCGAACAAACTCCTTCTCCCGCAGGAATTGCATGAACGTGGTGAGTCGGCCGTGCCCCAGAGGACAGCGATGATACGATAGCCGAGTGTTTCGCTGCCGATCGTGCGTCAGCACCAGGGCTGACTGGCATCGTGGACATTGCAAGTGTTCGCCCAGCGCGCTCGGCGCCTGCGCGCGATGCTCGTGAATGCGCCGAAACAGCGCGATCACGGCGGCCGGCGCGAGTTGCGCGCTTTCGTATTGATCGAACCAGATGGCGTGACACACCCAGCACATGTCGATCGTCACATCGCCGTGCACGTGACGCGCGAAGCGCTGCGTGTCCATGCGTGCACCGCAACTTGGGCAGCCAACCGGTTCCGACGTGGCGTGTGCGAAAGCTGGCATACGGGTTAGTGCGGGTGGCTGTCCCTGACTACACGGAGCGTGACCGAGAGCTGTCCCACATGTCGCATGCTGTGTTCGGCCCCATGTACCAGACAGCCAATCACGGTGGACGGTAACTGCGCCCGCCCAATGCCACGCCACTCGCCCAGCGTCGCGGGGTCGATCGACTTCAGTGCTTCCACCGCCGCCTCAACCCTGGCATCGAATTCGGCCAGCACGCCCGGCACCTCGGCCAGTGTCATGGTCGGTTCGCGCTCGAGTTTGAGCGCGGCCCGTTGTGCGTCGGTGAGCGCGTCACCGCGGGCATACGCGAACAACCGATCAATGACGCCCGCCATATGCCGAACGTGGAATGCCGCCGACGCCACACCGGCTGGCCGTGCGTTCCACTGCGCCTCGGTAAGTCCGGGTACCATTTCGTGCACGCTCTCGCGGACCTGCAGCAGGATATGCGCCACCGGCTGCAGCACGGCCGGCACGCCATCCACCGGCCCTCGTTGCCACCATTCAGTTTCCGCCATCGCCGGCTCCGTGGGACGTGATGAAGTGTCATTCAATCGCGAAGGCCCAAGCATAACGCCATGACGCGATTCCCATGTAGTTTCCCGTGGTGACTATCGAAGACGAATGGCTGTGGGGCTGGGACCCCACGCCGGGCATCGTATCCGTCTGGGCCGAGGCGGATGGACGCGCCACCATTTGGCGTCGCCGCGCCGACACCGGCGCGTTGCTACGGGAGGACGCGCGGTTCCGGCCCTGGCTGCTCCTCGACTCGCTCGCCGATCTGGAGCACCTGGGTGCGGATCTGCGCCGCGAGGACGCGGCCGGCGCTTCAGTACCGTCGCGCCTTTGTTATCGGGAATTGGACGGGCCCGGAGCGCTTCGCTATCTGGTGTCGGCTGCGGATTGGACGACGCTGTCCGGCGCCATTCTGCGGGGCGCGTCGAAACGGCTTGGCCACCGGGTCGGTCATCTGCGAGATCTGGCACCGTCCAGCCTGCACGTCTTGCCACCTGAGGAGCAGTATCTGGTGGCCACCGGCCGGACGTACTTTCGCGACCTGGCGTTCGGGCACCTGCATCGAATGCAGTTCGATCTCGAGACGACCGGACTGGACGCTGGTCGCCATCGGATATTCATGATCGCCGTGCGTGACCACACCGGTCTCGTGGACACGCTTGAGGCGTACGATGAGAGCGAGGCCGCGGAAGCCGACCTCATTCAGCGCCTCGGCGCAAAAGTGCGGGAATGCGACCCTGACGTGATCGAGAACCACAATCTCCATGGATTCGACCTGCCCTTTCTCGACACCCGCGCACGTCGCCTTGGCGTCCCGTTGAATCTGAGCCGACTGCCGGACACCGAGCTACGCACGCGCGCGGCGCGGCGCGGTGCCCGCAGTCGCACGGATGCGACGCGGCGCGTGCGATTCGTGGCGCCCGGACGTGAGCTCATCGACACGCTCGATGCGGTGCGCCGCTACGACTTCTCGGCGCGCGACCTGCCCGGGCATGGCTTGAAGGTCGTGGCCAAGCATCTGGGCATCGCCGGTCCTGATCGCGAGATGATTCGCGGTGATCAGATTCACATCGTGTACCGCACCGATCCGGAACGCGTCCGCCGCTACGCCAGGGCCGACGTGGACGAAGTGGCCGCGTTGGCCGAAATGCTGGGCGGCGCCGCTTTGCCCTGGCCCGCATGGCCCCGCGACGGTACGAGCGACTGGCCGACGCCGGTGCGGCGACCGGTGTGGTCGATCCGCTGCTGGTGCGCGCATACGTGCGCGCTGGACAGGCGTTGCCGGCGCATCAGGAGGGCGACGGCACCGTGCACAGCGGTGCCGCACTGCACCTGTTCGCAACCGGTGTTGCGCAGCGCGTGGTGAAAGCCGACGTGGCCAGCCTGTATCCGTCACTCATGCGCGCCTTTCGCATTGGACCATCGCGTGATCACCTGGGCGCATTCGTCTCACTCGTTGACCGACTCGTTGAGCAGCGACTCGCCGCCAAAGCCAATGCCCGTGCCGCACCGGCGGGTTCCGCCGAGCGCAATACGCACGAGGCGATGTCCGCCGCCATGAAGCTGGTCATCAACTCGGCTTATGGATATCTCGCCGCCGGGGAGAGTCTCACGCGCTTTGCCGATGTGCATGCCGCCAATGACGTCACGCGCCGCGGACGGGAGACACTCACCCTGATGTGTCGCGAACTCGCCGCGCGCGGGGTAACGTTGTTGGAGGCCGACACCGATGGCGTGTACTTCGCCGTGCCGGACACCTGGAGCGAGGCCGACGAACGACGCGTAGTGGCCGAGGTGGCGGCGCTCTTGCCGCCTTTGGTGCAACTGGAGTTTGAAGGCCGTTACGCGGCCATGCTCTCCCATGAACCCAAGAACTACGCACTGCTTTCCTACGACGGGACTCTGGTGCTGCGCGGTGTCGCCTTCCGTTCCAGTCGTGCGGAACCGTTTGGCGAGGAGTTCCTGCGCCGAGCCATCGGGTGTTTGCTCACCAACGATATCGCGGGCGTGCGAAACGCGTACCTCGACACCGTTGCGTCCCTGCAGAGGCGCGCGCTCCCCACGGTGGCCGTGTCATCGCGGGTACGGCTCACCAAGTCGCCCGCTCGTTACGCCGAAACGCGCGACGGTCGGCGGGAATTCACCTATGAGGCGGTGCTCGCCAGCGGGCGACCAACGTGGAACGTGGGAGAGCGAGTGCGCGTATATCGCACCCAAGGCGGCCCCGGCGGCGTGGTCCCGGAATTCGACGGTGAATCGGTGACCACCGATACCGACGATGCGCGGGACTATGACGTGGAACACTACACGCGATTACTGCGACGGACGTTCGCGTCGAGACTGGCGCGGGCGTTCACGCCGGCGGATTACGAGATCGTCTTTGCCGACCCGCAGCAACTGCCGCTGTTTGCGCCGCGCGTCGAGCAGATCCGTTCGGTGTTGGATCGTCAAACCGACGATCCGTGACGGTGCGGTTTACGAGATGGCGTCTGGCGTGAGCACGCGCTCGTTGATCTTGCCGTCCACCACGCTCACGTAGTACACCTTGGCGGCCGCACGCGCCGACACCACGCGTTTCACTTCGTTGTCTTCGAAGTAGATGCCCGCATCGTTGTCGCACGCATAGCCTGGCTTCATATCGCCCGCGCTGATCAACTTCTGGTACAGCGGCCGGCGGCCGGCCTCGGCATCGTAGTGCGGGGAGTGACTGCCCTTCAGGAACCCCAGGCACTTCACAATCGACAGCGCTTTCGGTCGCGAGTCGGTGGTGCCTTCCTCGAACCAGCACAACGAACCCGCGCTGGCGCCTCCCAGCACAATGCCCTTGTCCCATGCCTGTCGCAGCACGACGTCGATGCCCTGTGCCTTCCAGATGGCCTGCTGATTGAGCGTGTTGCCGCCCGAACACACGATGCCGTCCATGGACAGCAGGACTTCATCCCACCCCTGATGCTGCGTCAGACTTTCGATGAAGCTTTCCTGCACGAACGGTTCGACGTTGAGCGGCGCACAGTTCCGGAACCAGGCAATGCTCCCTTCAGGGCTGTCGGCTGACGCCGTGGGCAGATAGCAGAGGCGCGGGCGTGGCTTGCCGGTCAGTGCCGCCATATAGCGAATGAACGGCGTGTTGAAGTTGCCACCGGCGATGAGGATTTTGCGGGTCGCGCGCGCATCAATGGGCGGGAAACTGGGCACGGCGGCTGGCTCGGCGAGAGTGGGACCGGAATCGATGGGCGACCCATGACTCGCCAGTGCGCCAGCGGTGCCAAGTGCCGAGGTAACAAGGAACTCGCGACGTTGCATGGTCAGCCTGGTGTGCGGGTGAGGAGTCGGACCGGAATGTGCGGATCGCCGTCGGGCTGTGCAAGTCGGCGCTCTTGCGGCGTCTCCTGTGAACAGACATCGTCGTCCGGGGTCACGCGGGTTTCTCAGGCCGGGGTTCGCCATGCTTCGCCATTCCGTTCGCGCGCTGCCAATTGCCCTGTTGGTCACACTCAGCCTGGCGTGCGGCCAAGATGCGTCGGTATCGCCGGGACAGACTGATGCGCAGATGTCCATGGCGGCCAGCCCCGCCCCGTCTGCCGAAGTCGGGAAAGCGGTCGCGATGCGCGGCCAGGAATTGGCGGCCGTCGTCGATGCGTCCGGTGCGGGCGGCCAGATAAAAACCGAGGGTTCCGCCGCACCGGCGATTCCCAGCATGATCATCCGCAACGGATCCGCATCGGTGCAGGTGGACTCGCTGGAGTTGGCCATCATCGCCGTGCAGAAGATGGCGGCCAGCTTTGGCGGCTACGTGGGCAATACGTCGCTGTCGGCCGGCGAATACCAACTGCGCAGCGCGACGCTGGAGCTGAAGATTCCTTCGGCGCGCTACGACGACGCGCTGGCGGGCCTCAAGCCCATCGGCAAGGTGGAGTCGGTGTCGTCGACGGCCGAAGATGTCGGCGAGGAGTTTGTGGATGTGTCGGCGCGCGTGGCCAATGCGCATCGTCTGGAAGATCGCCTGATTACGCTGCTCGCCACGCGCACCGGCAAGCTGGAGGACGTGCTGGCGGTGGAGCGCGAACTGGCCCGCGTGCGCGAGGAGATCGAGCGCTACGAGGGGCGTATTCGCTTTCTGAAATCGCGCGTGGCCACGAGTACGCTGAGCGTGACCGTGCACGAGCGCGCGCCACTGGTGAGCGCGTCACCGGGCGAGAACGTGCTCGTGAACGCTTTCAAGGATGCCTGGCGCAACTTCGTGCACTTCATTGCGGCGTTCATCTCCATGCTGGGTGTGATCATTCCGTCGCTCGTACTGGTGGCGGTGCTCATCGTGGGCTGGCGGCGCTGGCGCCGCCGAGGTGCGTGAACCGACGCGTCACTTCGCGGTCACGGTCACGCGCTTGATGCGATCCAGCTTCGGATACTCACGGTCCATGAACGCGTTGCCCCCGCGTTCCAGCGGTCCCTGTTTCCCTTGCCGTACGCCGCTGCCAGATTCCTCGCCGTATCCGCTGTACAGACTGTCCAGCACCGCCATGCCCTCCACGACGGTGCCCAATATCGTGAATGGCTCCGCGTCGTTGCGCGGGTTATCCGCCAGGTTCACGTAGATCTGCGTGTTGCGCGTGTTCTCATGCCCGGGCCCTTCGTAGGAAAACGCGAAGGTGCCGCGGGCGTTGCGCGATCGCGGCGCATCATCGGCGAGGTAGCGTCCCCTCCACGCCGCGTTCACGGCGGAATCCCCGTGCAATCCCCACTGCGCGATGTAGCCACTGCGCACACGGTGGAACCGCGTGTCGTCGTAGTAGCCCAGGCGCGCCAGATTGTAGAGCCGGTCGGCACCGATGGGTCCCCAGGCGCGGTGCACCTCCAGCACGAACACGCCCTTGGTGGTCTCGAAGCGCAGGTGTGACAGTGCGGGCGCAGGTGTGCGCCATTCGAGATTTGACGGGTCCAACAGCAACGCCGTGCGCGACGCGTGCGGCGAAGACCTTCCAAGACCGGTGCCGCTGCAGGCCATCAGGCCCAGCGCGACAACCACGGCAACATTTGAGGGGTAGCGCATCCGGTGAAACTGTCGATTCCGGGCAACCGTAGCTAGAGAGGAACGACCCGACCCTCCCACCTGTCAGGTTCATATGCGCGATGTCGTCGCCGACCTGCGCTTTGCGGCGCGCCAGCTCATCAAGCACCCGGTCTTTGCGCTGAGCGTCCTGCTGTCGCTGGCGCTGGGCATCGGCGTGAATACCACCGTCTTCAGCATAGCCAGCGCCATCCTGCTGCGCGCGCCGCAGGCCGTGAATGCCAGCGAACTGGTTCGCGTGTACGTGAATCACCACAGCCCGTTCACCTGGCCGGACTACCAACGTCTCAAAGAGGACGGACGCGCATTCTCGCGAGTGATCGCGGAGACCGTTCAGCCAGTCTCCATCATGACGAACGGAGAACCTGAACAGGTGACGGCCGCGCTGGTGAGCGCCGACTATTTCGCGGCACTCGGCCTTCAACCGGCGACCGGCCGTTTCCCGCGTATCGATCGCGAAGACCGGCCGTCCGCGGTCCCCGAGGTCGTCCTCAGTCACCGGTACTGGACTCGGCGTTTCGCGGCCGATGCTGCGATGATTGGCCGCACTGTCCGCCTGAATGACCGCGCCTTTCGGGTGAGTGGAGTTGCGCCTATCGGGTTCACGACGGCGCAGGTACTATGGGCCCCGGATGTGTATGTGCCGCTGTCGGAGACGCCGACGTTGCTGGGAAAGGGTCCCGAGGTGTTGGGCGGTGGGTTGTACCTGACCGTCAGGCTCGCGTCTGGCGTCTCGCGTGACGCGGCCAATGCACGCGTGGCCGTACTGTTCGCTCAAGTCGCCTCACAAGACTCGGCGCGATTGGCGCGACAGAGCTGGCGCGTGGATGCCGCCGTGGGCGTCAACGCCGAATTGCGCGGACCCGTCAGCGCGGCGTCGGCCTTTCTGCTGGTGATCGCTATCGCGGTCCTGCTGGTCGCCTGTTTCAACGTGGGGAATCTGATTCTCGCGCGAAACGCCGCGCGCTCCCGCGAACTCGCCGTACGCGTGGCGCTTGGCGCGACTCGACGCCGTGTGATACAACAGCTGCTGGTGGAGCTCTCGCTGATTTCCCTGCTGGGCGCGATCCTGGCCCTGCTGGCGACGCGTTGGAGCACCGCGCTGCTGGTCAGTTTCATCCCGGCGGACGCCTCCATTCACCTGGACACGGGCGCCAACGGCATCGTGGTTGTATTCACGTTGATATTGGTCGCGATGGTGGTGGCCGTGGCCGGACTCGCGCCCGCCTTGCAGTCCACGCGCGTTGACCTGACCGCCGGTTTGCGAGACGGTGCCGTCGGTGGCGGTCGGCGCCGAACGCGCCTGCGACGCGCGTTTCTCGGCCTGCAGGTCACGGCCAGCACGGTGCTTGTTGCCTGCGCCGGACTTTTCCTCCACAGCTTGCGCAACGCCGACGACATCGATGCCGGATTCAATGCGCGGGACATTCTCAATGCGCCTATCGAGCTCGGCCGCGGTCGCGATGCCGCTTCCAGTATTACCGTCGTCGAACAACTCGAGGCGCGTCTACGGGAGTCGCCGGGCGTGACGGCCGTGACCGCCGCCACGGTCGCACCGCTCACCGGCAGCAATGCCGAGACGTCCATTCAACGCGATGGCGATGACGCGGGCGCCCGTCATCACACCTATTACGTGGCCATCACGCCGGACTATTTCGCCACGATGCGCATGCCACTCACGGCGGGCCGTGAATTCGCGTCATCTGATCGGGCCGGTGCTCCTGGCGTCGCCATCGTGAACGAGACATTTGCCAAACAACTGTTTCCGGGTCAGTCGCCGCTGGGCAAGCGCATTCGACTTGACGGCGACCACGAACCGTGGCTGGAAATTGTCGGCGTGTCGCGTCCCATTCGATATAACTCACTCGGTGAGACGCCGCCGGTGTTCCTGTACGTCCCGTTTGCCCAACAGGCGGACCACGGACTGAACCTGCATGGTGTGCTGGCGCCCGGGGCATCGGTGCCTGGGGTCTCGCGTCGGATCGTCGAGGCCTTGCGGGCAATTGACCCCGCCGTACCGCCACCCACAGTGCGTCGACTGACTGATGCGCAGCGGATTGTGTTGCTGCCGGCGCAACTTGGCGCAGCCCTCACTGGGGTGTTCGGTGGCCTCGCGCTGCTATTGGCCGCCGTCGGCATTTTTGGCGTGGCGGCTTTTGACGTATCGCAACGCACGCGGGAATTGGGAATTCGGTCGGCGCTGGGCGCACCAGCGGCGGCCATTCTGCGCGTGGTGCTCAGCGATACCGTGCGTACCGTCTTGGTCGCAGGAGCCGTTGGCGTAACTCTGGCCATGGCCCTGGGACGGGTGCTCTCCAGTCAATTGTACGGCGTAAGTGCCTTCGACCCGGTGACGTTTGTCGCAACCCCGCTTCTGCTTGCGCTGGTCGCGGCCGTGGCGGCGCTGGTACCCGCGCGTCGAGCCCTGCGAGTTGATCCCGCGGTGGCTCTTCGCGAGGGATAGTCGGCTAACGAAGCGCTCGCTGGGGCATATTGGCGTCCACCCTGATGCGCCAGGTCGCTAGTTGAGCGCGCAGTGTTGCCGCATCCCGCGGTCGCTCCTTCGACACGTCATGGTGTTCGCCCGGGTCGCGCGCCAGATCGTACAACTCAACCTCGCCGCTTTCAAACCATTCGATAAGCTTGAGCGAGCCACTCCGTATCGCGCCCGACGGCGTGGATCCCGAATCGTGATAGTGCGGGAAGTGCCAGAACAACGAACGGCTCGACACCGAACCTTTTCCCGTCAACAGCGGCGCCACACTGACCCCATCAAGTGTTTGCGTGCGAAGCGCCGGGAGACCCGCCAACTCCAGCAGCGTGGGGTACACATCGGTTGAAATGGTCGGCGTATTGATGACGCGCTTCGCGGGCACCCCACCGGGCCACCGCACCAGGAACGGGGCGCGAATACCGCCTTCATACAGCCAGCCCTTCCCCGCCCGCAGCGGCGCATTGGACGTCGGGATGCGGCTCGCCGATCCCAGCAACGTGCTCAGTCCGCCGTTATCCGACATGAACACGACAATGGTGTTCTTCGCCATGTCCAGCGAGTCGAGCGCGTGCATCAGCACACCAACGCTGGCGTCCACACTCTCCACCATGGCCGCGTAGGTAGCGTGATCCTGCTGCATTTTCGTCATGCTGGTCGGGCCTTCGGCCTGCAATGCCGGAAGCGCAGATGACCCACGCGCGTCGCGCTTCGCCGCGTACTTGGCCGCCAGTTCCGTTTTTGCTTCGAGCGGCGTGTGCACTGCGTAGTGCGACAACACCAGAAAGAACGGCTTGGTGCGCGAGGTCCGGATGAACTGCACCGCCTCCGTTGTGAGACGATCGGTCAGGTACGTGCGCGGCGCATCGCCCTCTAAATCCGGGACGTCCGTGTCCGTCCTGCTGGCGCTTTTGTACGGCGCGAAGTGCGAGCCCGGCTGCCCCGCATGGTTCACCGCGCGGGTGAACGCAAAGCCCTGATGCGCCGGGCCCGACGCCTCCAGCTGGCCCAGGTGCCATTTGCCGATGTAGCCCGTGTCGTATCCGCCGGCTTGAAACGCTTCACCAATGCTGAACTCGGATAACGGCAGTTCACGCTCATACGCGGCTGGCAGCAGTTTGCCCCTGTCGTCGCCGCCAATCCAATCGGTGATGTGCACCCGGGCGGGCGACTTCCCCGTCATGATACTGGCGCGAGTGGGCGAGCACACACTCCCTGCTGTATAGAATTGCGCGAAGCGCGCGCCCTGCGACGCCAGGCGGTCGATGTTCGGCGTTTCGTAGAAGTCGCTGCCGTACACGCCCGTGTCCTTCCAACCCATGTCGTCGATGACGATGAGCAGGACATTCGGGTGCTCGGCCGGCGCAGTCGCGGCCGAGCGGCTGCCCGTGGTGAGCAGACAGAGTAGCACGAATGTCCCGACGTTGGCCGCGCGGTACCACGGGTGACGCTTCATCGTATGATCTGGCAGGTGAATGGCGGCTGTCGAAGATCGCCCACAGGGAGTCGTACTCACTTCACTTTCGCGGCACCAGCGCCACCACCCGCACCGGTCCGCCCGAACCACCACGGGTGAGGATGGGAAGCGCCAGCAACACCGCTCCCGTGGGCGGCAGCGCGTTGCAGTTGGCGAGGTTCTCCAATGCGGGCACGTTGGCCGCGCCCAGAATGCCGTGCACGGCAAACGTCGGCGCCTTGCCGATGTCGGTGGATGGCGAATCCACGCCCAGCATCGCGACTCCGCGCGCCACCAGCAGTTGTGCCGCCTCCACGCCAAAGCTTGGAAAGTGCAGCACGTTCGGCTTCACGGTGGTGTCGGTGCCAAAGTACATTTGCGCATTGTCCCAATAGCGCGCCCATCCGGTGCGCAGCACCACAATCGCACCGCGCGGAATGCGGCCAAACGCGCGCTCGTGGGCCACGACATCCGCGGGCAGCAGCGCATAGTCGCGATCACGCGCGGCTTGCGCGCGCACATCGATGATCACCAGCGGCGCGATCAGCCGGTCCAGTGGAATACGTTCGTTGGTCCACCCGGTACCCGAGGCATGTCGCGGCGCGTCCAGATGCGTGGCGAAGTGCTCGTTCAGTGTGAGCCGGAACATCGCGCCACTTTCGGTAGCCCGGATCGTGTCCAACTTGAACGCGTCGCGGGATCCCGGCCACGCCGTCGCGTTGGAGGCCAGTTCATGCGTGAGGTCGACCATGGAATAGCGCGCCAGATCAATCGCTTGCGCGCTGACGGATGGTCCGGCAATCAGTGTCCAAGTTGTCAGGACGGCGAAAATGGCGCGCCGGCGTGTCGCGGAGCAAAGCAGATGTCTCATGATTGCGGGATGTCAGGTGCGAAAGCCAACGTCCGTCGATCAGTGTAACATGCGGGCCGGAACCGAACTATGTTATCGCCACGACCAGGTGAAATTCCGACCATTCCCGCCCTGCCATGACGCGCCTCGCACACACCCTGCCGCTGCTCTGGTTCGTAACCGCCGCTGCATCCGCCCAGTCGCCGCCGTCCGTGGGGCGAACGGAACAGGCGAGTGGTACCTCGTCACTGCTCATCGCTGTCAGTCCGGTCAATGAGAAGGTGGTATGGGTGAGCGGGTCCCGCGGTACCTGGGTGCGAACCGTTGACGGTGGCACCACGTGGACGACCGGGCGCGTCCCCGGCGCGGATTCACTGCAATTCCGCGATGTCTATGCGGTCAACGCCAACACCGCGTATCTCCTGAGCATTGGCGACGGGCCGCAGTCGCGCATCTACAAAACCACCGATGGCGGCACCAACTGGCAATCGCAATTCGTGAACGACGACCCGAAGGGCTTCTTCGACTGCATGGATTTCTGGGATGCCAAGCGGGGACTCGTTATCGGCGATGCGGTGGACGGCAACATCTCCATGCTGCGCACCGAGGACGGTGGCGCGCATTGGACGCGCGTGCCAGCGGCGTCGCTGCCACCGGCGCAACCACAGGAAGGCAGTTTCGCCGCGAGCGGCACCTGCCTCGTGACGGGCAAGGGTGGGCACGCGTGGATCGTCGCCAGCACCGCCGAACACGGACGCCTCCTGCATACGTCCGACTACGGACGTAGCTGGGCGGTGGACACCCTGCCGCTCACGACGCGCGCGGGATCGGGCCCGCAGTCGGTGACGTTCCGCGATGCGCGACACGGCATGGTGCTTGGCGGCGGAAACAGCGCGGCATCGGGCGACGTGCTGATCGCCGTGACCGATAAGGGTGGCACGCGGTGGACCGCACGGACCAGTCCACCGCTTGCACGTGGCGTGTGGGGTGGGGTGTATGTCCCCAAGGCCAAAAGGCCGACGGTTGTCGCGGTCGGTCCGTCCGGAGCGATGGTCACCCGCGACGAAGGCATAACGTGGAGCGCCATCGACAGCGTCAACTATTGGTCGGTGGGTTTCGCCTCGCCCAACGCCGGATGGGCGGTAGGTATGGGTGGCCGCATTACCAAACTGTCGGGCTTCTGATCCTGAGGCCGACTGCTACCGCGCAGATAGGCGACCCAATACACACCCGCAACCAGCAACGTTCCGCCAATTAGGTTGCCGGCACTGACCGCTGCGAGGTTTTGCGCGGCACCGGCAACGGAGACCGCGCCCGCTTGATCAAGCAGGATCCCGTACGGGAGGAAGAACCAATTGGCGATGGAGTGCTCGAATGCCATCGTGACGAACGCGGTAATCGGAAAAACGATCGCCAGGATCTTGTCGGAAACGCTGCGCCCGCCCAGCCACCCCCGCCCGCCCCAGGCTGGCCTGGCGCCGGGCCGTACGCCCCACGCCCCCCCTGGCAGTTGGGCCCACGCCACGAATAGCACAGTTCCGAGACAGCCAATCACGTTGCCGAGGGGAGCAGCCAATGCGCACATCGCGGGATCCGATCAATCGACTGGCCCAGGCCATTGCCAGGAGGTTATTGCCGGTGAACAGCTCCGCGACACAACCACAGGCCTGCGGAGAAGACCAGCCGCAGCCGCGGCGCCAAAGGCGTGGAATCCGCCCACCACCGTGAACAGGAGCGAGCCGAGCGAGATGAACGCACCGGCGAGCATGGCCAGCACAAGGAGCGTGATGGAATCAGTTCGGGCCTTCGCCACACCCAGTCGCTCGACCATTTGGGCGATCTCACGCGGCGGATGCGCGTCGGCGGAGTTCGGTGCCTGGTCCATGGTGAGTGATTGGCTGTGAGGCGGAGGTTGACGCGGACGCTACAGCAGCGTGGTGAGCACGCCAATGCTGAGCGCCACGACCGCCGTGTTGAAGGCGAACGCGACGATGCCGTGCAGCAGGGCGGCGCGCCGGATACTGCGGCCCCTGATATTGACGTCGGCCGTTTGCGCGGTCATGCCGATGATGAACGCGAAATACGCGAAGTCGAGATAATCCGGCTGGTGGTCACCACCCGGGAACTCCAGCGGGTGCGGCGACTCGGACGCGCTGTGATACAAGTGCGCATACCGCAGCGTGAACACGGTGTGAATGAGAAACCACGCCAGCGCGACCGCCGAGAGCGCCAGCACGATGGCCTGCGTCTTCTCGCCGCTCTGCATCTTCATGCTTTCCTGCAGCAAGACCAGCACGGCCAGCAGCGCTGCGCCGGCCCCCAGCACCACCAGAATCAGCGACGCCAGGCGACTGGGGTCTTCGCGCCGTGCCAGCGTGCAGATCTGCGCCGGGTTCAGCGTCAGGATGGTGAGCCACGTCAGCCCGAGCGCCACCACGGCAAATCCGTCCCACGACGCCACGGCGCGCATCTCCAGCGAGAGGCCGCTGGGCAGCAACCAGGCGGTCAGGGCGCTCGCCAGGAGCGCGACAACGAGACGCGTGCTGGCTCGGACGTGGGCCAGCCGTTGCCGCCATCCATGATGCGTCTGCACGCTCACCACGCTCCTCCACCATCGGTTTTGTGACAATCCGGACGCGCTCAACACGCTCGCTAAACTTGGGAGGCGCGGCGTACATTGGCAACGCGACCCAATCCCCTCCACACACGATCCGACCCGATGCCAAAGAAACAGCCGAGGAAGGAATTCCCCGATCACCACGACGCGGAACTGGTGCTCAAACTGTACGAATTGCGCCGCGAAAGTGTCATGCGCGACTCGCGCACCCAGCTCATTGCCAGATTCCTCCCCCGAACCTTCGACGACGTGCTCGCGGTGACCAAGGGCGAACATCCGCTCAACGCCGCCTTTCGTCAGTGTTCGACGTTCTGGGAAATGACCTACGCCATGGCCCGGCATGGCGTCATGCACGCCGACTTCATGCTGGAAAGCAACGGCGAAGGATTGTTGTTGTACTCGCGGGTGGAGCCATGGCTGGCCGAGTATCGCGCGCAGGTGAGTCCGCTGGGCTTTCGGAACGCCGAATGGGTGGCCACGGAAACAGAGATGGGTCGCCTGATCGCCGAGCGGTTTCGCAAGCGCATGCAGGCGATGCTGGCTGCGCAGTAATCCGACGCCCGCCTCATGACGTCTTCCGATCTGCCGTCCGGCGACCTGGCCGCCATGGAATTTTCTCCCGACCAGATGCTGGCCATGGGGAACGCCGTGGTGGCGCGTTCGGTCGCGCACCTGGCGGCCATTGGAATTCAACCCAGTTGCGGTGATGTCGACGCGGCCACTCTCTGTCGATCGCTGCGCGAACCGGTGCCGGAAGCGGGCACACATCTCGAACCGCTGCTTGATCTGCTGTTCAACGACCTGATCCCGCGCTCATTCACCACGCCGAGCCCGGGCTATCTCGCCTATATCCCCGGTGGCGGCGTGTATCCGGCCGCGCTGGCCGACTTCATTGCCGATACGACCAATCGGTACACCGGCGTGTGGGTGGCCGCACCGGCGCTGGTGCAATTGGAAGCCAACGTGCTGGAGTGGTTGCGAGACTGGATGGGATTTCCCGTTGGCACGGCCGGGTTGCTCACCACGGGCGGGTCGGGGGCGACGTTCAACGCCATCGTGTGTGCCCGCGAGCGACTGTTGGGCGACGACATCCGGCCGGGCACACTGTACACGTCCACCCAAGGCCATCACTGCATCAACAAGGCAGCCAAGCTGGCGGGCATCGCGGCCGACCGCGTGCGCCTGATTCCGGTTGATCGTGAGTACCGTATGGATGTGGCAGCACTGCGGGCGGCGATTGCACACGATCGCGCGCAGGGGCTGCGTCCGTTCTTCGTCGCGTCCGCGGCCGGAACCACGAACACCGGTGCCGTGGACCCGCTCGATGATATTGCGGACGTCTGTGCGCAGGAACACGTGTGGCATCACGTGGACGGTGCCTACGGCGCGTTCTTTCACATGTGCCCCGAGCTGCGCCCGCTGTTGCTCGGCCTGTCACGCGCCGACTCGCTTACGCTCGACCCGCACAAGGGCATGTTCCTGCCCTACGGAACCGGTGCGCTGCTGGTGCGTGATGGCAACACGCTGCGGTCGGTGCATTCGGCAACGGCCGGCTATCTCCCGGACAATCAGGACGAGTTCTACGATCCGGCACAGTACGGGCCGGAACTCTCCAGAGGCTTTCCGGGACTGCGAGTCTGGCTGAGTGTGAAGCTGTATGGTGCGGCACGTTATCGTGCGGCGGTCGCCGAAAAGCGGGTACTGGCGCTGTGGGCAGCAGAGCGGGTAACGCGAATTCCCGGCATCGTGATGGACGCGGCGCCGCAGCTGTCGCTCTTCGCCTTTCATCTCGAAGGGCCAACGCTCACCACGCAAGCCGCGCGCAACGTCGCCACCGAAACTCTGGTCCAGCGCGTGACCGCTCGCGGCAAGGTGATGATCACCGGGTGCACCGTGGATGGCCGGTACCTGGCGCGCGTGTGTGTGCTGAGTTTCCGAACCCGCATGGCGGAGATGGAAACGTGTGTGCAGCATCTGGCCGACGAGGCCGCCGGCATCCTGTCAGTCGCGTAGTCGCGCCTCGCTGTGGCGTGCCGGCCATGGCATATTGCTCCGGTCGGTCACTCTAACTCCCCCCGTTTGCCATGCTGACGCTGACGCTCCGCGATTTTGTCGACGCGCGCGCACGAATTGCCGCGCACATCAAACACACCCCGCTGCTGCCATCGCGCCAGCTCAGCGAAATCACCGGCTTCGAGACGCGCCTCAAGGCGGAGAATTTCCAGACCGTGGGGTCGTACAAAATCCGCGGTCCGCTCAACAAGTTCGCCCAGCTGTCCGAAGAGCAGAAACGCCGCGGCGTCGTCTGCTCATCGGCGGGCAATCACGCGCAGGGCGTGGCGCTGGCGGCCCGCATCTACGGCATTCGCGCCGTGATCTGCATGGCCACCAACGCCACTCCCGCCAAAATCGCCGCGACCAAGGCGTATGGTGGTGAGGTGGTGCTGCACGGCAGCATCTGGGATGAAGCCAATGAGAAAGCGCAGGAACTGGTGCGTGACGAAGGGCTGCTGTACGTCCACCCGTTTGACGACGCCGACATCATTGCCGGACAGGGGACACTCGGCCTGGAGATCGTGCAGGATTGGCCCGACGTCGATGCCGTGGTCGTGCCCATTGGCGGCGGCGGTCTCATTGCCGGTGTATCCATGGCGGTGAAGGCCCACAATCCGAAGATTCGCGTGATCGGTGTGGAGTCGTCCGACGGACCCGCGATGCAGGCCAGCCTCGAAGCGGGCAGCCTGCAAACGATCGATTGCCGCACGGTGATCGATGGCCTGCGTGTGCGGCGCGTGGGCGCGCTGAACTTCTCTGTCGTGCAGCGCTATGTGGATGAGATTGTCACGCTGCCGGACACGGAGATTTTTGAGGCCATGCTGTGGGTGATGGAGCGGTCGAAGCTGGTGATTGAAGGGGCGGCGGCCGCACCGGTCGCGGCCCTCATGCACGGGCTGGTGAAGATGCCGGCGGGCTCCCGGGTTGCCGCCGTGATGTCCGGCGGCAACATCAATCTCGACCAGTTGCGCGGGCTGAGCTGGAACTAACGTCGCTCTCCGATCAAGGGGCTCGGAAACTCGATATAGTGGGCGGTTTCGTCAGCGACGGTCCGCCCATGAAGGGACTCGACCACCGACAGCGCCATGTCAATACCGGCCGATACGCCCGCTGACGTCACAGGCCCGTCGCCGACGACGCGGCGCTCGCGGTCGACCAGCATTGTGTGATCCAGCGACGCGAGCAGGTCGAGCGCGCCCCAATGCGTGGTGGCGTGCTTCCCCCGCAACAATCCCGTGCGCGCCAGGAGCAATGCGCCTGTGCACACCGAGGTCACCAACTGCGCACCTGACGCAACCGTAGCGATCCATTCAAGCACCGGAGCATGCTCCAGCAGTCGGCGCGTGCCGAATCCTCCCGGCACGACCAGGACGTCTGATAGGCGGCGCATGCGCGAGGTCGAAGTGCGGCACCACCTGCGGAGCGCCGCCGGTGGCGGTGACATTCTCGGCGTGTTCTGCGACGGTGAACACATAGAATGGCGCCGTCTCGTCGTTGCGGCGGGATTCGACCCCCGCCGTCAGGCGCGTTCGGGAGAATACTTCAAATGGTCCGGCAAAATCGAGGACTTCGACATCGTCAAAAATGAAGACGGCGACGCTGAGGCGCGACATGGTGGTGGCCGGAGAATGCGTCATGTGGTTTGGGGAACGGGGGCGCTTCGGCGTCGGCCGATTCACCAGGTCTTGGTGTACGCGACCAACTGGTCCAGCGCCGTTCCCCAGCCCTTGTGAAATCCCATCTCCTCGTGCTTCGCGCGGGTTGCGACGTCGCGATGTCGCGCCATGGCGACGTATCGCGTTCCCGTCCCGTGCGATTCCAGTGAAATGATGCCAACCATGAACGGGTTCTCGGCGGGGCGAAAGCCCGGCAGCAATGCATCAGTGAACACCAGCCGTTCATTGGGCACCACTTCAAGATAGCATCCGATATTGGGGAACCGCTGCCCGTCTGGAGATTGAAACACCGTGTTGAAGGCCCCGCCCGGTCTCAGGTCGATTTCGCATTCGACGGTTGTCCACGGCGCCGGCGTGAACCACTTGCAGACGTGCTCGGGAACCGTCCAGGCCTTCCACACCAATTCGCGTGGCACGTCGACGAAACGGTCGAGAACCAGGTCAAGCGCTGGATCAACGACAAAGAGAGGTGACGTCATGGCTGTTGCTCCTTGAGTTCAACGAGATAGGTGTCCAACTGATCGAGGCGCCGCTCCCAGAGCGCGCGTTGTTTCATCATCCAGTCTTCGGCCACACGCAATTTTCCGGGCACCAGCTGGTAGGTGCGGATACGGCCCACCTTCCTGGATCGCACCAGGCCACACGATTCCAGCACACCCAGATGCTGCACGAACGACGGCAACGCCATGTCAAATGGCTCTGCCAACTCACTCACCGAGGCCGGACTCCTCCCCAGGCGCTCCAGCACGTGGCGGCGCGTGGGGTCGGACAAGGCGCGGAAGACGTTGTCGATTGGCTCGGTGGCGAGTCGCATACCGACAATATTGCAGAGTCATACACTTAGGTCAATACCTAAGCGATACACTTTCTCGATACGAGCCGTCGGCCAGTCCGCACCTCGCGGCGGTGGGGTGAATTCTCTATGTTCGCGAATGCCCAGTTCCCGCTCGTGACCCCGCGCCGACTCCTCCGAATCCACCCCGACGACACGGTCCTCGTCGCGTTGTCCGATCTCGCCGCCGACACCACGGTTGCGCACGAGACCGGCTCGCTGACACTGATCACTGCCGTCCCGGCAAAACACAAAGTCGCCCTGCGCCACCTGGCCGTCGGCGATCCGATCGTCATGTACGGTGTCCTCGTGGGCCGGGCCACTCAACCCATTCCTCTTGGCGCCGCACTCACCACGGCAAACGTGCGCCACGATGCCGCCGCGATCGACCTCACCGTCCCGGTCGCGCGCCCTTGGCGCGCACCCGACACGTCGCGCTTCACCACGCGCTCGTTCGATGGCTATCATCGGGCCGACGGACGCATCGGGACACGCAATCTCTGGCTTGTGCTGCCGCTGGTGTTTTGCGAGAACCGCAACGTGCGCGCCCTGCAGGAGGCGTTCGATCGCGAGCTCGGGTATGGGCAGCCCGAGGTGCATCGTCAGGCCGTGCGCGAGATGGTGGCGCGGTACCAGCGCGGCGAGACGCTCGATCCTCCACCGGCCGATGCGCGCGCGCTCGGCGCCGAGGCGATGCGTGTATTCCCCAACCTCGACGGGATTCGCTTCCTGACGCACGAAGGCGGATGCGGCGGCACACGACAGGACACGCGCGCACTGTGCGGGTTGCTGGCTGGCTACCTGGTGCATCCGAATGTGGCCGGCGCCACCGTCCTCTCACTCGGGTGTCAACACGCGCAAGTGGAGATCTTGCGCGAGGAGATTGCCCGACGTGACCCGTTGTTTGAGAAACCGCTGTTCACGTTCGAACAACAGCGTATGGGGACCGAGGATGCGCTCATGCGTGCGGCCATCCACGAAACCTTCACCGGTCTTGCCGAAGCCAACCGCGCCCGTCGCGCGCCCGCGCCGCTATCGGCACTGTCCGTTGGACTCAAATGCGGTGGATCCGATGGCTTCTCCGGGATCTCGGCCAATCCCGGGATCGGCTACACCTCCGATCTGCTCTGCGCGCTGGGTGGCACGACGCTGCTGGCGGAGTTTCCGGAGTTGCTCGGATCGGAACAGGACTTGATCGAGCGCTGCACGCGACCCGAGCTGGCCGCGCGATTTGCCACCCTCATGCGCGCCTACGATGCCCAGGCGCATGCGGTCGGCTCGGGGTTCGAGATGAATCCGTCGCCCGGCAACATCCGCGATGGACTGCTCACTGACGCGATGAAGTCGGCGGGCGCCGCCAAAAAGGGCGGGTCGTCGCCGGTGACCGATGTGCTGGACTATCCTGAACGCGCGACGACGCCCGGCCTCAACCTGCTGTGTACACCCGGCAACGATGTCGAATGCACAACCGCACAGGCCTCGGCCGGCGCGAACATCATCCTGTTCACCACCGGGCTGGGTACCCCCACCGGGAACCCGGTGGCGCCGGTACTCAAGCTGGCCACCAACACGTCGCTCGCGCGTCGCATGCCCGACACGGTGGACATCGATTGCGGTGCCGTGGTGTCCGGAGAGGCTACGTTGGAGCAGATGGGTGAACGCATTCTGGATCTTGTGATCGAGACGGCCAGTGGTCGGTATCTCACCGCGGCCGAACGCCTTGGGCAATGGGACTTCATTCCGTGGAAACGGGGAGTATCGCTGTGAGCACATCTTCGGACGGCGCGTTCATGCTCGCGGGGCGTGTGGCGGCAGTCACCGGCGCCGGAAGCGGCATCGGGCGAGCGATTGCCACCGAGTTCGTGCGGGCAGGCGCACGCGTGCATTGTCTCGATCGCGATCTCGAGGCCGTCACCGCCGTCGCGCACGCATTGGGACCCTCAGCGACACCGTACCAGTGCGACGTGAGCGATCCCGGGGAGGTGCAAGGGACGTTCGATGGCATTCACGCCACCAGCGTCGTGGATATCCTGGTCAACAACGCCGGCGTTTCGCACATCGGGAACATCGAGACCACGTCGCTGAATGACTTCGAGCGCCTCTTTCAGGTGAATGTGCGCGGCGTGTACCTGTGCACCCGCGCGGTGATCGGCGGCATGGCCGAGCGTGGTCGCGGCGTGATCATCAATATGGCATCGGTGGCCGCGTCGGCCGGGCTGGCCGATCGCTTTGCGTATTCCATGAGCAAGGGTGCCGTGGTGGCGATGACCTACTCCATCGCCCGCGACTATGTGAGCCGCGGCGTGCGCTGCAATTGCATTTCACCCGGGCGTGTTCACACGCCATTCGTCGACGGGTATCTCGCGAAGCACTATCCGGGTCGCGAAGCCGAGATGTTCGCGAAGCTCGCCGCGACACAACCGATTGGCCGTATGGGCCAGCCACAGGAGGTCGCCTCGTTTGCGCGATTCCTGGCCAGCGATGAGGCCGCGTTCCTGACGGGCACCGACTATCCGATGGATGGCGGTTTTCTCCACCTGCACGGATAACACATCATGAAGCTGATTCGATTCGGACCGGTGGGCGCCGAGCTGCCCGGCATCGTTGACTCGGCTGGCCTTCGTCGCGACGCCTCAGCGTTTGGCGAGGATTGGAACGAACCCTTCTTCACGCACGATGGCATAGTCCGACTCACCGCATGGGTCGCGACGCACGGCAGCACACTTCCCGTGGTGCCCGACGGCGTGCGCTGGGCGTCGTGCGTGGCGCGTCCGTCGAAGATCGTCTGTGTGGGTCTCAACTACCGTGATCACGCGGCGGAGACCGGTGCTGCAATTCCCGTCGAGCCGATTCTGTTTGCCAAGGCCACCTCGTCGTTGGTGGGGCCGTTCGACGATTTACAGATGCCGCCCGATGCGCTCAAGTGCGATTGGGAGGTGGAGCTGGCCATCGTCATTGGGCGACGGGCGACACTGGTGGCGGAAGCGCAGGCCATGGAGTACGTGGCCGGCTATGCGTTGCACAACGATTACTCGGAGCGCGCCTACCAGATGGAACGCGGCGGCCAGTGGTTCAAGGGCAAGAGCTGGGACACGTTTGCGCCGCTGGGACCCTGGATGGCCACGGCTGATGAGATTCCGGATCCGCATGCGCTGTCGTTGAGCCTGAGCGTGAACGGAGAACGACTGCAGCACAGCAGCACGGCGCAACTGATATTCGGAGTGCCGCAACTGGTCAGCTACATCTCGCAGTTCATGACGTTGTTACCGGGGGACGTGATCTCCACCGGCACACCCGGTGGCGTGGGACTGGGCTTCAAACCGCCGCGCTATTTGCAGCATGGCGACGTGGTGGAGCTGTCGGTCGATGGGCTTGGCACGTCTCGGCAACGTGCAGTGGCCTGGGAACAGCGTGCGGGTGGCTGACGAGTGAGAGTTGACGCGCATCAGCACTACTGGCGATATGACGCCGTGCGCGACGGCTGGATCACGCCGGCCATGGGTGCGCTGCGCCGGGATTTTCTGCCGACGGATGCCGTGCCGCTACTGGCGGACGCACGCATCGACGCGGTCGTTGCGGTGCAGGCAGCTCAGTCGGACGCCGAAACGGAGTTTCTACTGACACTCGCTGAACGCCATGACATCATCCGGGGCGTGGTTGGGTGGGTGGATTTGCAGGCGCCGGATCTGGCGGAGCAGCTGGACCGCTATCGTAGCGCGCCGATGCTCAAGGGATTCCGTCATATCGCACAAGGAGAACCTGACGATTTTCTCGCGAGATCCCAGGTGATCACCGGCGTTACGGTGATGGGTGCGCTCGGCTACAGCTACGATATCCTGATCTATCCCCGACAACTCGCGGCCGCCGAGCAATTGGTATCATCATGTCCCGACGTGCGCTTCGTGCTCGATCACTGCGCCAAACCGGACATCGCGGGCGGCCGCCTGGAGGAATGGCGTTCCGGATTGCCGCGTCTGGCACGATACAACCATGTCACCTGCAAGCTGTCCGGCCTGGTAACGGAAGCGTCATGGCACACGTGGACTGATGCCGACTTGTTGCCGGTGCTCGATGCGGCCGCCGAGGCGTTCGGGCCGGAGCGACTGATGTTCGGATCGGACTGGCCAGTGTGTCTGGTGGCGGCCGGGTATGCTCGCGTGGTCGACGTCATAGAGCGCTGGGCCGAGCGATTGACGACCGCTGAGCGTGCGCGCGTTTTCGGCGAGACGGCGCGCGAGGTGTATCGGCTTACCGCGGTCCCTTGCGAGCGAGCGTGTGTATCGTCGGCCGATGCAGCCAACTTGACGGATCGCCAATGATGAAAGACGCCGGGAAGCGCGACCGACGTGCCTTCACCAGGCCGCGTACCACAAGCTGCGGCGGGACGTCGAACATCACACGCACCGTGCGCGACTCGCCTGCGGGGACTACGCCGCCAATCGAATCACGGTGCTCGATCGATTTCGCCTGCACCACGTGACCGCCATCGGCCATGAGGTACACATAGGCATCCGGCTCTGCCTGCGGCCGTCCACGGCCGCGATTGGAGAGGCGCACCTCCACGGTGATCCGTTCGGGAACGGTGCGCGCTGATTCATCGACTGCAATGCACCAATCGTCAAAGCACTCGTTTTCGCCTGGTGAGAGTGTTCGACCTGGTTGGAAGAGCGACACCGCCAACAACACCACGATATAGCAGGCCGCTCCGAGGCCCCATCGCCGTCCAAGGCGAAGTGTCGAGGCGCGCTGGCCGCGGACGAGATGCCATGCCACGCGGATCGCGACGACGAGCGTGGTCAGCAACGCTATCAGGAAGGCGACATCGGGGGGTCGCATACCGAAAGCTGCAGCATATTCTTTGTGCTGTCAAGTTCTTTGTACTGCATGGACGCCTTGCGGAGTTCCCCGGGAGCAGGTGTCTTTGGCGGACGTCGTGCTTCACTCCGATCTACCGCCAAGTGCGCGACCCCCTTCGCGCTCTTCGCGGTAGAATTGTGGTTGGCCCGCCCTGCTCGGAGCCCTGATTGAACCTCGAACTCCACCACCGCGTCATCCTCATCACGGGCGGCGCCAAAGGCATCGGTGCCGCCATCACGCGCGCGCTGGTGGCCGAGGGCGCGCGCCCGGCCGTGCTCGATCGTGACCCGGCTGCGCTTGAGGCGATCACGTCCGAACTGGGGAACGGCATTGCGATCGCCGGTGATCTTCGCGACCCCGATGCCTGCCGCGATGCGGTGACCGAAACGGTTCGGCGGCTCGGCACCATCGACGCCGTGGTCAACAACGCCGGCGTGAACGACAGCGTCGGTCTGGAACACGGCGACCCCATGCGCTATCGCGAATCGCTTCGTACCAACCTGCATCACTACTACGATATCGCCCACTACGCGCTACCACATCTCAAGGCGTCGCGCGGCACCATCGTGAACATCGCCAGCAAGACCGCCATCACGGGACAGGGCAACACGTCAGGCTACGCCTCGGCCAAGGGCGCCATTCTCGCCCTCACGCGCGAGTGGGCCGCCGAATTGCTGCCGTATGACATTCGCGTCAACGCCATCGTGCCGGCCGAAGTCATGACGCCACTCTATCGCGCGTGGCTGGACACCTTTCCCGACCCCGCTGCCAAGCAAGCGATGATTCTTGCGCGCATCCCGCTGGAGCACCGCATGACGTTGCCCGAGGAGATCGCCTCCATGACCTGCTTTCTGCTGTCGCCACGCGCCGGACACATGACGGGGCAGCACCTGTTCGTGGACGGCGGCTACGTTCACTTGGATCGCGCCCTGACCTGATCATTCACCATTGATTCGTTGCCCGGAGACTCGATGCCCGATCGCAGTGCGCCGCTTACCGAACGTCGATACGTCGTGCCGTTTGTCCTCGTCACGTCGCTGTTCTTCCTGTGGGCCATCGGGGTCAATCTCAATGACGTCCTGATTCCGCATCTCAAGAAGGCACTCGACCTGAGCGACTTTCAATCCTCGCTCATCCAGACGGCGTTTTTCGGCGGCTACTTCCTGATGGCACTGCCCGCCGGATGGATCATGCGGCGGGTCGGCTATCGCAAAGGCATCCTGGTTGGGCTGGGTTTGTGCGCGCTTGGCACGCTGCTGTTTCAACCGGCCGCCACGGCGCGCTGGTATCCGTTCTTCCTGCTGGCACTGTTCGTGATGGCCTGTGGTCAATGCGTACTGGAAGTGGCCGCGAACCCGTATGTCACGGTCCTGGGCCCGTCGGGCAGTGCGGCTCGCCGTCTCAACACCGCGCAGATGTTCAATGCACTGGGCGCGGTCATCACGCCCATCCTCGGCGCGCAATTCATCCTCTCGGGCGTCGAGCATTCCGGCGCCGATCTGGCGACGATGACGCCAGCCGCCATCGAGGCGTGGCGCGCGACTGAAGCCACCGGAGTGAAGGGGCCCTATCTGGTTATCACGGCGCTGTTCGTGCTGGTGGGGGTGATGATTGCCCTGTCGAAGCTGCCGGAAGTGAAGGAGCCCGGCGAGGGTAGCGGTCGCGGACTGGCCAGCGCCTGGCGTCACGCGCACTTGCGTCGTGGGGTATTCGCCCAGTTCTGCTACGTGGGCGCACAGGTGGGTGTGGCGTCGTTCGTGATTCGATTTGCGCAGCAGGCGTTGCCCGGTACGGGCGAGCGCGTTGCCGCCGACTTTCTCAAGTGGCATCTGGCTGGCTTTCTGGCGGGACGTGTTATCGGCACCGCGCTCATGACGCGCATCCCGGCGCCGCGGATGTTGGCCGCGGTTGCCGCGCTGGGTGTGGCGGCTGCCGCGTTTGCCGCCTCGGGATCAGGCGCGGCGGCGGTCTGGATGATCGTCCTGCTCGGCCTGTTTCATTCCATCCAATTCCCCACCATCTTCGCGCTGGCCATCGATGGCATTGGTGAGGACACGAAACTGGGATCATCGCTGCTGGTGATGAGCATCGTGGGCGGCGCCATCATTCCGGCGGCGATGGGAGCGATATCCGATGCGCAAGGTATTCAGACGGCATTCTGGATTCCGGTGTTCTGCTATGTGGTGGTGTTGCACTTTGCCTTACGGGGCCACAAGCACACGTTGGCCGTGACATCATGAGCCAGGGCCAACTCCAGCGCTGGTGTCTTGCGCTCGACCTCAAGGACGATTCCGCCCTGATCGCGGAATACAGTCGTCTGCACGAGCGAATCTGGCCGGAGATAGCCGCCAGCATTCGGGATGCCGGTATTGAAAGCATGGAGATCTGGCGTACCGGCAATCGACTGACCATGGTCATGTCGACCAACGAGCACTTCAACGCGGCCGCGAAGAGCGTGGCCGATGCGGCCAACCCGAAGGTGGCGGAGTGGGAAGCGTTGATGTGGCGCTTCCAGCAACCATTGCCGTGGGCGGACCCGGGGCAGAAGTGGGTACCGATGACGAAGATCTTCGATCTCGTTGAGCAACCGTGAGCGATTCGTGCGTGTAGCACTCGCCGTCCCCTGTTACGTCGACCAGCTTCGGCCGTCGGCGGCGCAGGCGACGCTCGTGCTGCTTGAGCGACTGGGCTGCGACGTCAATTTGGCGTTTGACGCACCCTGCTGCGGGCAACCCATGAGCAATGCAGGTGCCGTTGCCGCGGCGCGCGGCGCGGCGACGACGTGGGCCACCAGCGCGCGACCGTTCGACGTGGTGGTCATGCCGTCAGGGAGTTGCACCCATCATGTGCGACACCACCTGCCTTCGTTGGTGTCCGGTGACGCGGGCACTCACGCGGCTCGCGTCACCTACGAGTTGTGCGAGTTTCTCGCCGGACCGCTTGGCATGCCGCAACTCACCGGTCGCTTTGCCCATCGTGTGGCCATGCATCTGGGCTGTCATGCACAGCGCGGACTGCGACTGGGCGGGTCGTCCGAATTGCATCAGCCACCCAGTGGCCCCATGCACACGCTGCTCGGTGCATTGGACGGCCTGACGCTGGTGCCGCTGGACCGCCCGGACGAATGCTGCGGGTTTGGGGGGTCATTCGCGATTGGAGAGCCCGAGCTGTCCGTGGCCATGGGCCGCGACCGGCTGACGGACTACACGACGCACCAAGCCGAGGTGCTGGTGAGCAGTGATCCGTCGTGTCTGTTGCATCTCGAAGTCATCGCCAGTCGCAGTGCTGTTCCCCTGCGCACCATGCACATTGCCGAGTTGCTGGAAGAGGCGACCCGGTGAGCACGGCCCTTCCCGTGCTGCATCGCCAGGGCGTCGGTCATCCGGAAGCCGCGGCGGCGTTTCTGCGTGATGATGAGCGTGCGGCCTGGCACGACGACGCGCTCTGGTTTGTGCGACAGCGTCGCGATCGGGCGACCGATTTGCCCGAATGGGAAGCGCTGCGTGAAGCGGGATCGGCGCTCAAGGCGCACGCCATGAGTCGCCTGGCCGAATTGCTCGTGGAGTTTGAGCGGCGCGCGACCGCCTCGGGCGTCTGTGTCCACTGGGCGCGCGACGCGGCCGAGCACAATGCCGTGGTACGTGGCATTCTGCGCGACGCCAAGGTGAAGCGCGTGGCCAAAAGCAAGTCGATGCTCACGGAGGAGTGCGGACTCAATTCGTTTCTGGAAGCGGACGGGATCGAGGTGGTCGACACCGATCTCGGCGAACGCATCGTGCAATTGGCGCACCAGCCGCCGTCGCATATCGTGCTCCCTGCCATTCACTGGAAGAAGGAGGAAATCGGCGCGTTGTTCCACCGCGAAATGGGCACACCCGCCGGTGAGTCGTCACCCGACGCACTGGCCGCGGCCGCCCGCGTGCACCTGCGTGATGCATTGCTCAACGCCGATGCCGCCATCACGGGCGCCAACGCGCTGGTGGCCGAAACCGGCGGCGTGGTGGTCTGTACAAACGAGGGCAACGCCGATCTGGGCATGCATTCGGCGCCAGTCCATATCGTGTGCGTGGGCATCGAGAAGATCATCGCCACGCTGGATGATCTTGGTGTGTTGCTGCGCATCCTGGCCCGCAGCGCCACCGGTCAACCCATCACTGCGTACACCACGCACGTCTCCGCCCCGCGACCCGGCGCCGCGATGCATGTGGTGCTGGTGGACAATGGTCGCACGGCGCGACTGGCAGATGCCGACATGCGCAGTGCCCTGCACTGCATTCGCTGCGGCGCGTGTCTCAACACCTGCCCCATCTATCGGCGCAGTGGCGGATACAGCTACGGGCATGTCATTCCCGGGCCCATTGGCGCGATCCTCGCGCCGGCGGTCGATCTCGGTGCCCATCGCAGCCTGCCGTTTGCCTCGACGCTCTGCGGATCGTGCGGCGACGTGTGTCCGGTGAAGATCGACATCCCCGGACAACTCCTGACGTGGCGCGAACGCAGCGCGACGGCCGGTGCGCTCCCCGGAGGCTACGCAACGATCTTTCGCCAACTCGGGCGCCTCTTGTCCAGACCAGTCAGCTTCGCGCGCGCCGGTTGGGTTGCCCGCAGCGCCCTGCGTACTCTGCGTACCCTGCGGTTCATTCCTGGAACTCGCGTCGCGCGCAGATGGAATCCCTGGACGCGCCCCGGTCGCGACCTACCGCTCGCGCCACGCGAGTCATTCCGCGAATGGGCCAGACGCGCCGGGCGAATCCCGTGAGCGCGCGCGAAACGATCCTGTCGGCCATTCGGGCCGCGGCGGTTCCGCCGTCACCCGCCGCACCGCACGTGACCGGTGATATCCGCGCACTCAACCTGTTGGAGCGGTTCCTGCAGGTCCTCGCCTCGGTCGGCGGGCGCGGTGTCTCGGGTGACCCGACGCGCTCCGTGAACGATCTCATCGCGGAAATTGTCACGGACCTCGGCGTCGGCGATCGCGCCGACGTGGTCGTGGTGCCCGGTCGGTGTGCAGTGGCCGAGAACGGCTCGGTGTACGTCGACGCCGCCGACCTCCGCGAACGCGCCGATATCGTGCGCGCGGAACACCTGATTCTGGTTGTCCCTCACGGCGCACTGGTACCTACCATGCACGATGCCGTGCGCCTGATACCTGTCGAATCCGCTTGCGGTTGGTTTCTGAGCGGACCGTCGAAAACCGCGGACATCGAGCAGTCATTGGTAATTGGAGCGCAGGGCGCCCGCACACTGCATGTGGTGTTCGACCGGGAAGGCCGGGAGATCGAGCTGGTGGTTGCGCCATCCGCGTGAGAGGCACAACCACCATCTCGTGAACGCCCAACGGTGCCGGTTCAGTCTTCCTTGTACAGCATGGCGCCAACATACGACGCGGCCAGCATGGTCACGAGCGACACCATGGCGGACATGACGAAGAAGTTCATCGAGAACAGTCCCATCACCACGGTGAAGTACCACGTGATGCCACCGATGGCCCACATCATCAGGCCGGCCTTCACGGCGGTACCGGCGCCCGCACCAAATCGCGGACGGATGGCCGCGTACGTGAATACCGTCAACAAGCCGTACACGAAATCCAGCACCACAAACGAAACGGTGTTGGAAGGTGCCATGATGTTCGTCATCAGCGCGGGATTGAGCGCGTCCAGGTCGGTCTTGAACCGATCGGCCATGATGTACGTGTTCGACAGGAAATCGCAGATGTTCAGCACGACGCCTGCGGCAAGTCCTCCGATGAAGACCTTGCCCGTGTTGATAGCCACACTAGCCTCCTGATTCAGGGAGTGGGACTGCAGCCGATCTCGGCACGCTGGCGATGTTCCGGAAATGCCGGCGTGTGCTGCGGCGAGCGTCGAACATCAGGGCGCGCCGGAAGGCCTTCAAGCAAACTCGGCGGTATGGGGAGTGACGGCGCGCTGACGGTCACTCTGTATACTCGCGGATCGAAGGAGATCTTACCGCAAAGTTCGCAAAGTGCGCGAAGGAGGAACGGCAATGGACCGGGAACGAGCGAGCAGGGAAATTGTCGATTCTGCAATCAAGGTTCATTCGGCAATTGGGCCTGGGCTCCTGGAAAGCGCGTACCTTGCTTGTCTCTCGTATGAATTGCGCAGTAGGGGTTGTCGCGTGGAAACACAAGTTGCATTGCCTGTCGTCTATCGGCAGGCTCGGCTCGATGCGGGCTATCGAATCGACATGCTCGTCGAGGGATCAGTGGATGTCGAAATCAAAGCCGTCACCAAATTGCACGCCATCCATTCTGCCCAGCTGCTCTCATACTTGAAGTTGAGCGGTAAAAAGCTCGGACTCCTCCTCAACTTCCATGAAGTCCGCATGGTCAACGGCATCCGGCGCATGGTCAACAATCTGTAGACAATTTGGTCGAACCCCTTCGCGCACTTAGCGACCTTCGCGGTTCAAATCCGGCAATCCAAGCAAGCCTCAAGGCTTATCCACCAACCCACGCATCCCCCCCGGATACCGCTCCCCCGACGCCGCATCCGCGGGGATCATCTGCGCGAGTCGCGCCAGCTCTGCCGCGCTCAATCCCACGTGCACCGCACCAACGTTCTCCTCCAGTCGCGCGATCTTCGTCGTGCCGGGAATCGGCACCACGTCCTCTCCGCGCGACATGACCCACGCCAGCGCCAACTGCGCCGGCGTACAGCCCTTGTCCGACGCCATCGCCACGACCACGTCCACCAGTCGGCGATTTACGTCGAAGTGCTCCGACTGAAAGCGTGGTGAAGTCCGACGATAGTCGCCCGCCGGCAAGTCACTGGCTGCCGCGAAACGCCCCGTGAGGAAGCCGCGTCCCAACGGGCTGTACGGCACAATGCCAATGCCGAGTTCGCGGGCCACCGGGAACGCATCGTGCTCCCAATCGCGTGTCCACAGCGACCACTCCGATTGCAGCGCGCTGATCGGATGCACGGCTGCGGCGCGGCGCAGATTCGCCGGACCTGCCTCCGAGAGCCCGAGGTATCGCACCTTTCCCTCCCTCACCAACTCCGACATTGCGCCGACGGTCTCTTCAATCGGCACGCTCTTGTCGATGCGATGCAGGTAGTACAGGTCGATGTAATCGGTATTCAACCGCCGCAGTGAGGCCTCGCAGGCCGAGCGCACGTAGTCGGGCCGACCGCAAGCGCCCCGCCGCTCCGGAAACGCCGGGTCGCGCAAGATGCCGAACTTGGTGGCCAGGACTACGCGGTCCCGGCGGTCAAGGATGGCTCGTCCCACCAGCGCCTCATTGGTGAAGGGACCATACACATCGGCGGTATCCAGCAGCGTGATGCCGAGCTCAATGGCTCGGTGCATGACGGCAATGCCTTCGGCGTCGTCGCGCGAACTCGCCTCGCCGTAGAAGTCCGACATACCCATGCAGCCGAGGCCCATGGCCGAGACGCGGAGACCGTGGCACCCGAGGGCGCGAGTGGGGAATGAGCTCATTTGATGAGTCTAGCGCCGGAGCCGACGGGAGACCACAATGCTGTCATCATTGGGCCGCGCTCCTCCTTATCGCTCGAGTCGACGCTTATGTCCGATCGCACCAGCACGTCCTCATCGCGCCGGGATTTCCTGGCATCGGCCGCCAGTGCCGCTGCGTTCGTCGCCCTCCCTTCGCTGCGTACCGAACGCGTGACAAGGGACCCCGACGATTTGCCGGTACTCGGCCATGGCGACTTCCGCTATACCATGAACCACGCCTGGGCCAAGCTTCCCAAGGGCAAACAGTTCGGGTATACCCACGGCATCGTCGAAGATCGCGCCGGTCGATTCTACATCGCCAACCAGAGCCGCGACGCCATTGTCGTGGTCGACGCCCAGGGGAACTTTCTCTCCTCGTGGGGCCAGGCCTATGCGAAAGGTGCCCATGGCCTGCGCCTCTCCGAGGAGAACGGCACCGAATATCTGTATCTCGCGAATACTGGTCTGGGTGAAGTGGTGAAAACCACGCTTGATGGCGACGTGGTGTGGCAGGCCGGTCGACCGTACCTGGCCGGTGTGTATACGCCGGAGCGCGGATACAGCCCAACGGAATCCGTCGTTGGCCCCAACGGCATGCTGTATGTCGCCGACGGGTACGGACAATCGTGGATTCACATTTACGATGCCAAGGACGGCAAGTATCTCGACTCGTTTGGTGGACGTGGGACCGAACCGCACAATCTTCGCCAGCCGCACGGTATCAGCATCGACACGCGCGACGGCACCCCGAAGTTGCAGGTTGCCGATCGCGGCAACGTGCGCATCGTGAACTTCACGTTGCAGGGCAAGTATCTGGGTGAGGTAGTCACCAAGACCGATCTGCGCTTCCCCTGCACATCGCTCCATCGCGGTGACCTGATGTACGTGCCCGATCTCTATGCGCGCGTTTCGATCTTTGACAAGGCGAACAAGAAAGTGGCTGATTTGGGCGACTACCTCGAAGGGGGGTCGTTCACCGGTGAAGCCCAGTTCGGCACTACGTATCCCGATCTCAAAGGCTATCCGAATGTTCCGCACGACAAGCGTCGACAGGATCGCTTCATCTCGCCGCATGCCTTGTGGGTGGATCGTGCCGGAAACATCTACGTCGTCGAGTGGATTGACGACGGCCGCGTGACGAAGCTGACCAAGGTCTGACTTCCGGCGCATGTCGCGCACCCTGAGAGGTCTCGCGGTCGGTCTGATAGCGCTGCTGGTGGCGGCGGCGGTCGGCGGCGACCATGGGTCGTCACTATGGCCCTTCGTTGGTCGCTTTCATCCGCTGCTGGTGCACTTGCCCATCGGCGTGCTCGCCCTCGCCATGTCGTGCGACGTGGCAGCACGATTCTCGTCTCGCGCAACGCTGCGTCCGTTGGTGTCGCCACTACTGCTGATCGGCGCCTGGTGTGCGATCGGGTCGGGCATGGCCGGTCTCGTCCTCGCCGATTGGGGCAGCTACGATCCCGCACTGCTGATGTGGCACCGTCGGCTCGGATTGGCCGTACCGGCGTTGGCCGCGCTCCTATACGGGTTGCGCGCGCGCGCGGGAGCGAGTGATGCCGCGTTTCGCGTTGCCTCCACGGCGGCATCGGGTCTGCTGTTCGTTGCCCTCGTCGTCGGTGGACACCTCGGCGGTACGTTGTCGCGCGGCGACGGGTACCTCACCCGACATCTTCCAGACGGCGTCCGACGGTTGGTGGGACTGCGGGGCGAGAAGGAACTCACGAGCATTCACGTGGCGAACCCTGAGTCAACGCCGGTATACGACTCGCTGGTGCAGCCCGTGCTCACCATGCGCTGCGGATCCTGTCACAATCCTGAACGCAAGAAGGGCGGCCTGATTCTCACCAGTGCCACAGGGCTGTTTGCCGGTGGACGTCAGGGGAAGGCGATCGTCGCGGGACGCGCGGACGACAGTGAGATGATCATTCGGCTGTCGTTGCCGCCCGGACACACCGACGCCATGCCACCCGATCGCCCGATGCCGAACGCGGAGCTTGCGCTCATTCGTTGGTGGATCGACCAGGGTGCCTCGACGGACATTACGTTGTCCGCCATCGAACGCCCGGCGTCCATTCGTCGCACCTTGGCAGCCTACGGATTGGACGATCTCCTGAGGGTGTCTTCGCCCTTCGCGTGGCGGCGCCGGATTCGTCGGCCGTCACCATGGCTCGCAACAGCGGACTCACCGTGCAGGCACTCGGCACAGACGTCGGGTATCTGAGCGTGGATGCCACCAGCGTTCCCGCCAATTGGACGGCCGGTTCGCTCGCTGCGCTACGACCCCTCGCCGCCAACGTGACCACGGTCAATCTCGCACGGACCTCTGCCGGTGACTCAGCACTGGCAACGCTCGGCATGATGCCCCACATCACGCGACTGCAACTGTCGGGGACGCACGTCACCGATGCGGGATTGGAGTCGCTCCGGTCGCTCAAGTATCTCGAGTACCTCAGTCTGGTGGATACCGAGGTGAGCGATGACGGTCTTCGCGCGCTCGAGCAATTGCCACGTTTACGCGCGTTGTTCCTGTGGGGAACGCGGACGACCGCTGGCGGCGTGACACGCCTGCGGCGAGCCCTCCCGCGCGCCGTCATCAGCGTGGGCGCGCCACCTCTCGTGGAACCTCCCCGTGCGGATACCGCGAAGCCTGCGGTCAAGCCGGTAACGAAAGCCCGATGATGTACCCACGACGCAGGTACAGTCTGGCGATAGGCGTGATCCTCGTCGGGGTCGCGTTGCTGCGGGGGCGCGGCACACTCGACACCTTTGGCGGAACGGTGGACTTCAACCGGGACGTGCGCCCGATCCTCAACCGCAATTGCGTACAGTGTCATGGTGGCGTTCGCCGACAAGGTGAGCTGAGTCTCCTGTTCCGCGAAGACGCCCTGCGCCCGGCAAAGTCGGGCAAGCGGGCCATCGTGCCCGGCAATCCCGGCGCAAGCGAGATGATCCGGCGCATTACCCATGCCGATCCGCACGACCGAATGCCCAAGGGGAAGGAGTCGTTGTCGTCGCACGACATCGCCATCCTGCGTCGATGGATTGCCCAGGGCGCCACGTGGCAGGACCATTGGGCGTTCGTGAAGCCGGTCGCGGCTCCGCTACCGGCGGTGTCCAATTCGCAGTGGCCTCGCACGGACCTCGATCGCTTCGTCCTGGCCCGATTGGACGCCGAGCATCTGACGCCGTCCCCGGAAGCCGACTGCAATACGCTCGCGCGACGGGTGAGCATCGACCTGATTGGCCTGCCACCCACGCTGGCTCAGGTCGACGCCGCGTGCGCTGATGGCATCGGGGGCGGTTACGGGCAGCTGGTCGACACGCTGCTGGCCTCTCCGCGATTCGGAGAACGGTGGGCCACCATGTGGCTCGACGTCGCCCGCTACGCCGATTCCAAGGGTTACGAAACGGACCCGGGTCGGCCCATGTGGCCGTATCGCGACTACGTCATCAACGCGTTCAACCGTGACCTGCCATTCGATCAGTTCACCATCGAGCAGCTGGCTGGCGATTTGTTGCCGAACCCGACCACGGAACAGCGCGTGGCGACGGCGTTTCACCGCAACACCATGACGAACAACGAGGGCGGCACCGACGACGAGGAGTATCGCGTGGCCGCCGTGATCGATCGGGTGAATACGACATGGGTGGCCTGGCAGGGCACATCGATTGGGTGCGCGCAATGTCACGGGCATCCGTATGATCCGATTCGCAACAACGAGTTCTATCGCGCGTTCGCCATCTTCAACAACAGCGAAGACTGGGACCAGTTCGATGAGTACCCGGTGCTGCCGAGTTTTGCCGACAGCAGCCGCGCGCGCGGCATGGCGTTGTTCGACACGCTGGAGACGTTGCGCGCCGAGTTGGACAGTGTGGCACGATTGCCGGAACTGGAGTTGGCGCGCCGACGTTGGGAAGGCGAGCTGAGTGTCCCGGCGGTGGCGGGCAAGATCAATGGCACATCACTGAACGAAGTGCGGCGCATTGTCCGCACACCGGAGGCCGCGCGCGACGTTGGCCAACGGGCGCTGCTGCGATTGGTGTTCAGCGAAGTGTCCGACCACCCCGAGTTGAAGAAGCGTCGCGAGCAGCGCGGCACGGTCAACAAGCGATTTTTCGCGACCAAGCCCATGCTCACACCCGTGATGCGCGACTTGCCTCCGGCCCGCCGCCGTACCACGCGCATGTTCGAGCGTGGCAATTTTCTGGTGCAAACCGACGTGGTGCAGCCCGGTGTGCCAGTGGCCATCGCGCCGGCGCTCGAGCGCGGCGCCGAGAATCGGCTGGGACTCGCCAAGGCGCTGGTCAGCAGTCAGAATCCCCTCACGGCGCGCGTCACCGTCAACCGATTCTGGGAACAGCTGTTTGGTGTGGGACTCGTGGAAACCAGTGAAGACTTCGGCACCCAAGGCACGCCGCCGTCGCATCCGGAATTGCTGGATTGGATGGCGCTGCGCTTCAGCAGTGAGCAGCATTGGCGTGTCAAGACGTTCCTGCGCGAGCTGGTCCTGTCGGCCACGTACCGACAGAGCTCGGCCGCCTCGCCGGCGTTGCATGAGCGAGATCCGGCCAACCGATTGCTGGCCCGCGGCCCGCGTTTTCGCATGAGCGCCGAGCAGGTGCGCGATGTGGCGCTGGCGGCGTCGGGACTGCTCAGCGACCGGATGTTCGGCCCGAGTGTGATGCCGCCGCAACCCGACGGCGTGTGGCAGCGTCCGTACAGCGGCGAGAAGTGGGTGATTGACACGGGAGCGAACGGGCATCGCCGCGCGCTGTACACGCTGTGGAAGCGCACCGCACCGTATCCGTCGCTGGTCACCTTTGACAGCCCCAGTCACGAGTTCTCGGTGGCCCGGCGCGTGCGCACCAATACGCCGCTGCAGGCGCTGGTCACACTGAATGATCCCGTGTACACCGAGGCGGCACAGGCCTTGGCGAAACGCATGATGCCCGGCGGACCGCTGATGTTGGACAGCACGCACATCGATGGGGCGCTGGTGATGGGCTATCGACTGGCGCTGCAACGCGCCCCGGCTGCTACCGCACTGACGGCACTACGAACCCTGTATCTCAAGTCGTATCAGTACTACGCCGCACACCCGGCGGAGGGTGCTGAGGCGGCGGGCATGGCCCAAGCCAGTCCATCGTTGGCGGCCTTGAGTGTGGTGGCCAGCAGCATTCTCAATCTCGATGCGTTCATCACGAAGGAATAGCCTCAACGCAACGCACCATGTCCAATCACGGCGACTATCAGCAGCGACTGCTGCAGCACATCACCCGTCGACATTTCCTCGAGGTGGGCGCGACGGGTATTGGCGCGGCCGCCCTGGCTTCACTGCTCGGGTGCGACATGCCGCGCGGTACGCCGCTCAGTGCCGTGCCGCGCGACAGTCGAGATCCCATGGCGCCACTGGTTCCGCATTTCCCGGCCAAGGCCAAGCGCGTGATTTTCCTGCACATGGCGGGGGCACCATCGCAACTGGAGCTGTTCGACTACAAGCCTGTGCTGGCGAAGCTCGACGGTCAGCTCTGCCCGGAATCGTTGCTGGAGGGCAAGCGGTTTGCGTTCATCAAGGGCATTCCCAAGATGCTGGGGCCACAGGCCGAGTTCCAGCAGCATGGCCAGTCGCGCGCCTGGGTGTCCGATCGTATGCCGCATCTGGCGCAGGTGGTGGATGACATCGCCTTTCTCAAAGCGATGCATACCGATCAGTTCAATCACGCGCCGGCGCAATTGCTGGTGCACACCGGGGGTCCGCGCCTCGGGCGACCCAGCATCGGGTCGTGGGTCACCTATGGCCTTGGCACCGAGAACCAGAACCTGCCGGGTTTCGTGGTGCTGCTTTCCGGTGGCACCGGCCCCGATGCCGGCGCCAGTGTGTATGGCAGCGGCTTCCTGCCCAGCGTGTACCAGGGCGTGCAGTGTCGCAGCGCCGGCGACCCCGTGTTGTACCTCTCCGATCCGAAGGGTCTCCCGCGCGAATTGCGAAAGGCATCGCTGGACGCCATCAATACGGTAAACCAGAGTCAGTATGAAGCGGTTGGCGACCCCGAGATCACCACCCGCATCGCGCAGTATGAAATGGCGTTCCGCATGCAGCTGTCGGTGCCCGAGGCGATGGATATCTCCAAGGAGCCCGCCTCGGTGCACGAGATGTACGGCACCACCCCTGGCGCGACCTCATACGCCAACAATTGTCTGCTGGCCCGCCGTCTCGCTGAGCGCGGCGTGCGCTTCATCCAGCTGTTTCACTGGGGCTGGGATTCCCATGGGGCCGGTGCGTCGGAAGCGCTCAACGCCGGATTCAAGGAACGCTGCAAGGAGACCGACCGGGCGACGGCGGCGCTGATCATGGATCTCAAGCAGCGCGGTCTGCTGGATGAAACGCTGATCGTCTGGGGCGGCGAGTTCGGGCGGACGCCCATGCGCGAGAATCGCTCAGGGAGCGACAATCCATTTGTCGGACGCGATCACAACAACGGCGCGTTCACGATGTGGATGGCCGGCGGTGGAATCCGCGGCGGCGTGTCACATGGCGAGACCGATGAGATCGGGTATCAGGGCGTCAGCGGCCAAACCGATGTGCACGATCTGCATGCGACCATTCTGCGACTGCTCGGCTTCGATCACGAGCGACTGATTCATACGTTCCAGGGGCGGAACTACCGGCTGACGGACACGTCGGGGCAGGTGATTCGGGAGATTGTCGCGTAAGGCGTTTGGGACCGCGAAGTGCGCGAAGTGCGCGAAGGCTGGCATCGCAAAGCGGCCCTTAGCGACCTTTGGGTACTTCGCGGTTCAACGTGTTCTGTGGACTCTGGACAACTCAGCCACCCCTGCCCGCAGCGTCCGCCGCATCGCCGACGCCGTCTTGTGTTCTCCGGTGTGACTCCACCCCGGCGGCATCACGATATACGCCAGCTTGTTGCGAAGGCCCGGCGCGTTCTTCACGTCCACGAAAAGCGCCACCAGCTCCCCGAAATAGAAATCCCAGAAACTCCCGGGCTTCATGGCGCGGGTAATGCCGTATTCAGGCGGCGTCTCATGATGTTCGTCCTGCAGCGTGCCAAACACCCGATCCCACACGTTCAGCAGATTACAGAAATTGGTGTCGATATACAGTGGATTCCGCGAATGATGCACCCGATGGTGTGACGGGGTCAGCAGCATCCGATTGAGAAATCCCAGGCGCCCGTCGCGAATGAGATTTTCCCCGGCATGGATGAACATCCCCCAGGTGCCGTCAATGAACATGATCACAAACAGCAACGGCGGACTCACGCCGAGCAGCATGCACACCGACGTGCGAACAACGTCAGCGTATGGCGCCTCCAGAAAGAAGTGCGCGTGACTCACAAACAGGTTCATGCTTTCCGGCGAGTGGTGCGTGGAATGCAAGCACCACAGCAGCCTGACTTTGTGCGCCAGGTAGTGGTAGATGAAGTGACCCAGTTCCCAGACGATGTATCCGTAGATGAGCCAGTACCACGTGATGCGGCTCTGGAAAAGCGCGTGCGGCTGGAACAGTCCTATGCTGAATGCCATGGCCGCGATTGAGATGTATGACCCCAGCACGCGATTCAGCACATAGGTGAAGAAGATGAGCTTGTAGTCCCGCGCCTTGAAGTTCTTGTGCACCAGGGCCCGTATCAGCTCGACCACCAGCAGCAGCGGCAACAACGGCCCCACCGCCCCAGTGAAGCCGTCGTACGTGGCCAACGAACTGTAGTCGTTGGCCGCCGACATCTTCATCCAGTGCGCGATGCCGAAGAACCCAATCAGTTCCCGCTGGAGGATGGCGAACACATTCATGTCGGGGTCGGTGACGGTTGGGTGAGGCAGCCGAACGCGCATGCGGTGCGCGGGAATGGCGTTCGCCGGGGGCAGAGCATACGTTCGTTGCTATCCGTCCGCAACACCCGGATCGCGCCTCTCCACTACCACGCCCAGCACCTCGCATCATGTCGATACGCTGCCGCCCCGTCGCCACGGCGCTTCTCTTCCTGCTCACCGCCGCCGTCCGCAGTGATACGGTACCCGTGGATCTGGTGATGGTGGCCAGGATCCGCGAGGAGGGGTTGCAACGCTCCCAGGTGATGGAGTTCGAGGGTTACATCGCCGACGTGCTCGGCGCTCGCCTGACGTTGTCCCGCGACATGCAGCGCGCGCAGACATGGGTTCAGAGCCAGATGACGCGCATGGGCCTGGTGAATGTGGCTGCCGAGCCGTTCATGGACTTCGGCGTGACCTGGGACAACGAGTATGTGTCGTTGCATCTGCTGGAACCGGATTATCAGCCGATGGTTGGCTATCCCGTGGCGCACACCGCCAGTACCAAGGGGAAGCAAGTGGTGCAGGCCGTCATCGTCGACCTGCTGGTGAAGGCGGATCTTGAGAAGTACCGTGGCACGCTCAAGGGCAAGGCGGTGTTGGTCACGCCACCCGCCGTGATTGATCTCGCACCACTCACCAGCGGCGTGCCGCGTCTCACACAGCAGAATCTCGACGTACTTGAGCAGACGGTGATTGGTCCGCCACGCGCCACGCCGCCGCGCGCGGCTCGCAATCCGGACCTGCTCACCGCCGACGAGAAGATCGCCTTCTACGCCGCCGAAGGCGTTGCGGCCGTGTTGCAGTGCGAGAGCGGATGGCTGGGTGCCGTACGCGGGTTCTCGCGCCCCGGATCGCGCAACGACCAGTGGTCGCGCGCCGGCATGCTGGCGTCGCCGGCGATCGTGGCCATCACGCCCGAGCACTACAACCGGATGTATCGCATTCTCAAGCGCGATATTCCGGTGAAGGTCGAGATCGAGGTCCGCAATCGCATTGGCGATCGCGTGGAACAAGCGATGAATCTCGTAGGAGAGATCCCCGGCAGCGATCTCAAGGATGAAGTGGTGATGATCGGCGCACACCTCGACACCTGGCACGCCAGCCCCAATGCCAGCGACAACACGTCGGGCGTGGCGGTATCGCTCGAGGCCATGCGCATTTTGAAGGCCGTGGGTGCGAAGCCGCGCCGCACCATACGCGTGGCGTTGTGGGCCGGCGAGGAGCAGGGGCTGTTCGGATCGCGGGCCTACGTCAAGCAGCACTTCGGCAATCCGCGCGATCCTGCCGTCGGCGTGAAGCCCGCGTACGAGAAGCTCTCGGCATACTTCAATCAGGACTACGGCGCCGGCCAGTATCGCGGCATCATGCTACAGGGCAACGAACAGGCCCGCGCCATGCTCACCGCGTGGATGGAACCCTTCCGCGATCTTGGCATGACGGCCGTGTCCAACCAGAGCTTGGGCAGCACCGACCACATCGCGTTCGACGAGGTCGGGCTCCCCGGCTTCCAGTTCATTCAGGACCACATTCCCGGGACCGGTGGTCATACCAACATGGATTTCTTTGACACGATCCAGGCGGGCGACCTGATGAAGAACGCGGTCATCATGGCGTCGTATGCGTACCATGCGGCGAACGCGGAGACGCGGATGCCCCGGAAGTCGGTGCCGTAACGCTGCGGACACCCGACACCACGAGCATTCAGTTCGGAATGCGCGCCCTTCGCAGGTGCTCGATCTCCGCCACCATCCCCCGCACCTGCGCTTCCACCAGCACGCGCCCCTTCGCCCGCGTGGCCAACGTCGCGTTGCCAAACGTCCCTGAACGCGACCACACCTTGCCGTCACGCACCGCGGTCGCCGAATCACGCGTCAGCCCTCCGGCGCCAGGGTGATAGTCGTCCACCGCTTTTGCCATGTGCACGACGTTGGGATACATGTACAGCATCATCGACGTTTCGAGTTCGTCGGCGTGCGTGCCACCGGCTTGCTGTCGCACGCTATCCTCAGAGGCCTTCCCCACCTCAAGGATGTTCGTGTACTGCATCACGATGCCGCTGGCCGCAAGGCTGTCCTGCGACGGCCCCAGGGCGCGCAACGTCGACACGCCGGTATTCAGGATGTAGAACCGGCGCGGCCCGTGGCGCGCGATGGAGCGCACGATGTCCACTATCAGGTCGCGCGCCGTGGCCAACTGCAGTGAGGTGGAGCCCGGGTACTCCGCGAACGACGGATAGAAGTGATAATTGACGGTTGGATACAGCACGACCCGCGTGGCCGCCGAGACGCGTTTGGCGAAGTACTCCGCCAACAGCCAGTCGTTGTTCAGTGGCAGGTGCGGGCCGTGCTCCTTGGCCTCAGCGCCAATGGGGATGACCACGATTGTCGCGGTATCCAGGACACGTTGCGCATCGGTCCATGAAAGATCGGCAATGCGCACGCTTCCCGATGATGGCGCTCGTCCGGATACGGCCCGTTGCTGAGCCTGCAACGGTGAAGAAAACAACATCAAGCAGCTGCCCAATGCGGCGGCGCGAAGCATCTTCCCCCCTTTCAGTATTCCTGTTGCCAGGGTCGGACCACGTCACTTGTGTCGGGTCCTTTCACCAACAATACATACAGCGGGCCGTCAAGTTGCGCCCTCCATGAGTCACGCGCCAGACTTCGCCATGCCCCTGGACCTCGAAACGCTGCGCACCCGCCTGTCCTCGGTCGTCCAAGACCAGTATGAGCTTGGCGACGTCCTCGGCGTCGGCGCGTCGGCCGCCGTTTTTCGTGGCCGTGATCGCGTGCTGGGCCGTGATGTCGCCATCAAGGTGATGGACCCGGCGCTGGCACCGACCACCGAACTCGAAGCCATGTTCCTGCAGGAGGCTCGACTGGTGGCCAGCGTCGAGCATCCGCACATCGTGCCTCTCTATGGGGCGGAGAGCCGCGACGGCCTCCTGTTCCTCATTATGCGGTTGCTGGATGGACGTTCGCTCACCATGCGGATCGAGCGCGACGGCCCCCTCATACCCGCCTATGCCGCGCGAATCGCCCTTGATGTGGCGAGAGCGCTGGACGCTGCCCATGCGCGCGGCATCGTCCATCGTGATATCAAGCCCGACAACGTTTTGCTTGATGCCTCCGGCCGTGCCTTCGTGACGGATTTTGGCATCGCGCACGTCATGACACACGCGCGCGGCGAGCAAGTCGACATGACCTCCGGCACGCCCGACTACATGAGTCCGGAACAACTGCTCGGCGAGGAGACGGACGGCCGGACTGATGTGTACGCGGTTGGGGTGCTGTTGTTCGAAATGCTCACCGGACGACCCCCGTTTGCCGCGAACTCGGTCGCCGCCGTGATGGCCAAGCACATGACGCAGGCGCCACCGAGACTCGCCGCCGTGCGGCCCGACGTCCCGACCGCGCTGACCGCCCTCGTCGAAGACGCGCTGCAGAAAGACCGTGCGGCACGGCCCACTGCAGCCCAGCTGGTGGCACGACTTGAAGCCGCGTTGACACCGGACGCGTTGCGATCGCCGTCGCAGGTGCGCCGCGCCCAGCGCCGCCGTCGCTACATGATCCTCGGCGCGCTGGGCACGACCGGCGCGTCCCTGCTCGGACTGTTACTGGTGATCCTGTGGCGCGTTCTGTCGCTGGTGTTCGCGGACGGCGGCGAGCCCACGCTCAACGCGTTCTACGATGCCATTCCCGCGTCTGTGCTGGCATCCGCCCGCGCAGATGGCAGTCTTCAACCGACGGAGCGCGTTGCCTACGCGTTCATTCAGCGCGGACATGACGACCGCGACGCGATGCTGATTACGGATAGCATGGTCATTCGACGCACGCCCTCCGGGGCACGACGTGTCTCGTTCGGAGATACCAGAATGGACATCGCACGGCAACTGAATCTCTTCGGCCGTTCGGTGGGTTTGTTGATTGCCACTCGTCCGGATGGTCGTCGTGATACACTTTTCACCGAGGTCACCGGTGTCGAGGCCATGCGGCTTGGCTCAGCGCTGGCGTCGTTGGCAGCGACCGCCAAGCGCTCCGAACCACCGCGCTGACTCCGCTGTCCTCGCGTGTGCCATCCCCAACGAGATGCCATGTCCACTCCGCCGTTCGACGTCCCCACCATCGACGCCATCCGCGCCAATCGCGCGCGACTAGGTGACCTCGTCATCACCACGCCCGTTCGACAGCTGGTGGACGACGCCCTGGCCGTCGCCGTCGGCGCGTCCACTCAGGTGTGGCTCAAGGAAGAACTGTTTCAGCGCACCGGCAGCTTCAAGCCGCGCGGCGCCCTCTCGGTCATGCTGGATCTCGACGCGGCCGCCCTTGCCCGCGGCGTGACCGGCGTGTCGGCCGGCAATCACGCAATATCTCTGGGCTACTCGGCGCGCATCCTGGGCACCACGGCGAAAGTGGTGATGCCGCGAACGGCCAACGCGTTTCGAATACAGGTGTGCCGGGAGTACGGTGTCGACGTCGAGTTGGTGGACAATGTCACCGAAGCGTTCGCCCGGGTGCGCGACATCGAGGCCAATGAAGGGCGCACGTTCGTACATCCATACGAGGGCCCCAAAACCGCGCTCGGCACCGCCTCGGTGGGGATGGAGTTCATCGATCAGGTGCGTCTGGCTGGTACAGAGCTCGACGCCGTGATCGTCGCCGCTGGTGGCGGCGGCCTCACAGCCGGTGTGGCCTGCGCCGTGAAGCTGCTCAGTCCGGGAACGGCCGTCTACGTCGTGGAACCGGAAGGCGCCGACACCATGTATCGCAGTTTCGAGGCCGGTTCACCGCAATCGCTGGACGCCGTGCGCACCATTGCCGATTCACTGGGCGCCCCGCGCTGCGAGCCGTATTCGTTCGCGCTCAATAGACGGTTCGCCGACGAGGTGGTGCTGGTGACCGACGATCAGATCCGCGGCGCGATGCGCCTGCTCTTTCGTTCAGCGAAGTTGGCGGTGGAGCCAGCCGGTGCCGCGGCACTGGCGGCGCTGATGTACCCGCTCCGAGCGCGGTTGGAGGGGCAACGTGTCGGTGTCGTGCTCTGTGGCGCGAACATCGATCCCGTGGGCTTCGCAAAACTGTTGCTGCCGTAGCGCAGCGCGTGTCGGCGGCTAATGTGCGCTGTCCACGATCTCGCCGTAGTCGATGAGCAGCTCTTCGCCCGGCGCAATGTCGCGCAGGGCCTCGAAGAAGTTGCCATCATCGATCGACATGATGTTCGGTGTGTCGGAGTGGTTGAGAAAGCAGGCCAGATCCATCTTCGTGAAACCGTTCTCCGGCACGAAGTACTGGTGCTCGTCATACAGACAGTAATTCTCCACCAGAAACCGAGAATGCGCCGGCAGCGCCTCCACCTCGGCTCGCGAGATCGCGATCCAGTGTTCCGGCAAGTCCGGCTTGCTGAACATCTCGCGACAGCCCGCGGGGATGTCGGTAATGGCGAACACGCCGATCCCTTCAATGGGTGACGGCCGCAGCATGACGTAGCAATCATCGCGTAGCGCAGCGAGGAGGCGGTGGCGTGGCACGTGTCTGTGGTGAGGGGTACTCGAGTCTGCGGCTCATTCATGAGCCTTGCGTTGAAGGGGCCTCTATCGCAGCGCCTGTACCACCGGCATCCGACTGGCCTTGCGCGCCGGAAAGAAGCCGCCCACCACCCCCATCACCACCGCAAATCCCAACCCCGACAGCAACAGCATCGGCGTAACCCGAAACGCAAACGCGATCTCGCTGAAACTCGACCAGTTCGTGGTGCTCGTCACGACGCCGTTGATGGGCAACGCGAACAGGCACCCCAGCACGCCGCCCGCAAATGCAATCACCGCCGACTCGGCGAGAAAGCTCAGCAGCACATTCCGCGGCTTGAACCCGAGTGTCAGCAGCACGGCAATTTCCGGTGTGCGCGACGAGATGGAGGCGTACATCGTGTTCACGGCGCCAAAGATGGCACCGATGGACATGATGCTGGTGATCATGATGGCCAGAAAGCTGAGCATTGCCCCCAGCAGCCTGGATTGATCGGCGTAGTACTTCGACTCCAGATGCGCGTCCACTTGCAGGCGCTGATCGCCCTGCAGGGCGCGCTTGGCCTCGTCGAAGCCCGCCGGGTCTTTCAATCGAAACGTGACCGACTGATACGAACTGCCGCCGCGCATGGCGCTTTGGAATTGCTCGGCCTCACCCCACACCTCGGACTCGAAACTCGATCCCGCCGCCGAGAAATGGCAGACGACGGTCCACTCCCGTCCCGCAAACCGCAGTTTCTCACCGAGGGCCGTGTTGCGATATCGTGGCACCAGCTTGTCGCCCACGCACACTTCGCTTTGCCCGCTGGCGAAGGTGCGCCCGGTGATCTTGATGTTTTTTCGCACTTCGAAGGCACGTTGACTGACGCCGCGCATGACGACGTTGGCGATGGCCGTCGTGTCGAGTCCCACGCGGGGGATGTTCATGACGATATACGTTTCCGGGCTCACCAACGGCTTGCCATCGCTGCCGATCGCGACCTGCGGAAAGCTGGAGATAATGTTTACGTCCGCCTTGGCAATGCCGCTCGACAGCTCCGAGTCGGCGCCCTTGCGCATCACCAGAATGTTGTCGTCGCCGCCTGTTTTGGTGAGCGCCGACGCAAACCCGTTGGCCAACGCCAGCATGGCCACAAAGACGGCCACCACCAACGCGATCCCCAGCGCGGTGAATGCTGTCGACACCGGGCGTTGCAACACGCTCCGGACGTTATAAATCAGCGGGATCTTCACTCAACCCTCCGCAGCGCCTGGACCACGGGCAGCCGAGCGGCCTGATAGGCCGGTGTAAAACCACTGACCACCGATAACAGCAAGGCGATTCCCGCGCCCACCATCACCGTGCCATTCGTGACATGGAAGCCGGGAAGGAATCCGAACGCGTTGAAATGCGTGGCCTTGGGAACGATGATCGCCAGTCCGAGCCCAAGCAGTGCGCCGGTCAACGCGATGAACGCAGCCTCGACGATCACCAAAGTGAAGATGGTCTGATCGGTGAAGCCCACTGTTTTGAGCACGGCAATCTCGCTGGTGCGCTCGCGCTGATTCATGAGCATCGCGTTGGCCGCGATGAGCAGGATGGCGAACACCACCGCCATGCCGATCGTGCCCAACAACAGTTGAATGTTGCCGAACATCGTCATGAAGCCGGCGCTGAACGCCTGTTCCGTGCCCGTTTTGGTGGGCGCCGATGAATTGCGGAATCCATCGTCAATGGTTTTCGCCACGATGCCCGACTGCGCCGGGTCGTCAATGCGCAGGATGAACCATCCGGGCGTGACGTTTTCCTTGTTACGCTCGTACAGGTAGTCATAGTGAAACAGGAACTGCTCATCACCGTACGCCGGGTCCTTCAGCGTGTAAGTGCCGCGGATGGTAAACGTCCAGTCGCCCGGGAAGATGGTGCCCTGCAGGGTCACGTTGTCGCCGATCTTCCAGCCGAAGGCCTTGAGCAGCCCCTGACCGACAATTACCGCGGTGCGCTCACGCAGGAATGCCTCCTTCTGATCGGGCGGGACAATGAAGTCGTTCTTGTACATCTCAAGGTACGACGCCGCGTCGACGGCAAACGGGCCGATGAACTTCCTGCCGTCACCGTACTTGCCACCGAACCAGTTGGCCCACGTTACGCCCGTCACATGCGGCACTGTGGCCAGTCGATTGGCGTAGTTCTGCGGCAGCGGGAAGATGAACGCCGTGGCGTTCTGCACAATCATCCGGTTGGCCGCGCCCAGTTGACTGGAAATCTCCAACTGCGTGACCACGGTGCGCAGCGAGGCAAACAGGAACAGCGCCAGCGCCACGCTCATGATGGTGAGGGTCGTGCGCAGCTTGTGCCGCAACAAGTTGGACAACACCAGGGGGACGAACTTCATGCGTGTACCTCCTGCCGCTCCACCAGCACCCCCTTCTCCAGGTGCAGCACCGTCTTGGCGCGCTCGGCCGCCTTGGCATCGTGCGTGACCACGATGATGGTCTTGTTGAACTCGTTGTTCAGCCGTTGCAACAGGGTCAGCACTTCTTCCGAACTCTTCGAGTCCAGTTGACCCGTCGGTTCATCCAGCAGGATCAGTTGCGGGTCGGCCACGATAGCCCGGGCGATCGACACGCGCTGTTCCTGCCCGCCAGATAGCTGACGGGGGTAATGATCCATGCGATCGGACAGCCCCACCACACCGAGCGCGATCGCCACGCGCTCCGCTCGTTCACGCTTCTTGAGGTGGGTGAGCAACAGCGGCAGCTCGACATTCTGCTGCGCGGTCAGCACGGGGAGGAGATTGTACGACTGGAACACGAAGCCGATCGTGCGCGAACGCCACGCGGCCAACTGGGACGTGTTCATGGCGCTGACCTCGGCGCCGCCAACTCGTACAGAGCCACTGGTTGGCTTGTCCAATCCTGCCACCAGATTGAGCAAGGTGGACTTGCCGGAACCCGACGGACCCATCAGCGCCGTGAAGCTCCCTTCCTCGAAATCGATGGTCAGTCCGGTATATACGTCGACAGACTGGGTGTCGCGTTTGAAGGACTTGTAGACATCGCGGATCTCGACGAGCGCCATCGCTGCATCTCCGTCTGAAGTGGTGGGCCGTGCTCTACGGTCCGATCTTGACTCGCATCCCTTCCGTGGGCGTTTCCACGCCACCGATCAGCAATTGCTCGCCGCCAGTCAATCCCGATCGGACCTCACGAAATCCTGCGCTGACCGGCCCGGCCTCGATTTCACGACGGGTAAGCGTCTCGCCACGTACAATCCACACCACGCTTTTCCCGCCGTCCTCGCGCACGGCGGCCTGCGGCACCCGCACAATCGGGCGCGCCACCGGTCGCGCCGCGCCGGCTGGTACCGTGTCGGGCTGGAGAAAATCCACCTTCGCACCCATTTCCGGAAGAATGCGGGCGTCTCGATCCGTGATGGAGACTTTCACCTGCACGGTGGCGCGTTGGCGGTCGGCCGTTGGCACCACCTGCCGTACCGCGCCGCGAAACGACGTGTCCGGATACGCGTCGAGCGTGATGCGCGCCTTGAGACCTTTGCTGATGCGCGCGATGTACGCCTCGTTCACGTCTACTTCCACTTCAAGCGTTGCAAGATCGGCCATCGTCACCACCGCGCCGCGCGTCAATCCACCGCCCACACTCGGTGCCACCACTTCGCCCACTTCGGCATCCTTGCGCAGCACCGTGCCGGTGAACGGTGCCCGGATGATTGTGTTGTCGTTATTGGCCAGCGCCAGATGGAGCCCCGCTTCCGCCGCACGCTTCCGAGCCGCTGACGCGTTCACGCGGGCCTCCGCCTGCGAGGCTCGGCTGTTGGCCGCATCCAGCTCCTGCGCCGATACCAGACTGGCATTCTGCGCCCGCACCTCGCGCTGCCGATTGGCTTCGCGCACCGCCTGATCGCGATCGGAGGTGGCCTCGATCAGACTCGCATCGCTGGCCGCCACATTCGCTTCCGCTTGCGCGATCCCCGCCTGGAACTCGGCGTTGTCGAGGCGCGCGATCACCACCCCCTGCTTGACGAACGATCCTTCGCTGACGCCCAGATAGGCTAGTCGGCCCGCCGCTTTCGCCGAAACCGACGCCTTGGTGCGCGCCACGACATAGCCGTTCGCGGTGACACTGGTGGTGCCCGCCGAACCGCCAGCGCCGGCTCCGACAGGCGCGCCAACCGTGGCGACTTGCACCACCGGCACTGCGCGAGCGCGCAGGTACCACCACGCGGCCACTATCAGGGCGGCGACCACCAGCAACAAGACGAGATTTCGGACCAGTGCACTGCGCACGCCCGGCGGCGGCGCGTCGCGATTGATACGGAGCTTGGAGAGGTCGGCTGGGGCAGACGAGGACTGGGTCATAGCGGATGGTATTCTACGGGCCGGGTACGCCCCTTGGCAAACGCTTCCGGCATCGCCAGCCACGGCCTCCGTGTCGGCTTCCGGTCCCGTTCTCCGCTTTAAGAATCGGGGGTCGCCTGCCCCCACGGCCTGACCGGTTCCACACTGCTCTTGCGGAGGTAAGCGATGCGGCGTTCCATGAAACTGTCCCTGTTCCTGGTGGTGTCGGTATTCCTCGCGTCCTGCGCGGACCAGCCCACCCAGCCACCAGCATTCGCCGCGCCAGCGGCGCCGGCGATGTCCGCATCGGACAACCGGTCGACGGCTGCTCTCGTTCGCCAACTCGCCGCCTCCCGCGGCATCACGGCGCTGCCGCATCGACCGCGCGTCCGCGAATCACTGGTGCGCCTTGGTCAGGCGCTCGCGTTCGACAAGGTGCTGAGCGGCAATCGCGATATCAGTTGCATGACCTGTCATCTGCCCACGCTGGCCACGGGAGATGGTCGCAGCCTGTCCATCGGCCAGGGTGCCACCGGTGTCGGCGGCGAGCGACGGCACCCGCAGGGCATCTTCATTCCCCGCAATGCCCCACCCCTCTTCAATCTGGGCGCCATGCGACACCTGTTCTGGGATGGTCGCATTCAACGCGATGCCTCGGGACGCGTGGTGACGCCGGCTGACGCGGACGTGACGCCCGCCATGCAACGCACATTCGAGTTCGGATCGGTCTCCGCGATCGGGATGTTTCCCGTGACCAACCGCGCCGAGATGCGCGCCGACGGCGGCAACGAGCTCGCCGCGATACCCGATGACCAGAATCCCCGCATCTGGGCCGCGCTCATGCGACGGCTGGGCGCCATTCCCGAGTATCGCGAGATGTTCGAGGACGCGTACCCGGGAGAGCGCTTCAGCCGCATGACCTTTGCGCATGCCTCCAACGCCATCGCCGGATTCCTGCTGGACGAGCTGAGTTTTGACGGCTCACCGTGGGATCGCTTTTTGGACGGGCGTGATAACGCGTTGAATCGCGAGCAACTGCAGGGCGCGCAGACGTTCCTGAGCCTCAAGTGCTCCATTTGTCATAACGGCCCGACGTTCAGCGATGAGCAGTTCCACAATGTGGCCGTGGCGCAGTTCGGGCCGGGCAAGGGCAACGGGCCATCGGGCCGAGACGACTTCGGACGCATGAACGTGACCGGGTTGGCCGCCGATCAGTACCTGTTCCGCACCACGCCACTGCGCAACGTCGAACTCACGGGACCGTACGGACATGATGGCGCGCTGTCGTCGTTGCGCAGCTTCGTGGAGCACTACAGCGAGTCGGACCGGAAACTCCGCGCGTACGATCCATCGCAGCTGGAACCGCTGCTGCGGGGCACGCTGTTACCCAATGCCGACGCTATCCTGGCCACGCGCGACACACTGCTGAACGGTGTGGTGTTGACCGACGAGTTGGTGGGCCAACTCATGGCCTATATGAGCGCCCTCACCGACCCGGCCGCCCGAGACCTGCGCCGCATACCCCCGCGCCACGTGCCCAGTCGCTTGCCGGTGGACGGGGCGCGATAACCGACGGCTGCTGCGTCACGGACACCTCTCCCGGGGAATCCAGTCGGCGAACAGGCCGGCTGGATTCCCCCCCCATGCGTACACCTCCCGCTCCCGACAACATTGACTTGAAGCGAGCACACCGCCACTTCTCACGGCATGGAAAAGAACGCCTTGAACGCCGCGCAACGCGCCGAGCTGATCAAGACACTCCAAGCCCGTTTCTCTGGCAATCTCCGGCGCCATCAGGGGATCGAATGGAGCGACGTGGAGGCCCGACTGAAGGCGCATCCCGCGAAGCTCGACATTCTCGCGGCCATGGAACGGTCCGGCGGTGAACCCGACGTCATCGGTCGCGAGACGAAAACCGGCGAGTTCCGCTTTTGCGACTGCGCCGCGGAAAGTCCGGCCGGTCGTCGCAGTCTCTGCTATGACCGAGCCGCGCTCAACGCCAGAAAGGAAAACAAGCCCGGTGGCACCGCGGTGGACATGGCGTCCGAAATCGGGATTGAAATGCTCTCGGAAGCTGAGTATCGCGCGCTGCAGACGCTGGGTGAGTTTGACCGAAAAACGTCAAGCTGGGTGCACACCCCCGAAAAGATCAGGGCGCTGGGCGGCGCCATCTTCTGCGATCGTCGCTACGAGCAGGTTTTCGTTTACCACAACGGTGCCGAATCGTACTACGCCGCCCGCGGGTTTCGCGGTCAGTTCCGTGTGTAGAGTCCGGGGCGGCTTCACCCGCGACCCGTAGCCCAACAGGCAACTCAGTGCGGGCCGGCCGAACCCGTCGAATGACCTTGCGTCCCGCGCAGGAAATCCATCCGCAACTCCGTCCAACCGTCCACCTGCATGTGCTGCACGCGGATCTGGTGGGTACCACCGGTAAGCCGCGCGTAATCCGCCGTCGTTTCATGCGGCGTCCAATGGTCGATCACCAGTTTGCCATCCACCCACACGCGGATCGCATCGTCGCTGAGCGTGCGCAACGTGTGGGCACCGGCCGGCAACGACACCAGACTGGTCGCCTCCAGCGCCATGTGCGATGCCGGCACACCGGCAGTCGACGGACGCGACCACATCCAGTCCAGCCGCGACTGCGACCTCGTGACGACAGGCGTGCCGCGCAGCAGCGCGTCGAATGCCGCCGGTTTCGTGCGCGGATCGGTGCTGTCGCTCCACGCAAACACGCGCACGTTCCAATCCTGCTTCGGCTGAAAGAACGTGAACCCGAACGGAACGGATACACCAGCGACGCTCCGCATGCCGCGCGGCGATATCGTAGCGTCACCGACGTAAACAAGCTGCACGGACACGTCGCCCAGACTGTCCCGATGCGGCGTCACCACCAGCGTGTCGCCCACAACGCCGGCCCGACGCGAAATGGCAGACACGCCGCGCAGCGACACCACACGCCAGCGCCCCGCCGGTCCCACCACGCGCAACCGCAGCGGGGTCGCGTGAAGGCTGTCCAGCGGCCACAGCCTGGGCGACCGCCAGTCAAAGGGTCCCCATTCGTCCACAATGATGGCCGAGCGATCCCGATCGGCCACCGCGCGACGCGGCCACGTGACCGGTGCTCGACTGATCACCGGCGCGCTTGCGCCTGACTCCCGCATGAGCACCGCGGGATCACACGCCGAGTCCAACGTCCGTCCGATATTGCCGCTCGTGTCAATCGACGCCGACTGCAGAATCGTCCACGGGCGACGCACGCCCACAAAGTCGTTGCGCGTGATGGAATAGTCCCGACTCTTCGTGTCGCGGTGTTTCGGATACCCCCAGTCACCGGGCTCAATGGGGTTGGCCCACAAACTGATGCCAATGCTGTCGCCGCGCGCATCTCCCTCAAAGCGATTGCGCTGAATCACGTTGTCCTGCCCATGCTCGATGGCAATACCGATGCGATTGCGGATGAAGCAGTTGCCAATGACGCGCGAGCTGTAGCTATAACCGCCCCACAGGCCGTGATCACTGCCCTCGATGCGATTGGCCAGGAAGTCGTTGCGACTGAACGTGGCTTCCATGCCGTTGGTGGGCGCGAAGCTGAAATCGTTCGCGTAGAACATGTTGTCGTTCACCCCGCCAACGCCCGTATCCATGGTGGTCTGGCCCGCCCAGATGAACAGGCCGTCGCCGCCGTGCGTCACGGAATTGAACGCCACCACGTTGCGCAAGCACTGCTCAAACATCAGGATCCCCGCCGAGTCCTGCCCGCGGCGGTAGAACCCATGGCTGTACCCCCGCACGTTGTAGTCGATGCGATTGCCAACAATGGTGTTCGCGCTGGCGCGATACATGCCTATGCCCAACCCCGAATTGAACGAGAAGTCGTTGTCGCGAATGTCCAGCGAGTCGCTGCGTACCAGCATCAGGCCGTTCATGCCCTGCTCCACCCGGTTCCCGGTGATCGTGCCGCCACGCACATCCGCGAGATAGATGCCGGCGCCAAAACGCAACCACTCGTCCTGCTCGTTGTGGTGATACGACAGCCAGTCGGCGAGACTCTCGTGTTCCACCAGGCTGAACAAGCGAGGCTTCCAGTTGTAGCTGAAGTTGTTGCCGTCGAGTGCCAGTTGCTGCGTTTTGCGCGCGAGGAGAGCAACTTTGTAGCCGCGGACGGTGGCGCCCAGCACACGCACGTTGCGTCCGCCCTCAATGCGAATGGCGATACCGCGCGCGCGGTCCGGGTCGGCCGTTGGCGCGATGCCTTCCAGCACTACGCCGCGCATGTCGAGCGTAATGCCGTCGCCTCGTACGGTGATGAGCGCACTGTCCATCGAGGCGGGCGCCGCGAGACGGTACGTGCCTGGGGTGAGGCGCGTGGAGCGCGTGATCACGAGGCCGGCGTGTGGTGCGACAGTCGGTGTGGCCTGCGCGGTTGCACAAATGGGCACTACGAGTGCGACGGTTAACAGCACTGAACCGCCAAGTTCGCGAAGTGCGCGAAGTGGTACTTTCACTGTTTTTAGGCTGTTTGTGAGCCGAGCCGGACTGACTTCGCGACTTTTGCGAACTTGGCGGTTGAAATGCATTCTCTCAGCTCCGCAGGTGATACGGTATCGGACATGGTGGTCGTCTTGAAGAATGCCGGGAATCGCTGGCCAATAGTGCGCTCCGCGTACCGGCACAGCAACTTCCAGCCCACCCCCTCTCTCGCATCGCCACGCGGGGCAGTACCATATCCGCCATGGACCGCCGAGACTTTCTAGCCGATGTGACGCGCGCCGCTGCCCTCTGCGCCGTCGTTCCCAACGTGTGGCGTGTGACGTCACGCCCGCGCCTCGTCGATGACCCGTTCACACTGGGCGTTTCGTCCGGCGATCCCACCGCGACCGGCGGCGTGCTCTGGACTCGGCTGGCGCCGCGCCCCTTCGAGCCTGATGGCGGCATGGACGGACGACCCGTTGTGACGTGGGAAGTGGCCGACGACGACGGCTTCAAGAAGATCGTGAAGACCGGACGCGCCACCGCGGGCCCCGAGTTGTCGTACAGTGTGCACGTGAACGTGGACGGTCTGGCCCCCGATCGCTGGTATTTCTACCGTTTTCAGACGGGACAGGCGGCCAGCCAGACTGGACGCTTCCGCACGGCGCCCGCTGATGGCGCGTTGACCCCGCTGCGGATGGCGGTCGCCAGTTGCCAACGATGGGATCAGGGCCTCTTCACGGCCTACGAGCACATGGCGAAGGAGGAACTCGACCTCGTCACCCATCTCGGTGACTACATCTACGAAGGCTCAAGCCCGAGCACTGCCGTCCGCATGCATCAGGGGCTGGAAGTGCGCACGGTCGACGACTATCGACGGCGCTACGCGCAATACAAGACCGATCCGGCGCTGCAGGCCGCGCACGCGCGCTGCCCGTGGGTGCTCACGTGGGACGATCACGAGGTCGACAACAACTACGCCGGATTGATGGGCGAAAATGAGATGGAGTCGATCGAGCAAATGCGCGCGCGCCGCGCAGCGGCCTATCAGGCGTGGTGGGAACACCAGCCCGTGCGCGTGCCGCGCGCGACGTCATGGGCCGACCTGACCATCACCCGCACCATCAATTGGGGCGCGCTGGCGCGGTTCTGGATGCTGGACACCAGGCAGTATCGCGATGATCAGGCCTGCGGCGATGGCACGAAGGCCGTTCCCTGCGGCGACTGGGCCGAGCCCCGGCGTGGCCTCATGGGTGCGGCGCAGGAGAAGTGGCTAGTCGACGGATTGGGCGCGTCGAAGTCACGGTGGCAGGTACTGGGCAATCAAGTGATGATGGGGCCGTACGACAGTGGACCCGGTGCGGAAACGCGCGTGTCCATGGACCAGTGGAGCGGCTATCCGGTGGCCCGCGATCGACTGCTCAATGCCATTGCCGAACGCGCGCCCAATCGTACCGTGGTGCTCACCGGCGACATCCACACGCATTGGGTGAACGAACTGCGCAGCGGTTTCATGCAACCCGATCGACCGGTGGTCGCGGCGGAATTCGTGGGCACCAGCATCTCCTCGGACGGGGATGGCTTTGGCGAGCCCAACGAGCGCATGCGCACGCAGTTGGCCGAGAACACGCACATCAAGTGGCACCACAACCGGCGCGGCTACATCAGCTGCACCGTCGATGAAAGACAGTGGCAGGCCGAGTATCGCACGGTCGCCTACGTGACGAAACCGGGGGCACCCGTCGAAACTCCGTCACGCTGGCGCGTGATGCACGGCAGAGCCGGGATCGAGCGCCTGTAGCGGTTACGCCTTGCGACCTGACGGCGCCGGCGGAGGCATCAACGTGCTGAACTCCTGCGTCGGCATGCGGGCGCCGCCACGCAGCTGCTGCACGATGTCATCCGCGCGATCGTCCTCGGCGCCAAGCGCGCGCAGACTGTGGTACGCCATCCCGAACGCCAGTTCCCGTTCGCCCATCAGCGCTTTGCTGACTCCCATCGACTCGAACAACTGCTGCTCCTGATCACTGTGCGTTCGCACAATGACATCGATGGCCGGATTCTTGGAGCGTGCCAGCGAAATGATGTGCCGCGCATGGTACGGATCGGGCGACGCCACCACCAGCAATCGCGCGCGCTCGGGATGCGCGTACCCCAGAATGCCTGACAGGGTGGCATCGCCGTAGATGGTGCTGACACCAATCGTGCGCATTGCTTCCACCACTCGGCGATCCTGCTCGATGGCGACGAACGGCACGCCCATCCGCTGCATCGCGTCGCCGATGGTGCGACCCACCCGCCCGTAACCCACCAAAATCGCGTGGTCCGGCAGCATGGCTACATGCAGGTCGGTCGCCATGACGCGCGGCGCCTTCTGTCGCTCCAGGTGATCAAGCAGCCGCGGATGCGAGGCAATCCAGGCTCCAAGGCGGTCGAGCACCGCGAACACCAGCGGATTGAGCGCAATCGTCAGCAGCGCCGCACCAAGCAACAGGCTGCGCGCGTCTTCCGACAGCACCCCCAGCGACACGCCAAGCGCCGCCAGAATGAAGGAGAATTCGCCGATCTGTCCGAGACTCGCGCCCAGCCGGATGGAGGCCCGCAACGGATGACGCAACAGCACCATCAGCACCGTCGACGCCACCGTGTTGCCAATGAGCACTACGGCAACGGTTTCCACGAGACGCAGTGGTTCCATCAGCAGGACCAACGGATCGATGAGCATGCCCACCGAGACGAAGAACAACACCGCGAACGCGTCCTGCAGCGGCAGCGCATCGGCGGCGGCACGATAGGAGAGATCCGACTCGCTGATCACCATGCCCGCGACAAACGCGCCCAGTGCAAATGATACGCCAAACAGCGCGGCCGACCCGACTGCCACACCCAACGCGACCGCCAGCACCGCCAACGTGAACAACTCGCGTGAACCGCTGCGCGCAACGTGTGTGAGAAGCCATGGCACGGCGCGACGCCCTACCACGCCCATCAACAGAATGAACGCCGACAACTTGATCACGGTCAGCGTGATGGCCCATGTCACACCGCCCGACGGCATGGTGTTCATGGCACTCGCACCACCGACCGCCTTCAGAATCGCCGGCAGCAAGACCAGCGCCAGCACGACGGCCAGATCCTCCACCACCAGCCATCCCACCGCGATGCGACCATCGATGGAATCGAGCAGCCCGCGCGAATCGAGAACGCGCAACACGACGACAGTACTGGCAACCGACAGCGCGAGTCCGAACACGATAGCGGCGGACACGGTCCAACCCCACGACAGGGCCAAGCCGGCACCCAAAGCAATCGCCACCGCCATCTGCAACAACGCACCCGGCAACGCGATGCCACGCACGCGCATCAGGTCGCCGGGAGAGAAGTGCAGGCCGACGCCAAACATCAACAGGATTACGCCAATTTCGGCCAACTGCGAGGCCAGGCCGACATCGCCCACGAACCCCGGAGAGTGCGGGCCCAGCATGATCCCAGCGACGAGATAGCCCACCAACGGCGGCAGGCCGATCTTTGATGCGCCAAAGCCCAGCAGGAACGCCGCGGCGAAGGCGCCGGCGATGGTGAAGAGGAGGGCGGTATCGTGGGGCACGAACAACGATAACTGCGGGGCGGCGACTGAGTCGAGGCGAAAGTCTTCCCCCACCCCCCTTGCCCCTCACGTAGCGTAAGGATGTACCGTGCTGCCGTCACACACCAACCGAGGATTTTCACTTGGACCCGAACACCGAAGCGCTGGTCGCCGACCTGCTCGACCCGGACAAGAACGTGCGTATCAAGGCGGCGCTCGCGCTGGGCGAGCTGGCCGACATCGAGGCACTGCCCGCGCTCCTGGCCAGACTCGGCGCGGAACCAGACTTCTTTGTGCGCGACAACCTCGTGTGGGCGGTGGTGCGCATGGGCCACGCCGCCGTGCCATCTGTCATCAATTTGCTTGGTGACGATGACGGCACCGTGCGGTATCTCGCGGCACACACCCTCAGCAAGTTCGCAGACGCGCGGGCGCTGGACGCGCTCACCGCTGCGCTCGACGATGCCGACCCGTTGGTGGCACAGAAGGCGACCTACGCGCTGGGTCGCATCCGTGACGAGCGGTCGCTGCCGGCGCTGCTGGCGCGACTCGGCCAGGGATCGCGCGAGGCCCGCACCACGTTGAACGATGCACTCGAAGCGTTCGGCGAAGCGCTGGTGCCGGCCCTGCTGCCGCTCCTTGCTGGCGCCAATACTCCAACGCGGGTTGACGCGGTGGACCTGCTCGGAACGATCGGCGGACCGGCCGCCGCCGACCTGCTGAGCGCGGCGTCAGCCGACGCGGAATGGGAAGTGCGCTTCGCGGCCGTAAATGCGCTGGGTAGCGTGGATGGTCTCGTTGTCAGGTCCGCGCTGGAACTGGCCTCGAACGACAGTCATCCACATGTCCGACTCCTCGCCCAACGATTAGTGCAGCGAAACGTCTAGGCACGTTCGCGCACGCCTTTCCGGTCGAATATCGTCATGGCGCCGACACGGCGCCTTACCCCGGACCACCACCGATTTCGCGGAAGACGTCGTTCATGAACGCAAACATCGCAGGATCCGGCATGGTCGCCTGACCGGCGCTGATAGCCGCGTGCTCCTCCTGATACATCCGGCGTGCGTTCCGGGCGATTTCGCGATCGCCGCCCGTGAGTTCAGTCACGAGTGTGCGCCAGCGCCGTGCCAGCGACTGCAGCGCCGTGTCCGTAGGCGGCGTATTCCGGGCCATATGGGCCCGTACGGCAGGAATCACCTCCGCCCAGGCGTGTTCCACGGCGCGAACGCGCTCGACACCCAGCGTCTCGCTGCGGGCGTGCATCGCGTTCAATTGTGCGGGCGTGAAGTACTTGTCCATCATGGTGGTGGACTCAATCATGCGGCACAGTTCATCCATCGGGATGTGGGCGGCCGCGTCGAGCTGTTGCGCCAACAGCTTGAGTCGACCGACCAGTCGCTGCTGCAACACGATCTGCTGCTCCAGTCGGTCCAACTGCAACCGCACAACGTGTTGCGCAGAGGCCCCCGGGCCGTCCAGCAGTGCGCGAATTTCGTCGAGCGAGAGCCCCGTCAGGCGCAGCGACTGGATCTGCTGCAGTCGCGCGATGTCGGCGTGCACGTAGAGGCGATGTCCTGACGGCGTCCGCATGGACGGCGTGAGCAACCCGATGGCGTCGTAGTGATGCAAGGTGCGCACAGAGACGCCGGTACGCGCCGCCAGCGCGCCAACTTTGAGTGGAGCCTCGTTGTCGGGCGCGCTGGCCTCGTGCACAGTGCGGGTCACGCCGTCACGCCCCGAATTGTCGCAAATGATGATCGAGGTGCTTCCACGCCAACTGCCCCCACTGCGCGCGGCTCAGCGGACCAAACAGCGGATGCTCGGCAGACACTGACCGCGCGGCATCGCCGCCAACGCGCTGCATGAGCTCGATCAGTTGCGCTCGTTCGGTCTCCCAGGACTCGGGCGCGCGACTGACGAGCTCTTTCGCCGTCGGCGCACTCTTGGGGAATGGCAGCACATTCAGGAACAACCACTTGAACACCGCCATGCGTGGAATGGTCGCGTGCTTGGATTGAACCGGCAGGTCTCCCAGACCCATGCGCAGGGCGTCCGCGCAATGCGCCAGCATCTGCGGAGCGTTCATGCGCCCCCACGCCGCTGGTGCGTCCGGCGAGAGTCGTTCAAGGCGCGCAATGAGGGCGTCGCGGTTGGCGGCATTGGCCAGCGTAGGCATCGGGAAGTCGCGTGAGAGGGGGGCGGTAGGATATCTCTTCGTCCGGGATCACCCCATTATTCAGCTTCACGCGCTCCTCAGCCAGCCCAGCCAGCCCGCCAGGTCATGTCTCGATTCCTCGCCCGCCTCGTTCCCACTGCCCTGACCGTGGTCGCCATGGCATCGGCCGATGCGCAGTCACCCGCCGCGAAAGTCTCGCCGGTCAACGCCGACATCGAGCGTCGGGTGGCCACGGTGATGCCCAAAGTCATCGCCTGGCGGCGTGACATTCACGAGCATCCTGAACTCTCGGGCGAGGAAGTGCGCACGTCAAAGGTCGTCGCCGAGCAGTTGCGAGCCATGGGCATCGACGTGCGCACCGATGTTGGCGGTCACGGCGTGGTGGGACTGTTGAAAGGCGGGAAACCTGGCCCTGTGGTGGCCTTGCGTGCCGACATGGACGGGCTGCCGGTGGAGGAACTCACTGACCTCCCCTTCAAGTCCAAAGCGAAAGGCACGTATCGCGGTGCGCCCGTTGGCATCATGCACGCCTGCGGTCACGACTCGCACGTGGCCATGTTGCTCGGCGCCGCCGAGGTATTGGCCGGCATGAAGAGCCAGCTGGCGGGCACCGTGAAGTTCATCTTTCAGCCCGCCGAGGAAGGACTCGCGAATGGCGGCGGCGGCGCTGAACTGATGATTCGCGACGGCGTGCTGGAGAATCCCAAGGTGGACGCGGTGTTCGGGCTGCACGTTGGTCCGGGACCGCTGGGTCAGCTCACTGCGCGTCCGGGACCGGTGATGGCCGCGTCCAACAGCTTCACGATTGTGGTGCGTGGACGTCAGACGCATGGCGCCGCGCCGTGGGGCGGGGTCGATCCCATCGTGGTCGGTGCGCAGATCGTGACCGGATTGCAGACCGTGGTCAGCCGTCAGGTTGATATCAGTCAGTTGCCGGCCATCATCACGGTGGGCGCGTTCCAGGGCGGCGTGCGCAGCAACATCATCCCCGACAGCGTGGTGATGCTGGGCAGCATTCGCACGTTCGATATGAAAGTGCGTGCCGAAATCTTCAAACGCGTGACCGCAACGGCCCAGCATATTGCCATGAGCGCTGGCGCGACCGCGCGCGTGCAGATTGACAGCGGGTACCTGGTGACACGCAACGACAGCGCGCTCACCACGCGGGCCACGCCCACACTGCAGTGGGCCGCCGGTTCGGCCGGGCTGATTGTTCCCGGGTTGTGGACCGCGTCAGAAGATTTTTCGTTCTATCAGGATCGCGTGCCGGGGCTGTTCTTCAATCTGGGCGTGACACCAAAAAGTCAGGACTGGCGCACGGTGCCGTCCAATCACTCGCCGTTGTTCTTCGTGGATGAGGCGGCGCTGCCGACGGGTGTGAAAGCGATGGCGGGACTGGCGGTGGAGTATCTCACGGCGGGCAAAAAGTAGGAGTGCCCCGCCTCCCGACGCGGCGCATCCTCTGGCTGGTTCCGGTCCTTATCGGCCTCGGGTTGTTGATCGACCAAGACGGTGGTCGTTGGGGACAACCGCTGGTCGTCGCGGCGACGTTCGTCGCGTTTCTGTGGATGCTGCGCAGTGTGGACGGCGCCGGACGCCTGATGATGTTGCTGTGCCTCGCCTACGCGAGCGTCGGCGAGGTGCTGTTGTCGCTGGTCTGGCGCGTATACGACTATCGGCTGGGCAACCTGCCGCTGTTCGTACCACCCGGGCACGTGATGCTGTTTCTGTTGGGGCTCTCCATCGCGCCGCGCGTTGCCGATTCGCTGGCCCGGGTCGTCGCGATCGCCGCAGCAATTGTCGTCGGCGCGCTCGCGCTCAGTGGTCGTGATACGTTCAGTGCACTCCTGGTGGCCGTGTTCCTGGCCAGCATGTTCTTTGGCCGGGATCGCAAGCTGTATGCCACCATGTTCGTGCTGGCGCTGGCGATGGAACTGTACGGCACCTGGCTGGGCAATTGGCACTGGAACGCGCGGGTCGGTCGCACCGGCATGGTGACGCTCAATCCGCCGGTGGCGGCTGGCGCGTTCTACTGTGCGCTCGACCTGCTGGTCATGGCCACCACGCGCGGCCTGCACCGGTTCAGAGGTCGGATTGTGCCGCCGGTGCTGCCGTTGCAGCTTTGACTGGACTGTTTTCGTTCCTCCCCCCGCTCTCCACATCGCGCGATGCCTACCGCCCGCTTCACACAACTCGCGCTTGCCGCGACGTTGGCCTTCACCACGGCCTGCGCGTCCGCTGGCCGCGCGCCTGCGGCCACGGCTGCCTCTCCATCGTCGCCCGCCGCGCTGCGCGTGTACGACACCAAGGCGGCGCGGTTCATCAGCTTCGATCAACTCATCGATGCCGCGGCCAAGTCCGACGTGGTGTTCTTCGGTGAGCAGCACGACGATCCGGCCACGCATTCGGCCGAGGCCGCCGTGCTGGCGGCCATCGGTTCGCGTCGGGGCGAGGTGATCCTCACGCTGGAGATGTTTGAACGCGACGTGCAGCCGTTGCTCGATCAGTATCTCGCGGGCACCATTTCGGAAAAGAACTTTCTCGATGGGTCCCGTCCGTGGGATCGCTACACCACCGACTATCGCCCGATGGTGGAGCTGTCGCGCGTGCACGGCTGGCCCGTGATCGCTGGCAACGTGCCGCGTCGCATTGCCAGCGCGGTGGGCAAAAAGGGACTTGCGGCGCTCGACACCATGTCGAAGGTCGAACGCGGGTACGCGGCGGTCGAAAACCAGTGCCCCAAGGACGCGTACTACACGAAGTTCGCCCAGACCATGACGGGCCACAGCGCCGGTGGCGGTCCGCCGACGGCGGGTGACGCGACCGCGATGGCGAAGATGACCGACCTGTTCTACGAGGCGCAGTGCGTCAAGGATGAGACCATGGGAGAGTCCATCGCCAACGCGATGGCCAAATGGCCCGGTCGCCTCGTGTATCAGGTAGACGGCGCGTTTCACAGTGACGCGGGACTGGGTACTGCGGCACGCGTAATACGTCGCATGCCGAATGCCCGAACCGTCGTGTTGACCGGCGTGCCGATTGCGGACTTGTCGAAAGCCAACGGCAAGGAGCACGCGGCCATCGCGGACTACGTGCTGTTTACGCGGGCCCCGAAGTAGAGGGTTGAGCGGGTGAGGGCCCTGGAGACCCTCACCTGCTCACGTCACTCCGCCGCGTTCGCGTACGATTCCAGATACCCGCATCGCGGGCACCGGTACGTGATCACCTTGTGCACGTCACGTCCCTTGGTGTGAATCCCGCGCCAGAACGACTTCACCACTTCGCCCTCCACCCACTCCTGTTCCTGGGTGGCGTTGGCGTGACCGTGGTCGACGATGAAGCCCGTTTCCATCTGGCTCTTGCAGCGAAGGCAATCGATCTGAGGCATCGGTAAGGCGGGTTCAGGTGTCGGTGGAATAGCCGCGTTCGATCAGGAAGGTCCGAACGACGGCGGGATCGTGTATCACGTCAAGAGAATACGGCTTCAGTCCGGTCCGAATGAGCAAACCCACGCCGGCCGTCGTCGCAATCACCACGGCATCGGTGGTGATGCACACAATCTCCGCGGAATCAGGCAACTGCCCCGGATGACCGCTGAAGCTCACGACGCCGGTTTGTGAGATGATGGGGTCCCGCGTCTGCGCGTTCTGTTCGCTCCACGTGGCACCGGTAAACAGCACGATATCGTTTCCCGACTCGGCGAAGGCGCTCATGGCATCGCCGTACACCATGGGTGACGGATCGACGGTGGCCGTCAATCGAAACGCCTCGAACGCATCTTCGACGTCGGCCGCCTCAACCTGAATGCACACGCCGGTGCCGTCGGCCAGCACCACGGTCACGGCTGTTTCAGCGATGTGAATGCGCGACCAAGCCCCCCGCAGGCGGCGCAAGGCGCTCAGGGCTTCGTCGCTGGCCTGGTAGTGATATTGGCGCATGGGTGGAAAATAGACGGGAGACGGGAGAAGGGAGACGGGGGAGGTCCATCCGATTGGACGTCTCCCGTCTCAAGTCTTCCGTCTCCCGTCTTACCCTCACCCCACCCTGCGCAACACGTACTCCCGCTGAAACTCGAACTCCCCGCCGTACATCCGTCGCTCCTGCACAATGCGGATCTCGCCGGGCGCGATGGTGAGGGTTTCGCGTATCGTGGCCGGGGTGTCATTACCGCCACGCTCGCGCTCCAGCACCAAACGCAACGGCGAATTGCGCGCGAGACTGTCGGCTACATACACGTCGTAGTGCTTCAGCACATCACCGCCCATCCCACCCCATTCCGCAGCGGTCAGGGCCTTATCCAGCTGCAGACGGTCTGTATCCGTGACGGTGCGTCCGGGACCATCCTTGGTGGTGAAGTGCATGTCCAGCGCATCGGACGCCGGTGCCGGCGACACGCGAACGCGGGTTTGTCGCTTCACGCGTCGTGTGGTGTCGCACGCGTCGGGGACTTCAACCGTCCCTTGCCATTGCCCCACCAGTCCGGCATAGACCGGATCGCGGCGCTGGCTGGTGGACACGACATGCGAGGGAATGCGCGCAATGGCCAACACGCCGACTGGCGCGAACACGAGCACGGCCATCAGGCGAATCGGGATTGAGCGCATTGGCGGGAGAACTCCAAGGGCGGGGGCGATCGGGGCCGCACATGAGACACCGCCCGCCCGCAAAGGGTTTCGTACAGAAGAGGGGGTGAGCAACTCTCGTTGCCCACCCCCCGCTCTACGGTTCAGCGCGCTGTTTGTGCCGAATTACTATCGAATGCGAGCCCGCGAACGGGCACCACGTGCATCCTCGTCGCCGGACGCCGGTCCAAACGGCGAACCGGCCTCCCCCGCGCCGACGTTCTCGACGTGCAGTTTTTGCTTCACCACCGTGCCACCCACCTGCAGGATGACCATGTAGTCGCCGGTGGACGCATTGCGTCCGCCGCCACCGCCAAAGCCACCACCGCCCCCGCGTCCGCCACCGCCACCCGGCGCGGCAATGCCGATCAGTTGGAAGATCTTGAGCACGGCGGCCGACGGCGCACCGCCGCCACGTCCACCACCACCACCGCCCGCACCGCGACCGCCACCCGGGGCCGCTTCAGCGGGACGCGCGCAGAACGGCTCCCACTGGGTGAGCGGACGCTCACACGCCGCGCCAGCGCCGCGTCCGCCGCCACCGCCACCAGCGCCAGGGAAACCACCGGCCGGAGGACCGCTCTGATTGAGCAGCGCCTTCGCCTGCACCAGCGCCGCCGAGTCGTACTTGGCCTTGGTGAGCGAATCGAGGACCACCGGACCACGCACCGCGCGCAGAATGGAGTCTCGCTTTTCACTGGCCGACAGCGGCGCGCGTGGCTGCGGCCTGGGGGTGATGCCGTAGCTCCACGTCACCGTGTGCAGCCCCGGGGTACCGGGACCTGTCAACGACTGCAACGTGTCGCCCTGCGCATCCACCACGCTGATGCGCGCCGTCGGTCCGCCGGTACCTGTCACGCGGTACGAAAGACTCGCGCCGTAGGCCGGATTCGGCGTGGCGAAGAACGCCTGCGCATTGCCGTTGCCCGACGCGCCCAGCGTGGGCGCTTCGCCCCACTGGAAGGCCGTTTTGGGCTCGAACAGGTGCACCGACTTTGCGACGACCGTACTCGTCATCTGCTCCAGCGGCGTGATGTCCACAATCCACAAACTGCGGCCATGTGTCGCCGCAATCAGCTCGTGATCGCGTGGATGAATCTGCAGGTCATACACCGGCACACTGGGAAAATTCGTCGTGAACTTGGTCCAGCTGGTGCCGCGATCGATCGACGCATACACGCCCAGCGACGATCCCACGAACAGCAGATTGCGATTGTTCGGATCTTCACGGATGACGTGCAGGAAATCACCGGAGCCACCCGTGGGCAGGTTGTTCACCAGCGACTTGAACGACTTGCCGCCGTCGTTGGTGACAAACAGATACGGCTTGAAGTCGCCCCAGCGATGATTGTCGAACGCCACGTAGAAGGTGGCCGTGTCGAACTTCGACGCCTCGATGCGCGCCACCACGACTTCACCGTTGTTCGGCAGGAACGACGCGAACTTGGCTGACAGATTCTCCCACGTCGCGCCGTCGTTCACCGACTTCCACACGTTGCCATCGTCGGTGCCGGCAAAGATGAGCCCCGGCTTGACCGGGCTTTCTTCCATCGCCACCACCGTGCCGTACGTCTCGGCACCCGTCGCATCAGCCGTGATGCCACCGGTGAGTCGCAACGAGGTGTCGATCTTCGCTTCCAGCTTCTTGGATAGGTCGGGCGAAATGAGATTGAAATCCTCACCGCGCTTGACCGACTTGAGCACACGGTTGCCACCAAAGTAGATCACCGCCGGATTGTGCGGCGAGATGAAGAACGGCGAATTCCAGTTGAAGCGCAGCGAGAGATCAATGGAATCCTGCTTCTGCTTCGCGCGCAGCGAGGCGATGGCCGTCGCGGTGGGCTTGGACACCGGCACCAGCGGATCGCCCTGCAGCACGGCAATCGAATCTTCCCACCGCTTGTACGTTGCCTGCCAGCTGGGCTTCGTAAACTGCATCCGCTCGCCCGTCTTCAGGTTGAGGCGCGACGCGTTGCCGCCCTGCGACTCGCCGTAGACGATGTTCGGATCGGTCGGATCCATCGCCGCGTAGAAGCCGTCACCGCCGGCAATCGTGTACCAGTAGCCCAGCGTCGTCTGTCCCGCGCGACGCTTGCTGGGTCCGCACCAGGTGCCGTTGTCCTGCGCCCCCGAGCAGATGTTGTACGGCACCGCCATGTCGAAGGCGACTTCGTAGAACTGCCCCAGCGGCAGGTTCTGCATCTGGTTGAAGTTGCCGCCCTTGTCGTACGTGAACGCGATGCCGCCGTCGTTGGCAATCACCCAGCGTTCCGAATCGTTGGGATCGATCCACAGCCCGTGCGTGTCCACGTGCACATTCTGCGCCGCGTCGCGTGGCGTCTTGCCGCCATCGTCCGACACCTGCAACTGCGTGCTCGAGAAGTACACGCGATCGGCATTCTTCGGATCGCTGCGCACTTGCGAGTAGTAAAAGGGGCGGACGTTGATGCTGTTCATCTTGGTCCACGTCCCGCCGCCATCGGTGGAGCGCCAGAGTCCGTTGTCGCGCGGCGCGCGGCCCGGCATCTCGTAGTTGCCCTTCACGTCGGCCGCGGTGCCTTCGAGCATCGCGTAAATGACGTTGGGATTGCTGCGATTGATGTCGAGGCCAATGCGACCCTTCACACCATCCGGCCACCCGCCGCCCTTCACTTCGTTCCACGTCGTACCGCCGTCGGTGCTCTTGAACAGCGCCGAGCCGGGACCGCCGCTCTTGAGCGAATACGGCGTGCGCAACCGCTCCCAGCTGGCCGCGAACAGAATGTTCGGATCCTTCTGGTTGATGGCCACGTCAATGAACCCGGCCTTGTCGCTCACCGACTTCACCAGCTGCCACGTGGTGCCGCCATCGGTCGTGCGATACAAGCCACGCTCAGGATTGCTGCGCCACGCCGCGCCCAACGCCGCCACGAACACGATGTTCGGATTGGTGGGGTGCACCACAATGCGGCCGATGTGCTCGGTCTTCTCCAGCCCCTTGAGCGTCCACGTGATGCCGCCATCGGTGGACTTGTAGATGCCGCCGCCCGGCTCGATGGAGTTACGCGAGTTGGGCTCGCCGGTGCCGGCCCACACCTGCTGCGTGTCCGACGGCGCGATGGCCAGCATGCCCATCGAGATCACCCGCTTGTCGTCGAACACGGGACGCCAGGTGAAGCCGTTGTTGGTGGTCTTCCAAATGCCACCCGCCGCCGCGGCGACGAACAGGGTCTTGGAAGGACTGGGGATACCCACCACATCGGACAGGCGTCCCATGAAGTTGGCAGGACCGACGTTGCGCCAGCGCATGCCGGCCACGGTCGCGGAGTCGAGCGTCTGCGCCTCGGCCACGGTCGACACGGCAGTAACAGCCAGTGCCAACGTGAGCCATCGGGCACGCGAGGTCATTCGGGAGGGGTGCATGGATCAGGGCGTGGAAGGAACAGAGGAGGTCCTGACTGTCAAACGGATGGCCCCCCCGCGACGTTTAACCTATGACTATCTCTGCCATCGGCTATGCCGCCCCCAGCGCCACGGCGCCGCTCGCTCCGTGGACTTTCGACCGGCGCGCCCCGGGCGCCCGCGACGTCCAGATCGAGATCCTGTTCTGCGGGATCTGTCATTCCGATCTCCATACCGTTCGCGGCGAGTGGGGGCCGGTGGCGTACCCGCTGGTGCCCGGACACGAGATCGTGGGCCGTGTCGTGGCCACCGGCGCCGACGTCACCCGCTACAAGGCTGGCGATCTGGTTGGCGTGGGCTGCCTGGTGGACAGTTGTCAGCAGTGTGGAACTTGCAGCGCGGGTCTGGAGCAGTACTGCGAGAACGGCAACACGGGCACCTACGACGGCGTCGAAAAGGAAACCGGTAAACCAACGCAAGGCGGTTACTCCAGTTCGATTGTCGTCGACGAACGCTTTGTGCTGCGAATTCCCACGGGAATGGACCTCGCAGCGGCAGCGCCACTACTTTGCGCCGGTATTACCACCTACTCGCCGCTTCGCCACTGGAAGGCGGGCCCGGGTAAACGGGTCGGCGTAGTGGGAATTGGCGGCCTCGGCCACATGGCCGTGAAGATTGCCCGGGCCATGGGTGCGCATGTCGTAGCGCTCACCACCACACCGGCCAAGGCGACCGATGCCGCTCGACTCGGTGCGCACGAGGTCGTGGTGTCCACCGACCGCGTCGCCATGAAGGCAATTCGTAGTTCGCTCGACCTGATCATCGATACGGTTGGGACGTCACACGACCTGGAAGCCGAACTGCGCCTGTTACGCCTGGATGGCGCGTTGGTGATCGTCGGACTGTCGCCTGAACCCAATCCGGCCATGCGGGCCGGGCTGCTCGTTGCCAAGAGGCGCTCCATCGCCGGCTCCAGCATCGGCGGCCTCGCGGAAACGCAGGAGATGCTGGATTTCTGCGCCGAGCATGGCATCGCCTCGGATATCGAGCTGATCCGGGCGGATCAGATCAACGAGGCCTACGAGCGGATGCTGCGCAGCGATGTGCGGTATCGGTTTGTGATTGACATGGCGACGCTGGGTTGAACGGCAGACGGGAGACGGGAGAATGCAGACGGGAGACGCCGACGCGCCGTCTTCATTCTCCCGTCTTCATTCTCCCGTCTTTGCCCCCCCGCCCCAGTGCCCGATGCACGCCCGGCGGCTCAAGCCCCGGCATGGCGTGGACTTCGACATTGCCCAGGACGACCCGACCAGTGAGACGCACGACGGGTGCAGTCCCGACCATCGGCATGGCACCCGGCGCCACATGGCATTCGAACGATCCCAGAAATCCGTCGCCGTCATTCTCGATCCGCACGCCCGCCGGCAAGGTGATCTCCACGTTGCCCAGCACCGAGCGAATCGCGATTTCGGTGAAGGGGCCGAACGACGCTTCGCGCAGATCGAGCTCGATGTTGCCGAGTACGGCACGCACCTCCAGCAGCGGAGGTAGTTCCATCGCTCCGCTGCGCTCGACATTGCCCAGCACGGTGCGAATGCTCCGCGTCATTGCGCCATGCGAACCGCGCACCACGGGCGACGCCATCGCCACGGGTGCCGGCAGATCGGCCGTCAGTGCCGACAACTCGGCGGGCGACTGCGCCTGATACACCAGGTCCAATCGCCGTTCGAGCTCTTCAAGACTCAGCCGATCGGCCGCGAACTGCTCCGACAGGCGTTGCGCCACCGCATCCCGCTGTTCGTTCACCGTGGGTTGCGACAGTCGCGGAGAATGCGCCTTTCAATTTCCTTCTGATCAGCGATGGTGGCGTAGAATGCGTCGAAATACTCCAACGTTTCCTTCACCGTCTTGGGCGCCATCAGCGCCCCGATCTGATCGCTATACAGCGCGTAGATGGCCGCCTTCTTGTCGCGAAACAGTTGCAGCACTTTGGGCACCAGCGGATTCTGCTGGCAGAACCCGCGATACTGTCGATCGCGCACCCGCGTGATGCGGAGCGACGTATCCGGAGTGGCATACGAGGCGTCGATCGCCCCGGCAAAGTCGAAGTCGTACGCGATCGGCACGTTGGTGCCGGTGGGAAGCGCCACCAGTTCCGCGTTGTGCAAGCCGCCGAAGGAGAAGTCGGTATTGCCAATCATGTACTGGAACAGATAGGCCAGTGTGGCCTGATCGCCGTCCAGATCTTCCGATGTGGCGCCCAGCACCTTCATGATCTTGCCACCAGCCGCCGCCGCCACGTGCGCCGGATCTTCCACGATGAAGGCGTACTTCGTGGCCTCCACTTTGGACGTGGCGCTGTCGACATAGGTCATGCGCAGCAATCGCACCTGATGGCTGATGGGGGTGAGCAGCCGATAGATGCGATACAGCTGGAACTCCTGCAGGATGTACTGTTCGTAGTTGGACATCCCCTTGCAGTAGCCCACCAGCTTCGGCTCATCGAGGTCGTGGAAGACGCTCCCCTTGGCTTCCTTGTTGACGAAGTTGAATCGCACCGGCGGGAAGTCGCAATTTTTCAGGCGCCAGATGCCGCGCGTGCGGGCGCGCACCGGCACGGTTCGCTTGCCGGACTGCGAACTGGTGTCGGCGTAGCTGAGCGTTGCGGCGTGCCACGGTGCCTTGTCACCCTTGTCCTTCCTGATCGCCTTGATGTTCACCGTGAAGGTGACCTCCATCAGCGATTGACTCCTGAACAGCGGCGAGTCGGGCAGCTTCTCCACCTTGGGCGTCGTGTCCGTGGCCGCCTTGGGTTTCTTCTTCGCCGTGTCGGCCTTGGACAGCTTCATTTTCGGCGGCGCATCCTGCGCCCCGGCGGTCGGCGGTGCCATGAATGCCGCGACGACGGAAACCCCCGCCACGAATCGCACGAAGACACCCGGAAGACGGCGCATCAGGACAACTCCACGTTGGTGACAAAGGTCGAACCGGCGGTGCGCACAAGCGTCAGCAACTCCTCCGGGGTGGTCTTCTTCCGCAACTGCACGTGATACTCCACGACGGTGATGCCGTCGGTCTGCTCGATGACGCCCACGCGCCACTGCTTCGTGTATTCCTGCAGCCGCACCTCGACCGCGCGACGCATGTTGCCCTGATCAGCGGTCGTGATACGAAGTCGCAGCTCCTCCGGCATGGCCGCCGGCTCCTCATTGGTGGCGTTCGCCCGTTTCCACGCGCGTTCGGCCACCCCTTCCAGTTGCTCGCGCGACATGTTGCGGAACACTTCGTCGTCGATGCGCGCCACGAACGTGCCGGTGCGCGCCAGTTGCTTGGCGCGCTTGAGTCGCTTCTCCGCGATCCGGCCGTCCAGCTCCACCGGTGCGCTGCCGAAATCGGTGAACCACAACGCCAACGAGACCATGTTGAACCCGATCGACATCACCGTCGCGACTGGCAGGTTCACGGCGGATGCCAGGCCTATCGCCGTTGCCAGAAACACGTACACCGCGTCCTTGCTGTCATCGAGCGTATTGCGAAAGCGGACCGCCGCCACGATGCCGGCCAGACTGAACGCCAGGGCCACGCTGTATTTCACCAGCAGCACGATGCCCGCCACAATTGACGGAAGCACCACCAGCAATTGCACGATGGACTGCTGATAGCCGCGCTTGGCCCGCGTGAGTTGGTAGACCCAGGCCACCGGCAGCGACAGCAACACCGCGGCCAGGATCGCCACCCCCACGCTGATCGCCAGGCTGCCCTCATCCAGCTGCACCACCGGCATCCCCTTTGCCGTGACGGCTTCAGCGTTCCCCATCAACGCTTCCAGCGACGCGGGAATCGCCGCGTTGTTGCGCGGCACCCACTTCCACAATGCCGCCACACCACCAACCAGGACCACGTAGTACACGATGGCCCGCACGATCAACCGCGTGGCAGCATTGCTCTGGAACGACGAGTCAGACACGCACCATCTCCGGAATGAGTCCAGGGTCCCGCACTGCGGCGTCCGCACCGGGCCCGACAAGTATCGTGCCGACTCGCGGATACCGCCATATCAGCCGGCGTCGCACGTGGCGTCCGAATCGGGGTACCATCGGGGCGGCGCTTGCTGCCGACTGACCCGTCCCCCAATTTCGCTTCATGACTCGTCCAACCCTGCGTTTCGCCGGTCTGTCGGCGGTTTTGGCCATGGCGGCCGCTGGTGGCGTCCAGTGCTCGGCGTCGGCAGCGTACGCGAACGTCATCACATCGGCGCCTTCCGCGCAGGCCGCCACACGCCCCTCGCTGATCGTCCTCATCGCCATCGATCAGTTCCGCGCCGACTATCTGCAGCGCTTCGGGCCGCAAATGAACGGCGGGCTGGCCCGTCTCATGCGTGGTGGCGCCTGGTTCACGGACGCGCACCACGATCATGCGATTACGGAAACGGCACCAGGGCACGCGACGATGCTGTCCGGCCGCTTTCCGCGGTCAACCGGCATCATGATGAACAGCATCGGCGTCGAGGACGAGTCCGCGCCGCTCCTGGCAAACGGATATGGATCCGGAGCATCTCCGAAACGATTCCTCGGAACCACCCTGGCGGATTGGATGCGCGCGGCCGACAGCAAGACGCGCACCCTCTCCGTGTCCATGAAGGATCGCGCGGCCATCCTGCCCAACGGCAAGGCGCCCAGCGACGTGTACTGGTATTCGCCGGATGGTCGGTTCGTGACCAGCACCTACTATCGCAAGGCGCTGCCCGATTGGGTCAAGGCGTTCAACGACCGTCAGGTCCCGGCCACGTATGCGGGCAAGCACTGGACGCTGCTGCTGCCCGATAGCGCGTATCATGAGCCGGACAGTGTCGACGTGGAGGGCGCGGGCAAGCAGTTCCTGTTTCCGCATCTGATGCCGGAGGACCCGTTCGATGCGGTGAATCTCATTCGTGCCTCGCCCTACATGGACGATGTCGTCGCGACGTTTGCCCTGGCCGGGGTGCGCAGCCTGGAGCTGGGCGCGACGGCGCGCACCGATCTGCTCACGATCTCGCTATCGACGACGGATTTGGTGGGACATCGGTATGGCCCGGATTCGCGCGAGATCCACGATCAGGTACTGCGCGTCGATCGCGTGATTGGGCGGTTCCTGGATTCCCTGTACGCCATCCGCGACTCGTCCACCGTGACCGTCATCCTCACGTCCGATCACGGCATGGGGCGCATTCCGGAGCTGGCGGCGAAGACCGTCACGCCGATGCCGGTTCGCGCCTCGTTGGAATCGTTGCGGACAGTGGTGCGCGCTAAGCTGCGCGCGGCCGGCATCGATACCCTCGCGTTCATTCAGGAACAGAACATCGTCCAGCTGGAGCGCGCGGCCTTTCGCAAGAAGGCCTTGGACCCCGACTCGCTGCTGGCATTTTTCGCCACGGCGGCCCGCAGGGAAATCGGCGTGGCTCGCGTTGACCGGTTCCGCGACCTGTTGGCGGATTCCGCCAACGACGTCATCGCGCGGCGCTGGACGCACCAGTTTCCGTCGACGGTCAACATCGAGATGCTTATCACCCTCACGCCAATGAGCACGTGGGGCGGCAACGTGGCCTCCCACGGTTCGCCGTACGACTACGACTCGCACGTACCGCTCATTTTCTCCGGTTTTGGCGTGCAGAACGGCACGTATCCCGGTTTCGTGCGCACCGTCGATATCGCGCCGACCCTTGCCGCGATTGCCGGGGTGAAGCCGATGGAGCCGCTCGATGGGGTCCCGCTTCGCAAGGCGCTGCGCGAACGCCCCGCCTCACCCTGATGACGCTTGAATCAATCGCGAGCACGGAGGACGCGCTCGCGTGTTTCGATGCGGGCGCGCCGGTGTCGCTGGACGCCATGATCGGTCGGTGGCGGGGCGGCGGCGTGCCAACCGGTCATCCGATGGACGGATTACTTGAGCACTACGGATGGTTCGGCAAGGATTTTCATGACGTCGATCACGTCGATCCACTGCTGTTTGCCTCGGGCAATCGCCCCCCGTTTGCCGTGTCACCACGACTGATGCCACTGGGACTCGTGCGATATCGCGCATTGGCGCAGTCCGCCGCAGCGCGCGCGCTCTTCACGCTGGCGCTGCCCTGCCTGCGCACCACCAAGGCGGCGGCGCGCCTGAGACTCATGGAATATCGCGGCGTGATGACCGCCACCATGATCTACGATCACCTGCCGATTCACGACGTGTTTCGACGCGTGGATGCATCGACGCTGCTCGGACTGATGGATCAGCGTGGCGCGGCGCGGCCCTTCTTCTTCGTGTTGCGACGCGCCGTGTGAAGGGCGTCAGCGCCCCTCTTACCCGGGCACGATCAACGCCTTGACCACCGTGCGCTCCGCCACGGCCGCCAAGGCCTCGTTGGCCTGTTCCAACGTGAAGCGCTGAGACAGCGCATCAAGCCATGGCAACTGCCCGCCCTGATGGGCCAGCAACTGCACCGCTCTATGAAAGTGCGAGTAGTCACACCCCCAGCAACCACGCACCTCGGCGTGCTTGCGATTGAGTTGCGTGTGGGGATTGATGGTGACCGGTCCAGCGTCCGTGTACTGTCCGGCCACGACCACCACACCGCCGTCGCGCACGAGATCAAGCGCCTGTCCCACCGCCGAGGGATCTCCCGACGCCTCGATGACGATGTCCACCCCGCGCCCGTCGTTGGCGGCTCGCACGGCGACAACCCGATCGGCGTGCGGCACATCCAACCCAACCGTGGCTGTGGCCCCCATGCGCGTGGCGAATGCCAGTCGGGCGGCCGGTGCGCCAATCGCAATCACCGACTGCGCGCCTGAGAGTGCCGACAGCGCAATAGCAGCCTGTCCCACGGGTCCGGCCCCCAGCACCGCCACCGACGAACCCAGTCGCACACCACCGCGCTCCACCGCATGCATCGCCGTCACCAGCCCGCAACCGCCCGCGATGAACTGCGCCGGGTCGACCGACGGCGGGAGTCGCAACAGCTTGACGCCGGGCTTCATCCAGATATGATCGGCCCATCCGCCCAGCGGCCCATCGGCGATGCCATAGGTGATCCCATACACCTTGCGATGCGGACATCGCGTGGTCTGCTTCGTCACCAGACACTCATAGCACGACCCGCAGGTTTCGTGCACATCGAGGAACGTGACCAGATCACCTTCGCGAAAGGCGACGCCTTCGATATCGGTCATCGTGCCGCGGATTTCCGCCAGGTGACCCACCGACACGTGTCCGGGCACGATGGGATACGGCACGCCGGACAACCGACCGTGATGCAGGTGCACGTCGGTGCCGCACACTTCCGAGAACTTGGTGCGCAGCATCGCGCTGCCGGGCGTCAACGTCGGCCATGGCAGTTCGCGCAATTCGATGGGCTGATGCGGGGCCGTCATGACGGCTGCGTGTACGACTTGGGTCATGAGCCTGTCCGTAAGGACTGTAGGGGGATGAGCACAAGAGTACTGAGCTGAGTACTGAGTACTGAGTACTCAGTCACAAGCCGACCTCGACTGTAGTAACGAATGTGCGCTCGGACACATTCCTGTACCGAATTTGCAACTTTCCTTGCCGGTCCGTGATCATATTGTGTGAAGTCCGTACACGCAGATCCGACCACCCGAGCGGAGGGGCCGCTGTGCACGCACCACGCCGACCGACGCGCGCGCCATTTTCGATGGTGGTGCTCGCCACCATTCCCATGATGCTTGCCGCCATCACCGTCTTGATGGTGCGAGAGGCACTGGCGCATGACGGGGGCCGCCCCCCCTCGGCGCCGTCGGCCAGTTCGTCGCCCGCGTCGTTCAGCCGTTGATGCACGGTCCGCCCGCCTGACTTGGCGGGCGTTTTTTGTTTGGAGGCCTGGCCGAGGGCCCGAGGCCGCGCGGACGAAGTTCGCGACGCCACATTTCACCTTGCCCAATTGCCCGGGATGTCGCATCGTCGTGGAGCAGTCCCCTCCTTCCCAGGACGACTTATGCGCCGTCTCACGCCCTTGGTCACGTTCGCGACCCTGTTGATCGCAACGCTGACAATCTCCCCTGCCCTCCTCGCGCAGCGGTCCGGTTCGACGAAGCCCATTCGCGTCGTGGTCAGCGGCGGGATGACCTTGCCACAAGGCGACCTCAAGGACTTCCACGACACGGGATTGCACGCCGATGCATCACTGCTGCTCACATTTGCCGGATTGCCCGTCACCGTGCGTCCCGAACTTTCGCTCACACGGCTGAAACAGAAACTGCCGCCAGTGAACACGTTGTTACGACCCATCGGTTACACGGGCTCCGACTCCACGCAAACCACACAGTTCCTGGGCGCCATCGGCAATATCGAAGTGCCGTTGGCGGCGGGACTGTACATCCTGGGCGGGGTCGGCGTGCTCAACCTCGACGCGTCCAGCGAAAACGAAACGCAGTTGACCATGAACGCCGGCGCCGGTTTTCGTTTCCATCTCGGTCGCGCGGAAGGATTCGTGGAAGCGCGACTCGGCACGGCGTCCTACAACGCCGGCACCTTCGGATACTCCAAGGCACAGTTCATTCCGGTCTCCTTCGGACTCGCGTTCTGATCACTCCAACCCCGACTGTCATGCACCCGCTGTTGCGCCAGTCTCGTGTGCTCCTCACCCTCGTCGCCATATCGCTGCTTCCTGGATGCACGATCAAGGACAAGGCACCACCGGTCGACAGCACTGGAACCCTGAAGGTCGAGTTTGGCAACGAAGCGGAACGCAATCCGCAATTGGGGCCGAATGACGTGCGGATCGTGAGCACCGATGGCGTCCTGGTGTTGTCACTCATTGGCGACACGGTTCGGATGCACCTCTCCGACAGCCTGCGCAACTCGGTGGGCGCGGAAATCACCAAGGACATCGACAGCAGCGGCGATCAGAGCGGCATTGGCGGACTCATCGCAAAGTCGGTCTCCAAAGTCGTGACCGGCGCCATGGGTTTCATGGTGCGCGTGCCGGCCACCGACGTGCAGAATCTGCGCTACGAAAGCGGACACATTCGATTCGACCTCAAGAACAGCGACGCCAAGGTGAAGCTGAACAGCGACTCGAACCGGAATGCGGTGTTCAAGGAAGAGGACGCGCGTCGGTTCATTGACGCCGTCAAGAAACGGGCTGACCGAGCGATCGCCATGTAGTCGACGGCGACCGTTTGCTCCCTCGTTGGGAGGCTGTGGTCGACGTCCGAACCGATCAGAATGCGATGCGCATCACCGGGACATTGGTGATCGTCGGGCGCGCCATCAGCGACTGCCGGGTGGGGCGAGCCGTTCGCGTTCCACTCATCCCCAAAGCGATCGAGGTGGCCGCGGGGATGATGGACAGGGAGACACGCGAGGACGCGGACGATCCACCGTACAATCCACTGGAGCTTTCGCTGGGCAGGACGCCGCGCTTGGGACCCGCATCGGGCGACGGCGCCAGGATACGGTCTGCTGCCACCAATCCCAGCGCGCCGCCTGCGGCAACAAGAGCGACACCCGGTTGGCGATTGACGTCGGCCATGATGGCCACGCCCCCACCCATCAGCATGCCGGCCACCGCACCCAACTGCGCCAGTGTTCCGTCGGCCGAGGTGCGATCGGCCCGACGTACCATGAGTCGATCGGCAATCGCCGCGCCGGCCAGCATACCGGCGGTGCTCACGGCAAATCCTGTGCGCCGAGCCGTGCTGTTGGAGAACACGGCATTCGTCGCCAACGCCCCCAGTGCGGCACTGGTGAACACCATGTCGATGTCGCCCGCCGTGACATTGTATGCGGACCGTCGCGCGTAGCGGGGTCCCACCCAATAGCCCGCAACTCCCGCTGCAATCGCGGCACCAAGCGCCGGTCGGGCACGCGGCGGTGGCCCGTCGCCGTGGTACGATGTGTCTTCGTCAAACGCACCGAGCGCGCCGACCAATCCGATTGTCGTGGCCGCGCTCAGGTCGGCACCAAATCCCGACGAGGCGGCCTCCCCGTCGCTCATGCCCTTCGCGCCGTGAAATCCGGCGATGGTGCCGCCGAGCGCTCCGGCAAGAATCGGCGCGCCATAGCCGGCACCACCGTCGGCTCGGGCAATGGCGGCAATGGCCGCGCCCGCGAGGCTGCCCCGTGTACCACCGTGAAAGGCCAGAATGGTCTGGGCCCGCGACACCGATCGGTTGCGCACCATGCGCGCCGCCACGAAAAACGACGTGCCGGCGGCCAGCAGGTACCCGCCACCGGCTGCCGCACCGTTGTCACTGAGAATCGCGGCGGTGGCCGGTCCATAGGCAAAGAGCCCCAATACCGTCTGATTGCGCACAAACACATTCCCGGCCGGTTCTGACAACTCGAATCCGGTGCTGCCGCGCGTGCCAGCGCCCGCCGAGCCCTGCGCCAGCACCGCCGCATCAATCACCCGGCGCAATGCCGCCAAATCACCCGCCACGTACGCATAGCGCGCCACCGTGCCGTCCACACGTTGCGCGACCAGCACGGCCGCTCCGCCGTCGGTTGCATACAGTCGCGCGTCCTTCCAATCGACACCCAGCGGCCACTCCGGCGCCGAAAGTTTCCAACGCGCCGCCAATGTGGGTGTCACCACCGTCACATGACCCGCGGCGTCAAAGGCAATCGGCCGTTCGATCTGTGGCGCGCTCCCCTGTGCCAAGACGGCACAGGGACTCAGCGCCAGCGCGCCCGCCAGCAACCACGCCGGCACGAGATGCCGAATCGGCCGTTGCATGACCACTACCTCATGGCCACGGAAGCGTGATAACCGGGTAGCGCGGACGCGATTCCGGGGTATCCTCGCCCGCGACGAATCGCGCGATGTCACGACGTGCCGCCGCCACATGTGCACGCGCGGCCGCATCGGCACCGGGCGCTGCCGCCAACCGCTGATCGAGCGCACGCACATGCAGGGTGGCCTGCGCACGCACATCGGGCATGGCACGCTTGTCACCCGCCAGGTCGAGCATCACATCGAGCGCCGCCCGCTGCGACGCGCGCAGCACCGCGCGTTCCGCCGACGACGCGGGTGTCGCAGCTCCCCACGTGCGACGCACGATCGTCCCCAGCACTTCGTCGAGTCCCAACGCGTTCGCATCGCGCGCCTGAAACAGCACCAGGCGTGCGGCGCGCTCCCGATCCAGCAGATAGCCGACGACTTCGTTGGCCAGGCCGCCGGCCAGCGTCACCTGATCGAAGGCGGTTCCGCCACTGCCGTCAATCCACGTCATGTCGGTATTGAACCCCGGCGGCGGCGGCGGGATCATCGCAATCACGCGTTCCGGTACCGTGAGTTCCGACGGCTTGAGCGCATCCAGCGCCATATTCAACGCCTTGCGCTGATCGGCCGCGGGCAGCACCCGCGTGGGTACTTGTCCGTCGCCGCGCAGCGTGAACGTGAAGTCCATTCCACCCACATACTTGCACAGCGCTTCCAGCGAATACCGGTGATGCAGGTAGACATGCGTGAAGCGCATGTTGAGCATCGCCATCGGCTCGCCCGGCTGGATGGCCCGCTCGTCGAACTTGTCAATCAGGATGCGTCGCACCTGCGACGAACGCGTGACGGCATCGAACATCGTGGTGCCTTCATCCCAGCGCGTGACTTGCGGAATGGACCCGTTGGAACCGGCATACGTGTCGTTGATGAATCGCACGTTGCGCGCCAGACCATCCTTCATGATGGTGGCCAATCCCGCCTTCTCGGCGGCCGCCGTGGGATACCACGTGTAGCCCAGGCGAATGGTCAGCGAGTCCCACGCGCCGGGTCCCTTGCGCCAGGCGTCGCGCAGGTCCAGCGCACCGTCCGCGTTGGCGGTGATGAGCGGGAACGGATAGTCCATCACCGACGCCCGTCCCTGCGACGACGCGATGTAGTTGTGCTGCAAGCCAATGGTGTGCCCGATCTCGTGCGCCGCGTGCTGTCGGCGGCGCATCAGCGCGAACGTCTCCGCGTCGACGTTTGGACCCGCCGCCCCGAAGGCCGGCACCGTACCCGCCCAGATGTTGTAATCAATCAGCGAGCGCCATGCGTCCATGCGCACCACCGCACGCACAATTTCACCGGTGCGGGGATCGCTGTAGCTGGGGCCTACCGACGGTCCCGGTCCGTTGCGATGAATCCACATCAGCATGTTGTAGCGCGCATCCATGGGATCGGCGCCAGCGGGCAAGTCCAGCACGTGGAATGCATTTCGGAAACCGGCCGCCTCGAACACCTTGGCCCACCAGTTGCCGCCCTCGCGCAGCGCTTCGCGATACGGCGCGGGGATGCCGGGATCGAGGTAGTACGTGATAGGCGTGACCGGTTCCACCAACTCGCCGCGGGCGTATGCCGCGGGGTCACGCGGAATCAACCGCCACCGGTTGATGAAGCCTCCGCGATAGTCGCCGTCAAACCCCTTGGACAGATCGGCGAATTGCGTGCCGCCAAAACCGTAGCGTGGATCGTAGTCGCGCGGCCGATAGCCTTGGGGCTCCGGTAACACGACGAACGAATGGTGTTCCTCAAACGTCATCGCCTTGGCATCGGGGGCGGCGCGGCGCACCGATCCACCGGGCGCATCGCTCACAAAGGTGAGCACCGCATGCACTTCGGCGTTGCGCGCGAACGACTTCGTGCGCGCGGTGTCCAGCCAGCTTCGGCTCACGTCAACCCGATATGCGCCCGCTTGCGAACCACGCAACGACTCGGTCACACCGTAGGCGTCCGAAAGGAACAGCGAACTCGCATCCACCGTGTACACGCCGTCGCGAGCGCTGTCCGCCACGAACGACGCCACCACCGACCGCGGAAATGCCTCGGCGGCCGCCCGCTGGTTGGCCGCGTCGCCGGCCGGCGCGCGCACACTCCAGTTGTCGCGCACCATCAAAATGCGATTGCCACGCTTCTCGAGTCGCACCACCACGCTCTGGCCGGACTGCGCACGATCGAGACCGCCGGCCGGGAATCCGGTGGCCAGCGTGACCTGGTGCAGGAAGTCCTTGTCGAGTTGCCCGACCGGGATATCCAGCATCGCACGGTTGCGCGCCTCGTCCACGCGGACGCGCAGGAACGGCGCCGCGGCCGGTTGCGCCAAGGCCGTGGACGCGGCGACCGCAGTGGCAAACGCGACGCGGGCCAGCAACGGGCGCACGGTGACGAACGAGTGTCGCGGGCGATTCAAAGGCATGGAGCGTCTCGAAAAGGGAAGTACTTGAAGTTTGAAGGAATCAACCCGACACCGTTGCCAGCATCGTTTCCACGAACGCCGGCGCCATCAGCCCCACCCGCGATCGTCCGTGCGGGTCCTGATGTTTGCGAATCTCGTTCACCATTTCCAGCGCAGTCTGCGTGTTCGGTGGCAACTCCCGATCCGAGGTACCCAGAGGCGTCACACGCTGTCCCCATCGCACCAGCAGCGAGCAGTACGTGAGACCACCGCCAAACGCCGGCATCATCACCAATCCACCTGGTTTGATGCGGCCCGCTTCGAGCGCTTCCACCAGCGCGACGGGGACCGTGGCGGCACTCATGTTACCGTACTTCTGGACAGTCACCATCACCTTGTCCATCGGCACGCCCGCGTACTTGGCCACCGATTCGATGATGCGCAGATTCGCCTGATGCGGCACCACCAAGTCGATCTGGTCGGCCGTCACGTGGCATTGCTCCATGACGCGCTTCGAGGCGTCAGCCATGGCATGCACGGCGCGCTTGAAGATCACCTGGCCGTCAAAGTCCCACAGCGTATCGCCGAAGGTCACCTCGCGACCGGAATACGTGCAGCCAAACCCGCGCACGCGCAGACTCTGCCGCGCTTCGGCGTCGCACCCCAACACGCTGCCAATCATCCCTTCTTCGTGGTCACTGGCCTGCAGCACCACCGCGGCGGCACCGTCCCCGAACAACACCGCGACATTGCGGTTGCTCCAGTCCATGTAGCGGCTGATGAGTTCCACGCCAATGACGATGGCGTTGCGCACCATGCCCGTGCGGATCATGGCCGTGGCCGTGGCCAGTCCGTAGCAGAAGCTGGTGCAGGCGGTGTTCAGGTCGATGGCCGCCGCGTGCTTGGCGCCAAGCGCGATCTGCACGCCGGACGCGCTGTTCGGCACGAGTTCGTCATTGCTCACGCCGCCGTAAATGATGAGATCCACATCGGCAGCATCGAGACCGGCGCAGGCGAGGGCGCGGGCCGAGGCGACGGTGGAGAGGTCGATGGCGCTCACGTGCGACACACGGCGCTCCTTCATGCCGGTGCGCGACGTGATCCATTCGTCCGACGTCTCCAGGAACGTGGAGAGGTCGTCGTTGCTCAGGACCGCCGGGGGCATACAGGCGCCCCAACCGGTGATGGCTGCGTAGGTCATGGCGGGAAGGTTAAGAGAGAACCGCGCGCCAAGTATCGCCAACCGGAGGGCGGTTGACGAGGGGGGACGCAGTACGGATTGAACCGCAGGGGGCGCGGGGGGCGCGGGGGAAAGCATTTGATTGTTCAAACGCTTTCCCCCGCGCCCCCCGCGCCCCCTGCGGTTTGATGTTCATCCGTCTTGCGACCCGGTCCACCACTCCATTGGTTTTGAAGATGATCCGTCGCGGTCTCGCCTTGGCCCTTGTAACAACGGTCGCGATGGCGTCGGTGGCCGGTGCGCAGGCGTCGGCCGAGAACCGGGCGGCCTTGCGCTTGCGGGTGGTGGCTGACTCGCTGCGGCCAGTCCCTGCCGCGGATGTGCGATTAGCGGGACAGGGACGCGCCGTGGCCTCGCGCACCGACGACAACGGCGCGGTGCGTTTTGAGGGACTGCCATCGGGGCTCTTCAAGGCGACGGTGCGTCGCATCGGATTTGCGCCAGCCACCGTCGAACTCCGACTTGGCGGTGGCGAGAATGCCCTCACCGTGCATCTCGATCAGGCCCGCGCCTATCTGGACGAGGTGCGCGTGGTGGCCGACCAGCCACTGGCGGCGCGCCTGGATGACTTCGAAATGCGACGATTGCGCGGCGACGCCAGCAGCATCATTACGCTCGACGAGATCGCGCATCGCCGTCCGATTGCCTTGTCGCAGATGCTGCGTGGAAAGGCGGGCATTCGCATTGCCGATTCACTGGGGTATATCCTCGCGGTGTCGACGCGTGGCGCGAAGTTCACGCGCGCGGCCGGGGCGATGGGCATGGTGGACTGCGTACTGCGCGTGATGCTCGACGGCGTCGTCCTGCCAGCGCTGTCCAACATCGACGCCGTCGTGCCGAGCGACGTGTACGGCGTGGAGATTTTCTATGGCGCGGCGCGACTCCCGGTGCAGTTTGCGGGGCTACGCACGGACAACTGGTGCGGGGTGATCGCGATCTGGACGCGGGATCGGTGATGGCGATTGGACGGGCATTGGACCGCAAAGGACGCGAAGCGCGCGAGGTACAGAAATGATGTGCCCTACTTAGCGTACTTCGCGACCTTGGCGGTGAATGCCGTTGTTGGATCGCTCGCGAGAATGTGGTGCGCCCTCGCTACCTCACTCCGCCACGTACCGCCACGGACTCCGGCTGTCCGCCCGTCGCCAAATCGTGAAGAACGGCGACCCCGCACCGGGATCACTCCCCGCGGGCGGGTTCTTCGGTCGGATCACGCCAAAGGTGATGCCCAGGTCGCCGCTGGACGCCACAAACGCCGTATCGGCGCCCCACGTCACCGGGCTCGCTTTCATGTCGCCGCCGGCCACCAGCGTGGCGATCGCTGTCGCACCCACCACATACGTGGCCGACGCCGCCCCGCCCATGTTGACCGCATCGCTGGAGCCGAACGCGACAAATGCATTCCCCAACCCGATGCGCTGTGCGTCCTGTGAGAATGCATCCTCGCGATGCATCAATTCGTGTCGCAGCGATTCACCCAACTTCGCGTCGCGCCGAACCGCGACCAGGGCCGTCGGCAACGCGGGCGCCATGAGCGCTGCCTCAGGGGCCGGACCGGCGGACCGTCCGCGCTTGTAGGCCAGCACATGCCACACGCCAGCTTCACGTACCCAATACGCCATGTACTTGAGCGGCACTCGCGTGCTGTCCGGCTTGCGCAGCGTCATGTAGCCGAAGGTGAATCCATGTTCGCCGTCGGCACTGATGCCGACACGTATCGGCGTCCAGATCGCGCGCGCCGTGGTGGCATCCGGCGTGGCGCGAAGGGCCGCGAGCACCGCGGACTTGCCAATCGCCAAGCCGCCTTGCGGCGATGGCATGATCACACCGTCGGAAAACATCGCTGACAGCGCGCTCAGCATATCCGTGCGGGCACCGGCGGCGGCAAACGCGCGATCCGCGTCAAGCAGCGATTGCGCGACCTGTGCGGGCGTATCGGTACGCCCCCCAACCGGTAGCACGGGGGGCAGCACGGCCGATGGACACGCCAGTGCGAAGCAGAGGATCAGGGGATTCATGCGGTCAATCGAATGGTATTGTCGTGGCGTCGCCCGCCCCGGGGGACGAAGCGTGTCGGCAAAGCGTCCGGACGTGATCGTGGGGCGATCTGGGGTCCTGCTGGCGGCTTTCGGTTCCCGCGGCAATTCTTGAACAATGCCACTTCGTCAATCCGTTCGCCCCTGGCTCGCGCTGCTCTTCGCCATTCCGGCGGCGTTTCTCGCGACGTGGATTGTCATACCGGCCCCCAACGAGACGTTGCTGCCGCTGGGCGTGGGTGCGCCGGAGGTGAGTGCCTGGTTCATTGTGCTGGGTGTTCTCTCGATGAGCGTGGCCGCAGTCGACCTCCGTCGGCGTTGGCTGTCGCGCGTTGCGTTCGGCCTTGCGGTGGTCGCCGTCGGCCTGTCGGCGATCCCGTTCGTGCGCTTCCGGGAAGTCGCAAACGCCGCGGACCATGCCCTGCGAATGGCGCTCGGTGGCGAGCAGATGGACAAGCTCGCCGCGTCACATGGTGGCATATGGCGGCCGAACCCTCTGGTGGTACGCGACCTGTTCCGGGCTCCTCAAACACTCGCGGCCCCCATTCGCGTTTCGCACGGGTTGCGTGTCGCCGTGGTGGCCGACGATACGCTCACCGTGGACATCTATCGCCCGAGTGCCAAAGGCCCCTTCCCCGTGCTGGTGCAGATCTATGGGGGCGCGTGGCAGCATGGAGTGCCGGGCAACAACGCCGAGTTCGCCGAATACATCGCAGCGCAGGGATACGTCGTGTTTGCCATCGACTACCGTCATGCCCCGCAGTTCCGATTCCCGGCGCAGGTAGACGACGTGCGCAACGCGTTGGCCTGGATTGGTCGCAACGCCGACGCCTGGAGTGCTGATACCTCACGCATGGTGCTGATCGGACGGTCCGCGGGCGCGCATCTGGCCATGATGGCCGCCTATGCCACCGATGCGCCGCGCATCCGCGGTGTGATCGACTACTACGGCCCGGTCGATCTCGTTGAAGGCTATCGCCAACCCCCCGTGCCGGATCCGCTGGCAGTGCGCGACATCGAGGAGAAGTTTCTCGGCGGGCCGCCCAGTGCGATGATCGATCGCTACCACGCCGCGTCGCCGATTTCGCTAGCTACTCGGCGTCTGCCGCCAACGCTGCTCATCTATGGGGGCCGCGACCACATAGTTGAGCCGCGATTCGGGGCGTTGTTGGCCGGCCGATTGCGCGCCGACGGGACCACGGTGGTCCATGTCGAAATTCCGTGGGCCGAACACGCCTTCGATGCGGTGCCGTACGGTCCGAGTGGGCAATTGGCGCGCTATGTCAGCGAGCGGTTTCTGGCGTGGGCCACAGCGAAGTAGCGAGTACATTCGGTCTCAACTACCGGGGAAACACATGCGACTTCGAGCACTTGGTACCGCCTTTCTCGCCCTCGGCCTCTTCGTCGGCGGAGCGGCAAGCATGGGCCTCCTGATGGGATTCGAGCCGTCGCGACTGCCGGCGGCGTTGCTGGACCTGGCCGCCTACAAGCTCACCTTCGTCGCATCGTTGGCGCTGCTGGCCGCCGGCGCGATCATCACGCGACACGCCAGACGGAATGAGCCCGACAAGACAGATGTGGCCGTCGACAGTTCCATACAGCCGCCCGGGCTTCTGTCCGCCAATGAGCGCGATGCGTGGGAGCGGGCGCAGCGCGTCGAGAAACCCGAAAGGGTGTAGATACGGCGCGCTATTTGAGGCCGCCGCGTTCTCGTTACGGCACCGGCGACGACAGCGGGCCGACATGGTCGCACACGAACGTGGCCGTGAAGTGCGCCGAGTCGGTGGCACTCGCGTTATCCGACAGTTGATGCACGTCGGTGGGTCGTTCGTAGAACGTGCCGCCCGCGCGATACACACTGTCGGGACCGCCGCGCACCTGCATGCGCATAGCGCCGGAGACCACGTACACCACCACCGCGCAGCCGTGTGTGTGCGGTGTCGATTTCGCGCCGGGTGGCACGTGAATGTCCACCACTTTCATGACCAGCTTCTTGCCGTCCATCTCGGGCAACGTCTGGTCAAAGGCCAGTCCGTTCCGCGCCGGGGGCTGCTGGGCAAAGACGGTGGTGACGGTGCGGTAGAGCAGCATCGCACCTATCGCGAGGCCGCTGATAGCAAGCGGGAGCCGGAGCGTAGACATGGTCGGTGGTGGCAGAGGTTGTCTGGAACATGCGCCTCGAACGGCCAGTTGGCGACTGTACGCCATTAGGCACCTGACCGTATGTTCTGCGGACGCCCCTTTCACAGCCATCCGACTCCATGTTCACCCCGATCGGACGATGAACATCCGCCTGTCTCTCACCCTTGGCGTGCTCGCAATGGCCTTCACACTCCAACCACGGCGGACCAGCAGACCGTTGGACGATATTGCCGTCATTGAATTGCCCGCCAACATCAAGGACAAGCTGAACACTGATGTTCAGATGGGGCGACGCACGTTCGGCTTTGCATCGACGTACTTCTGGGCCTCAATGGGCAGTATCACGCGGTACAAGCAGTTGCTGCTCGTGTCGGTCATGGCTCCCGATGCCACCGATGCGGAGTACAGCGAAACGCCTCGCCAACTGAACCTCCTGTACGAACAGCGAAAAGTGGTGCAGTCCACCACGCTGGGGTCGGGCACGCTGCGCATTACCGAGGGACTGTACGGACTGGGTGTGGATAGGGTGGCGGCGTATGAGTATGTGTACACAGACAAGATGCGGCGGCTGCAACTCGCCTGGCACGCGGTGAAGAAGGAAGTGGATCTGGCGACGGGCACCGCGCAGATCGCGCGCATTGCTGCGTCATTCCGCATTGTCCGTGATCCCGTTGCAGCGTTTGCCGAAATGCGGGACGCGCCGCGCAAGGATGCGGAGGGTCGCGCTGGCAAAGTGGCCACCGCCAAGGCCATGCTGCGACGCGAGGGATACCCAACGGTGGAGCCCGGGAAACCCGTGCTGCGCAACGCGGTCTATCTGGAGTGGATGTCCGATCCCGAGCCGCGTTACCAGCTGCTCGTGCCATTGGGCCGTGTGCGCGCGGCCGCCAACGGGTCGGTCGTCAATCGTCCGCGTCCGGCGCGCGCCGGCGATGCAACCAGCCCGCCAATGGCGGGATCCATCGGCTGGCGTGAGGTGGACGACGGAGACTGGCGATTCTCGAACCTTGAGAACGACTATCTCCCGCTCCCCGGCATTGGCGCCGCACTGACCGCGCAGCAGCAGGATCGCGGGTTTGTCTACTTCTACTACGTGGCCACCGTGCGCGTGGAAGAAGAATCCGACGATCGACGGCTGACCTCGCTCAAGTGGTTTCTCGATGGAGTGCCAGAGGTCCAGCGACGCTGGCGCGCCGGCACCCTGGTCACGCCTGGCACACCGGAGAAGGACTGATGGCGCGCATTGTCACGTTCGTCATCTTTGGCGGCCTTGGGTTGATGATGCTGTACGTGGGCATCTCCCAATTTGTGCAACAGCGCCGGAACCTGACCAACGCCGAGCGGGTGGACGCGACGATCGTGCACTCGCAGGTGGACGTCAATACCACAAAGGATACCGACACGCGCGTGGGCAGCAGCAATAACAACACGACGCATACGCCGAACGTGCGGTTCCGGTATCTCGTATCGGGACAGGAGTACGAGAGCGACCGGTTGTATCCTACGATCATTGGCCGCGGCTATGCGTCCATGTCTGCCGCCGCCGAGGTGTTGGCACCATTTCCGATGAATGCCAGGGTGCGCGCGTTTGTCGATCCGTCGCACCCTGAGCAGGCGTTCCTGGTCGAGGAAGCGGGCAGTGGGCCTATCGTGTTCATCATCCTGGGATTGCTGTTGCCGCCGTTGGCTTGGTTTGTGGGCAAGTACATCTGACACGGTGGTTCGTATTGCACGTTCCAAAACGCAAGTGAACCGCAGAGGGCGCAGTGGTCGCGCGGGAACACATTCAATTCCCTGCGTCCCCGGCGCCTTCTGCGGTTCGCTGTGTGTGTTTGGGCGGTCTGGCTAAGCGGCGCCCTCAGCAGCACTCCATAAACACCACCAACCGACGACGCGCCGGATCCCACACCAGGAACACCGACGTCTCAAAGGCAAACGAAAACATGATCTGCCGCGTGGGCCGAGGGACGATTTTTCGCAACACCGCTTCATCGCCCATGTTCGCCACCAGTTCGCCGTTGATCGGCTCCCGTTTGACCGATGTGAGGACGCTATCCAGACGACTCCGCATGAATGCGGCAAGCTTGGTCGGCGACGCGCGCAGCGAGTCCACGTCGTAGAGTTCGTCCTCACTGGTCCAGCGCTGACGATGCGCCACCGCGCCGGCCACGTAGAAGGTCATGGCGATGGCCAGACTGTCGGGACGCTTGCCCGTGGCCGTGAGCACCACCGAGTCGCGTGGATTGCCGCCGGTGAGTTCCATCGACCGGCTGCGCCGATACCACGGCGCCGCAGTGGGCTGGGCGGGTGGTGTGCCAGCGGCCATGAGCACCGCCAGTGCGGTGGAGGTGAACAGCGTGCGGAATGGCATGGACAGTGAAGAGAAGAGATTCGCCGGCATCACGCGACTCACCGTCGCCCCTGCCGGAGTCGTTGGCCTTCGCGGATACCCCAGACACCGAGACTCAGCGTACCAAGCCCAATGGTGGAGTAGACCGCGAGCGCCGTCCAGTACATCACCGGTTCAGCGGCACGCGACACGACGCGTCGTTGCGATCGCATCCGGGCCGGCCAGAACGTGTCGGCCGTGGTGAGTCCGCGGCCAACCAGCCACGCCATGCCGCCGCTGATGGTGAAGACCAAGGCAATCGCCACCACGAGCGCGCGCATGCCCTGCGGCGGCGTGCGTGTCCGCGATGCGCCCTGCGCCTGCGCCCCTTCCGCGTGGACGCTTGCCTGCCCGACATCGGTGGACGGAGAGGGAACGGGCGCGGCGACCAGCCCGTGATACTCGTAGTCCGGCTGGCGGAACTCGCTGACGATGCGCGCGATGATCTCGGCGCGCCGATGCCGCGCCCATTCGGGGTAGCGCTGCCACTCTTCGAGCGATGCGAAATAGATGACATGGTGGGCGCGCCCCATCAGCATCTCGCCCTGCACCTCGATGCGACGCCACGCGCCGTCATGGAGTTCCTCGTAGTACATCCCGTCGCGGCCCTGATGACCAACCCGCCATCCGCGCAAGGCATCGCCGGCGCCGGTCATGCGCCCTGATGTTGCTCGAGGAACTGCACCACCGCCGACAGGCCGTCATCCGCGCCAGCGTGATCGTCGAAAATCACGCCGTCCTTCTTCTCGCGCGCATACTTCTCCACCATCTCTTTGAAGGTCAACCCGGCGAACGATCGGCCCAGCTTCCAATCCGCACCACGTACCAGCAACAGGTGCGCTGCCGGCCAGTTGGGAATGCTGGCAGCGAAGATCAACGCGGTTTCGCCCTTCGGTCCCGTTGCCTTCATGTCGGCCCCATGGTCAAGGAGCAACGTCAACACGGCAAGGCTGGAGCCACGACCAGAACCCGTGAAAAAGATGGGCATGCCGAACGAGTCGGTGCGGTTCGGATTGGCACCGGCCTCCAGCAGAAGTCGCACCGGTTCGGGCCCGGACTTGGCGGCCGATTGCATCGCCATTTCCAGCGGCACCTCGTAGTCCGTTCCCTTGTTCGGATCGGCGCCGGCCTTGATCAGGGCCCTCAGGACATCTTGCTGATCCGGGGTGATCTGCAGTTGCCGCAGCGCGCTGATCAATGGCGTCATGCCGGCCATGCCGGCCCGGTTGACATCCACCTGCGAAGCGAGGGTCGTCACGGCCGCCGCATCATTCCGGCGTATCGCCTCCACCAGCTCGCGCATCGGCCCGGCCCGGAAGAACGTCAGGTCTCCGGCCGCATTGGAGTTGGCGCGGAACTGCACCAGCGCGAACAGCTGCATGGAGGCCACAATGACCAGGGGCGCCGCCGCCAGCAGAAACGCCATCCCGCGCCACACCGGCGAACTGGCGCGAACGAACAGCAGCATCGACGCCGCAAGCGGTATGCCCGGCAGCAGCAACAGGTACAGCGCCACCAGAAACGGACTGGTGCGTGAACTGCCGGCAGCTGCCAGGCCGAGCACGAAGAAGAAGAGCAGCCCGACGATGTCGAGGGCCACGAAGGCCCAGTAGATGAGTTTGATCATGTGTGGTGTGAGCGTTCGACGGCAACGAAGGGGCATCCACGTCCCGACCCCGGAGCCGCTCGCCAGGATTCGTCAGCCAGCGGTCCCATGGCAATAATACAGGGTATCCATGAGTGTGCCGCCGCGCGAAGACACACTATCGACCGTCGCGAATGGAGGAAATCCGTGTTCAAGTCAGTGGGCGCCTTGATCCTGTCGGTGGCGATGGTGCTTCTCGGTGGCGATGCCTTCCGCCAGGCGTTGAACGAACTCCGCGACACGGAGCCGGGCTCGCTCTTGTTCGGCGCGCTGCAGTTGGTGATCGGTTCGTCGGCAGTCGCAGCGTCTGTCGGTGTGTGGAAGCGTACGAGATGGGCCTCGTGGGCGATCGGGATCTGGGGGACCGCAGCAATGGTGCTGCTCGTGTCGCAACCGTGGTTCGAGCCGATGACATCCGACGCGCAGCAGGGGATCTGGTTTGGTGCCGCGGTGGTCGGCGGCGTGGCGGCAGGCATGGCCTGGTGCGCTCGCCGTCTCGCACGGAGCGAGCCGCTCGAGGATCCGAAGATGCCGCCGAGGGCAATGACTCCATGACTCCCTTTTCGACCGCGCGTACCGCCGTGGCTGTGGCCACACTGTTGTCTGCATCGGCGCGCACGACGTCGGCGCAGGCGGCGCTCAGTGACAGTCTGCGCATTGGCATCAATCGCGTCTTCGCGACCTGGACCGATGCCGATGGCCCGGGCTGCGCGCTCGGCGTCAGTCGCGACGGGAAGATGATATTTCAAAACGGCTACGGCATGGCGAACCTGGAGATCGGCGCGCCGATCACACCGGCCACCATCTTCCATGTCGCGTCCATCTCCAAGCAATTCACCGCGGCCTCCGTCCTGCTGCTTGAAAAAGACGGCAAGCTGTCGCTGGACGACGACGTACGAACGTACCTCCCCGAACTTCCCGACTACGGGCACCGCATCTCGATCCGCCATCTTCTCACGCACACCAGCGGACTGCGCGATCAGTGGGATCTGTTGGGCATGGCACGTGGCCGTTTCGAGGAAGATCGCATCACCGAGTCGGACGTGCTGGACATTGTGCCGAGGCAGAAGGCCCTCAATTTCGTGCCCGGCACGGAGTATCTGTACAGCAATACCGGCTTCACACTGGCCGGCACGATTGTACGGCGCGTGAGCGGCAAGTCGCTGCGCGCCTTTGCGCAGGAGCGGATCTTCGGTCCGCTGGGCATGACGCAGTCGCACTTCCACGACGACTACACCATGCTGGTGAAGGGCCGCGCGGCGGCCTACGTGCGCGGCGCCGACGGCATGTGGCATGTGAGCATTCCGAACTTCGACACGTACGGCGCGACAAGTCTCTACACCACCGTGGGTGACTTACTGAAGTGGACGGCGAATGCGGCGAAGCCGGTGGTCGGCGATGCGGAGATGACCCGGCGCATGTGGACCAGCGCTACGCTGGCGAATGGCGACACCAGCGGATATGGACTGGGTATCACGCGTGAGGTCTATCGCGGGGCGACCGTGGTCGGGCACGGTGGTGCTGACGCGGGGTATCGGGCGCATGTTGCCACGTTTCCCGAGCAGAATCTCTCCATCGCCGTGATGTGCAACGCCGCGTCGGCGGTGCCAGCAGCGCTCATGCGCGGCGTGGCCGACATCATGTTGCGCGACAAACTCGCTCCGGTGGCACCACCAGTGCGCGCGCTGGCGACACCGTCGGCCGCCACACTCGCGCGCATGGCCGCCGTGTGGGTTGACGCCGCGACCGGCACGCCGACGTTCATCACACGCCGCGGCGACTCGCTGATCCTCGGACGCACGAATGGCCCGGTGCTGGTCGCGCTCAGCGATACGCGATTCCAGGTAACGGGCCAGCCCGTGGAGTTCTCGTTGACGGAGACCGGGTTGATGCGCCAGACGTTGTCCTGGCCCACGCGTACGCCGGTCATGTTGACCCGCCGCGAAGTCGCACCGCCGTCGCGCGCGGCCTTCGATCGAATGGTCGGCACGTACTACAGCGAGGAGCTCGGCGCCACGTATGTCATCACCGCAACCGACAGCACCCTGGTGTTCAAGACACGCTGGGCCGATAGTGTGGAGCTGAGGCCAGCGTACGGCGATACGTTCATCGGGAAATTTCAGGTCGCATTCACACGCGGACGCAACGCGATGGTGGATGGCCTGCTAATGAGCAGCGGGCGCGTGCGGAATGTGCGATTCGTGAAGTCCGTGCGGCAGCCAGCGTCGCGATGGGTGAAGGCAGCGAGCGGGCATCGGGGCGCTGCACCGACCGCAGAGCCCCTTACCGCGGCCGCCCCCCGTTGGCCGACGTAAACAGCGCCACATCCAAGCCCAGCGACCGCACGATGGCGGCGAAGCGCGGGCTGGCGCGCAGCGGATCGTAAATCTGACTTCCCAAGGGAATGGTCACGCCGAGGTTGCCCCGCCGCGCACTTTCCTCAAGCGCCGTCAACGCCTGCGCCGTGTCGCCCAGTCCGAGCCACGCGGAAGCCCAGGCGGATCCTCCATCGTCTCGGCCGGCAAAGCCGGCGCGCTGTTGGCTGAGCAGCGTCGCGGCGTGCCCGCGGTCGCCGGTCTTGGCGATGACGTAGAGCGCGCGGTTGATGGTGCTAGGGTACGGCGACAGACGCAGCAGCCCTTCGGCACGCCGGCGCGCCTCGGCGACTTGTCCGCCTTCCCAGAGCACAGTCACCATCGTGCCCGCGTTCGGCAGCGTCGAATCCGTCTCCCAGAAGCGATTGACGAACCGGAGCGACTCGGGATACCGACCAGCGAGGGCGAGCAGCTGCGCGGCCTGGTACAGGTGTCCCACACTCCCTGGATCGAGGGCGACCGCCACCAACGCAGCCTCGGCGGACTCGTCCACCCGGCCGACTGTCGCCAGGAACCGCGACCGGACTAACTGCGCGACCGCGTTGCGGGCGTCGAGGCGCACGGCCCGCAGGGTAGCCTCGTCCGCCGCGCGCCATTGGTGCCCGAGGGTCCGGGCGTATCCCAATGCCGCCCAGGCGTCGGCGGACAGCGAATCGAGTACCACTGCGCGTTCGCTCGCCGCCGTGGCCGGTGGGACCGCCTCGACCGTCGGCACAATGGAGTACAGTGCCAGCTGTACCCATGACAGACCGAGCGCCGCATGGGCGCGCGCGAACTGCGGATCCCGGGCGATCGCCTGCTGGAAGTAGTCGCGGGCCCGCAGGAGGCTTGGACCGCGCCGCTCATAGAGATACATGCCGCGCTGGTACAGATCGTACGCCTCGAGATCGGTGGTGCCGCGCGCCGCCGTGGCCGCCGGTGCGGCACCGCCCGCCAGCGTGACCTGCAACGCGCGCACGATCGCCTGCGCGATGTCGTCCTGCACCGCGAACACGTCCTTGGCATCGCGCTCAAAGCTGTCACTCCAGAGTACCAACCCCGTCCGCGCGTTGGTGAGCTGCGCGGAGACGCGCACTTTCCCGCCCGCGCGGCGCACGGTGCCTTCGAGGACGCCGCCCACATTCAGCGCGGCGCCGATCTCCTGCGCCGACTTCTGCTTGCCGCGAAACGCCGCCGCCGAACTGCGCCCGGCGAGTTGCAGGCCGGGCACTTTGCCGAGCGCGTTCGACAGTTCATCGGCCATGCCCTCGGCGAAGTACGCGTTGGCGGTGTCGCCGCCCACGCTTTCGAAGGGGAGGACGACGAGCGACCGTATCGCGGACGTCGAGTCGGCCGCCGCCGTCGCTGCGGCTGGCGCATTCGTGGTGTTCGCGCGTTGGCGCGTCACGGCCCAGATAGCCAGTGCCAGTACCGCAACGGCGGGAACAGCAAGCATGAACCACGAAGGACGCGAAGGACGCGAAGGCGCGGGCGCCGCCGTCGTGGCGCCAGGCGTTGATACGCCATCGAGCGCTTCCAGCAACTCACCTGCCGCTTGCGGACGCTGCGCGGCATCCTTGGCTAAACTGCGCGTCACGACATCACTCAGCGCCGCTGACACGTCGGTCCGTCGCGTGGACAACAACGCGGGCGCTTGCGCCATGTGCGCCGCAATCATGGCGTGCACCGATGTCGCCTCGGCGAACGGATGCGCACCCACCAACAGTTCGTACGCGATCACCCCCCACGCGTATACGTCGGCGCGATGATCGGTGCGCGGATCGCCGGCAGCTTGCTCGGGTGCCATGTAGGCCGGTGTGCCAAGCGAGTTGCCAACCTGCGTCAGCATCACCGCCGCACCGCCCTCCTGCGTACGCGCGTCACTCATGGCCTTGGCAATCCCGAAGTCGGCCACCATCGCCGCACCACCGGACAGCAGCACGTTCTCCGGTTTGATGTCACGATGCACCACACCTTGGCCATGCGCATACGCCAAGGCCCGCGCGATGTCACGCAGAATGCCAACCGCCTCGCTCAGCGGCAACGGTCCGCGCGACAGGCGGGCGCGCAGCGTTTCCCCACGCACGAAGGGCATCGTGTAAAACGGCAGCCCCGTCGCGACACCCGCCGAGTGCAGCGGCACGATGTTGGCGTGCTGCAAACGCGCGGCGAGTTTCACTTCGCGCGCGAAGCGCTCGGTGCTGACCCCTTCCAGCAGTTCGGCGGCAATGACCTTGATGACCACCTGCCGGCCAAGTGCCACTTCGTCGGCCACGAACACGCGCGACATGCCACCACCGCCAAGCTCGCGCTCAAGGGTGTAGGTGGCGCCAAGCGCCGATTGCAGCTGCTCGCGGAGGTCGGTCACGCCGAGGTATCACGCGTTGGGAGCGGCGCAGCCCCGGCAACGGCACGCTTGATCGCACGATCGCGCTCGCGTAGTCGTTCGCGGATGCGGAGCTTTTCCGCGATGGGTGTCGCGGCAGCAGCGGCGCGCGCCGCGCGTTTCGCGCGAAGTGCGGCGTCCAGAAGAGCGCTCGCGGTGACTCCTCCATCAGCGACACGAACCGCTGCCACCTGTCGGTAAAGTGAAACCGCGCGCGGCGAGGCGCCGAGCTCGCGCTCGAGGGTGTAGCCGTTTCCGAGAGTGGCTTGCAGTTGCGCGCGCAGGTCGGTCGTCAAATGGTCCACACCCTCTGATGGCCCTCGGTTCCTGTCGCCGTGGCAAGCGATCCACGGCTCCCACGTGTTTGGCCCCGTGCAAAGTAGCACACCATGCGTGAATGTGCCTCGCCGTCGTGGTCGGCAGGCCACTCCATGGCCCGCACATTTGGCGGCGGCGCCGCCGCGTCCGCCCCTCGATCCTTGGCCGCTCCTACCGATCGAACCACTGTTGTGGCCGGTCGCGCACTTCACTGATCTGCCGGGCGTTCGATACATTGCCAAGCGGCCCTGATCGTCGACTGCGTGTTGATCGACGCGCAGCATTCGCTCCCTTCTGGATTCGCCCGATGATCTGCGCGTTGGACCCCCGTGCCGCCCTCGTCGACTCACAGCGCCGTGCCGTCCCGCTGCGCGTCGCACCGCTCGTCGTCGCCGCCCTGCTCGCCGCACCACTCCTCGCCGCGTGCGACCGCGAGCCCGCGCATGCATCACGCCCCGTCATCGCCGACCCCGCGTTCTGCGCGCAGATCCGGTCCACCGGCGGAACGCTCTCGGCGCATCTCGCGCCTGTAGCGGCGCGCATGCGCACCAGCACGGGTGTCTACACACTTGAAGAGGGCGACGTCTCGATGGTCGCCCGCGCGTGGCTTACGGAGGCCGCCGAGCACACGATCGACGTGCAGTACTTCATTTTTTCTGCCGACAACGTGGGGCTGATCGCGGTGGACTACCTGTTGCGTGCTGCCGACCGCGGTGTCACCGTGCGATTGCTGGTCGACGATTTCATGCTTGAGGCCGACGCCACGGCGCTGCTGGCGCTCGATGCGCATCCGAATATCGAGATCCGGCTCTACAACGCCACCACCAACATCGGCAAGCACCTCCCGGCCAAGCTCTTCAACCTGACCACCAATTTCCGCGGCTTCAACCAGCGGATGCACAACAAGACGTTTATCGTGGATGGGCAGGTGGTGATCACCGGCGGTCGCAATATTGCCGACGAGTATTTCGACTACGACCACGAATACAACTTCCGCGATCGCGACGTGCTGTTGCTTGGTGGCGCATCGGCAGACGTGCAACGCTCGTTCAACGTGTTTTGGGAGGATGCGCTCAGCACGCCGGTTGCGAAGCTGGTGCGCACCACCGTCACGCCCGCCGATACGGCGACCACCTATCGCTACCTGCACGACTATGCCTGCGATCCACGCAACTTCTGGCCGCAGGTGCGCCAACGCATCGCCTCGGTGCCGATGGCCTTCGATCGCATCCGCGAATCGGGCGCGTTGGTGTGGTCGGACAGCGTCACGTTTGTCACCGACATGCCGGGCAAGAACGCCGGCGGCAATGGACTGGGCGGCGGTGGCGCCAGCACCGACGCCCTGATCGGGCTGATCAAGAACGCGCACACGTCGGTCACCATCCAGTCGCCCTATCTCGTGACCACGGCGCTCAGCCAGCGTCTCTTTCGCGAGGCCATCGCGCGCGGTGTGCGTGTGCGAGTCCTCACCAACAGTCTCGCCTCCACCGACAACCTCGACGCGTTCAGTGGCTATCAGCGCGAGCGCGACGCCTTGTTGCGGATTGGCGTGGAGCTCTACGAGTTCAAGCCTGACGCCGCCGTACGTCGCCAGGTGATGACCGGCGCACTGCAGGCCACACTGAACTTCGCACCGGTCTTTGGTCTGCACGCCAAGTCGATGGTGGTCGATGACCAGATCGCCGTCATCGGGACCTTCAACCTGGACCCGCGCAGCGCCAACCTGAACACGGAATGCCTGGCCGTGATCCGTGATACCACCATCGCGGGCGCGCTGGCGCGTGCCATGCGTGTGGACATGCAGCCCGAGAACGCGTGGCACACCACCGCAGATTTCAATCCCGACGGCGGCGTGAGGTTGGGAAAGCGACTCGCGGTCTGGTTACGGCGCGTGGTGCCGAAGGCGGTGTTGTAACGCGTGGTCTTTCAGAGGCACTCAGACGACTACCAACGGCCCGGAAGGTATTGCCACCCAGCCCGCCGGCGCAGGGCCCCAGCCCCCCGCCCCCCGCCCCCCCCGCAGGGGGGGGGGGGGGGGGGGGGGGGGGGGGGGGGGGGGGGGGGGGGGGGGGGGGGGGGGGGGGGGGGGGGGGGGGGGGGGGGGGGGGGGGGGGGGGCCCCCCCGCACCCGTCACCGCGTCACGGCGTCACGGCGTCATCGCATCACCGCGCCGTCGCCCCCGCATCCACCGCCCGTTTCATCTGCGCAGTCCAGCTCGGGATCGTGCGCAGATAGTAGCCGTAGTTGTCCGTCGGTGACTGAAGGTAGATCACACGACCGTCGCTGGTTTGCGCGTGCGACCACCCGGGTGTGTCGTTAAACCGCGGATCGCGCACGAGTAACTCCGCCGGCCCAACCGGAGTACTCGCATTCGATGTGATGCGCGACCGGAGAATCGAGAGGTACGTCTGTCCCTTGTCCCGCGATTGTGACAGATAAACCAGCTCGCCCGCGGCCGTCCATCGAGGTTCCGTGCCGATGGCACTCGCGAGGTAACGTTTGTCGAGCGCGGGCCAAGGCTGCAGCTGCACTCCCGACACCCCCAGCCCCTGATAGGCGATCCACCGTCGGTCGGGAGACAGCGACGCGAAGTACGACGCGATGTGAATGGTGTCGACTTTCACGGGTGTGCGCGTCGGATCGACAACCAGCACGCCAGCACCAGGCTCCGAGCTTCCCACCATCAGCAGGTCCGGCGCCAGAAACGCGGAGACCTGTGCTACACGCAACGCGGGCGATGCCAGCAGTACGCGAGGCGCCTCCGGCGAATCGAGCCGTCGCAGCAATAATCGCTCATTCGTTGGTGAGTCGCGCACCACGTAGGCCAGCGAACTCCCGTCCGGACTCCACGAGGGCGCGCCCACGAAGAAACCCGCCTCGAGTGTCTCGTTCGTCCGACTACCCAGGTCAACAGCCCGGAGCTCCTGCTGCTGCGTTCCCTCAACGACCGCCGCCAGTTTGCGACCGTCGGGGCTTACCGCATAGCGCAGGAACGGCGCGTCGTCGACCAGCAGCGGCTCCACGCGGCCGTCACGCCCGAGTTCTACAACACGACTGACATCGGCGTTGATGCCCGGCACGACGATAAGTGCACCATCGGCGGTGACGACGTACTGCCCCACGCCGGAGTACGCACTGCGTCGCACCAGCGGTAGCAACGCCACCGGCCGTGCAACGGTGAGCGAGTCGATGTTTTCGAATCGCGCGCCCATCAGCGAACCATCGATGGACATGTAGACGAGGTAGCGCTCGTCGATCAGCTGGAAGTGGGAGCCGCGCAGAAAGGACGAAACGGCGTCGGGCCCGCCCGTGGCCAAACGCAGTGGCGTGAACTCGCGCGGCCGATCGAGGCGAATGACGAATGCGTACTTGTCGGCGCCACCGCCACAGAGCACGCGATCGGTGCTCATCAGTTGCGGCTGCAGACAATAGCGCACATCAATGGTGCGCATCGCCCCGGTCGCAATGTCGATGAACCGGAGCACGCGGCCGTCGTTGTCGCCCAGAAAGAGCGTGCCGTCGGTGCGCCATTCCCCACCGATCGGTTCCGTGACCTGCGCGAGTGTCGTGACCGCGCCACCCGCGATCGCGGTCACCCGCAAATCGGTCCCCACCTGAAACGCGACACGCGTCCCATCGGGAGACAGAAACGGCGTACCGGACGCGCCTTCGGTGCCGGGAATGGGGGCGGCCACCGTGCTGCGCAGATCGCGCGTCCACAGCTGCGACTGCGCTCCGATATGCGCGAGATACACGATGAACGATCCGTCGCGTGACGCGGTGAAGCTACGTGTGGGCCCGCGCAGCTCCATGGGTGCGGTGTACGGGAGCCCGACGTCGCGCGGCGCGGTGTCGGTGCGCGCTACCGTCCAGACCGCGACGACGGCGGCGGCGAGCGTCGTGACCCCGAGCACGCCAGCGATGGCCTTCCACCGCGACGCTGCGGGTGCACCGGCTGATGCCATGACGGGTGACCGCGCGGCGCGAAACACCGTGTCGGTGAGCGCCTTGGCAAACTCCTGCGCCGTGGCGAAACGATCAGCGGGCAGCTTCTCGAGCGCCTGCGCTACGGCGGCATCCACATGCGCTGGCACGCTCCGTCGAAACACCGAGACGGGGCGCACCTCTTCGGTCATGAGTTTCGCGATGATCGCCTGCGCCGTTGAACCACTGTGCGGCGGCTCGCCGGTGAGCATCTCGTACGTCATCGCGCCAAGCGAGTAGATATCGGTGCGCGCGTCTACCGCGCGGTCGCCGGTGGCTTGCTCGGGGCTCATGTACTGCGGCGTGCCCAGCGACAATCCGGTTTGTGTCACCCGCTGCCCACCGGCCCTGCTGACCGCGAGCGCAATCCCGAAGTCGGCCACGAGCGGCTGCCCGTCGGCGAGCAGCACGTTCTCCGGCTTCAAGTCACGATGAATCACACCGCGCCGATGCGCGTAGTCGAGCGCCTGCGCAATCGCACCGGCCAGGCGCACCGCTTCGTCTACCGGCAACTGCTTCTCGCGATCGATGCGGGCACGCAGCGTTTCGCCTTCAACAAACGGCATCACGTAAAACAGCAGCCCACCGGCTTCGCCGCTGTCGAATAGCGGCAGCAAGTTCGGATGCTGCAAATTCGCGGTGACCTTGATCTCGCTCAAGAACCGCTCCACGCCGAGCACGGCGCCGAGTTCCGGTTTGAGCACCTTGATGGCCACGTCGCGGTCGTGCTTGAGGTCGCGTGCGAGGTGCACGGTGGCCATGCCGCCTTCGCCGATCTCGCGGGCCAGGTCGTAGCGGCCGGCGAGGGCGGCGGTGAGGTGCGTGAGTGGGTTCATGGCGGAGTGAGGGACCAGTAAACGGCAGCGTTGCAGAAGCTACGGGGCAACCAGTGAAGGGGCTACCGTCGCGAGGCGTCGTTCCCTCACCGGTGCTCCGGTGCGACATTCCCCGCATGAGTTCCCTCGTCCGTCTGACCACCGCCCTCGCCCCTGGCTACCGCATCGAGCGTGAGCTCGGCGCCGGCGGTATGGCCACGGTGTACCTCGCGCGCGATCTCAAGCACGATCGCGACGTCGCCATCAAGGTGCTGCACCCCGACTTGGGCGCCGCACTCGGCGGCGAACGGTTCTTGAGCGAAATCCGCACCACGGCGCGCCTGCAGCATCCGCACATTCTCCCACTGCTCGACAGCGGCGACGCGGACGGCCTGCTGTACTACGTCATGCCGCTGGTTACCGGTGAGACGTTGCGCGCACGCTTGGAACGTGAACGGCAGCTGCCGATCGCCGACGCCGTGCGCATCGCGCGCGAAGTGGCCAGTGCGCTCGACTACGCGCACCGCCAGAACGTCATTCATCGCGACATCAAGCCGGAGAACATCCTTCTCCAGGGTGGCCACGCCCTCGTCGCCGACTTCGGCATTGCCCTGGCCGTGCAAACCGCCGGTGGTGCGCGCATGACGCAAACGGGGCTCTCGCTCGGCACGCCGAGTTATATGAGTCCCGAGCAAGCGATGGGCGAGCGCGCCATCGACGCTCGCAGCGACATCTACGCGCTCGGTGCCGTGACCTACGAAATGCTCGCCGGCGACGCACCGTTTACCGGCAGCAGTGTGCAAGCGATTGTGGCGAAGGTGATCAACAGCGAGCCCGAACGGCTCACGATGTTGCGCAAGACCATTCCGCCGCACATTGAAGCCGCGGTGCTCACTGCGCTCGCCAAGCTGCCGGCCGACCGCTTTGCGAGCGCCGCGGAGTTCGCGACGGCATTGTCGACCAACAGCGGCGCCACCTACGCCGCCACAAGCGCGATGGCGCCGAGTGACCGTGCGGCCGTCGTTCGCGCGCAACGGGTGACCATCACCTCCCTCGTGGTCGCCGCGTTCGCGATTGGTGTGGCCGCGTGGCAGGCCTCCACGCGCACCGCGGAAACCCTCGAACCCGCGCGGTTCGTGGTGCCGCTGCGCGACTCGGTGCCCTTGGTGCTCGGTGCCGTCGAACCGTTTGTCGGCACCCTACTGGGCTCCGCGCGTCCGAGCGTACCGGCGATCGCGATCTCCCCCGACGGCCAGACGATCGTCGTGGCCGCCAGAATGGTGGATGCGTCCGGGGAGAAGCCCTCGCGTCTCTACCGCCGCCGCCTCTCCGACGAACGCCTGCAACCCATTCCCGGAACCGACTCCGCCTCCGCGCCCTTTTTCGCCCCGTCGGGGCGGGAGATTGCCTTCTTTGTGGGAGGTTCCCTGCGCAGCGTGTCGCTGACGGGAGACTCCGCGCGTCGGATCGCGGAGGATCCGAATTTCAGGGGTCGTGGGTATCGTTATTTTGGGAGAACCGGATCGTGGGGCGCCGACGGCACGATCGTCTACAGCGACGGCATAGGCCTCTGGGAGGTCCCCGCGACGGGCGGGCAACCTCGGCGACTACCCCTCGGGACCGATGACAGCGCGAGCACGACGGCGCAACTCGTGCGCGCCCCCCACCTGATTTCAGGCGGCGCGCGCGTACTGTATCACGCACCCCGGACCCGCGACCCGCGAAGCGCGGTGCTGCGACTACTCGATCGCGCGACGGGCAAAGTCAGTACGGTGCTGGAGCAGGCGTCGCACGGCACGCTGGTGGGCGATATTTTTTTGTTGTTCATGTGGGGTATCGTGCTCATGGTGGTGCGCTTTGACGTGGCAGTGGGGATCGTCTCCGGTGAGCCGGTCACCGTGGACCCGGACATCGCGATCGCCACGTCGATGACGTTTTCCCCGCACGAATCGAACGATGGGCAGTACGCCGTCTCGACCCATGGCGATCTGGTGGTGGCGCGGGGCGGGTTCTATCCGCGGGAACGACGGGTGCTGGTGCGACGCGCGCCGAGTGGGGCGCTCGTCCGTTGGCGCTCCCGCGGCACAGTACCACTTCGTGCGGAGTTCGCCCACCGGTGATCGCCTTGCGATACACATGAATGACGACGTACTCGGGTTCGGGACGAAAGTCATCCTGTTCGACCTGGCGCGTGAGCTGCTGACCCCCGTCACGTCGAAGGAGCTGTTCAATGATCGTCCCGTCTGGAATCGGGATGGGCGTCAGTTGGTGACGGAGGTCGACGGTGCCGAGGGGCGCGACCTGGCGATCGTGAGTACCGATGGCATGACCCCGTCCCGGCGCCTCAAGATCCCGTATAACACTCAGCGGACCGTGGCCTGGTTGCCCGACGGGCGCGTGGCACCACGACGGGGTTTCCTGGCGGGGACGGACTGGGCCTGTGGTCTCCGGATGGGTCGGTGCGTCGCTCACCGGCGGTGGACTCCACCGGCGTCACGTTTCAAGCGTTCTCTCCGGACTTCCGCTGGATCGCCTATGTGAAGGCCCGTCAGGTGTTCGTGCGCCCCTTTCCGGGGCCCGGGAGCCCGGTGGCGGTGTCCGGGCTTGGGGGAACGGAGCCGGCCTGGTCGCCGACTGGCCGGCAGCTGTACTTCGTGGTTCCGCGGGATACATCGGGTTCATCGTCACGCACGCTGATGGTCGCGGAACTCAGCGGCGAGGCGCCGATGCGAGTGGCGCGTCCTCAAGTGGTCTTGGCCGATTTTCCGGCAGTATCGTCGACGCCCCTTCGCCCCTGGGATGTGATGCCCGACGGGTCGCTGGTGATGATCGTCCCCGCGGACACCAGTGCGATGGCCGACTTCAACCGGGCGGCGATCCGCGAGATTCACGTGATGCAGCGCGCGCTGCGCGGGGTGCGGTTCGGCGACACGCCGTCTCCGATTCGCCCGAAATGAGCACGGCACAAACCGAGCGCCTCACTGCCGCCCTCGCCGACCGGTACCGCGTCGACCGTGAGTTGGGCCAGGGCGGCATGGCCACCGTCTACCTCCGCCCAAGCCATGAGTACACTGTGCAAACGGCGGTGATGCTGCATTGCAAACCACCGTTCTCTTTGCGCGTAGAACGCCGTATACGTTGTTGTCCCCCTTGTGTTTATGATCATAAGCGCTTACGATATGTCATGGCCCGTCCCATGACAACCGCCGAGGCCGGCCGCTTGGGCGGCATGCGAAGTAGGCGTCAGCTGAGCGCCTCGAGCGCGCGCTCCATGGTGTGTATACGGGAAGCGCGCAAATTGTACCGTCGGCATTGCGTCACCTGCTTCTGGTGGGCGCGGCCGGATCTGACCATTCGCCTCACCGACGTGCCGTGGGTTGCGGATGGCCTGCGCAAACATGGTGGGCGCGAGGGGTGGCGTGCCGCCGCACGACTCGACCAGTTGCGCGCGCCGCATGTTGACTGAGCGCCTCGCTTCGGAACCATGCCGCTGACCACACTGCAGGCCGCCATCCTGGCGTTACTGGCGCCGCAGCGCTCGGAGCAGTCGTACTTCGCTGGGGGTGCCGCGCTGCACATGGGCCCGGGCGGCGAACGCTACAGCAACGACCTCGACTTCTTTCATGCCGCAACCGACGCCGCGAATCAGAGCTTCGTGGCCGATGCCACGACGCTGCGAGCGGCAGGGTACACCGTGGAAGCGATCGCCGAGCATCGTGGGTTTGTCAGCGCCATCGTGCGTCGTGCGGGCGAGTCCACAATGCTCGAGTGGGCGCATGAATCCGCGTGGCGGTTCTTGCCACTGGTCGAGGTGGAGGGCGGCGGACTGGTGCTCCATCCCATCGACTTGGCGATCAACAAGCTCGTCGCGCTCGCCAACCGTCGTGAACCGCGCGATCTCGTGGATGCGATCTTCGCCGATACGCACATCCTGCCCTTTCCGGCATTGGTGTGGGCCGTCGTCGAGAAAAACCCAGGGCTGAATCCGGCGATGTACCTCGAGCAGTTCCGGCGACGCACGCTCACGCCGGAAGACGCCGCGTATCTCCGCTTCACCGGCGCCTATCGCGTGGAAGACGCGGCCCGGCACTTTCGCCGCATGGTCGCCGAGACGGATGCGTTTATCGCGGCCAACACGAGCCGAGAACCGGGTGCGCTGCTGCAGGATCGTCGCACCGGGGCGTTCTTCGCACCGCAATCGGACAACGACTGGGCGCACACGCGCGAGCATCGCGGGGCACTGGGCGGTGTTGTTGCCCAACCTGCAGACATGCCCTTCGGCTAGCTGGGCCGCAGCTTCGGGCATAGCTTTGCTCCACGTTCTCGTTGGCGCGCGTGCATCGCGGCGCCGCCCCACTGCCATCGCCTGTGACGACACCCGCCGACCGCCTCGCCGCCGCCCTCGCCGGCCGCTACCGTCTCGAGCGCGAACTTGGGCAGGGCGGCATGGCCACAGTCTATCTCGCCTTCGACGAAAAGCACGATCGCAAGGTCGCGATCAAAGTCTTGAAGCCCGAACTCGCCGCCGTGCTCGGCGCCGAGCGCTTTGTGGTGGAGATCAAGACCACCGCCGCCATGAGTCATCCGCATATTCTGCCGTTGTTGGATTCCGGCGAAGCGGATGGCTTTTTGTACTACGTGATGCCCTACATCGAAGGCGAAACGATTCGCGAGAAGCTTACGCGCGAAACGCAGTTCGGTATCGAGGAAGCGGTGCGCATCACGCGCGAGATCGCCGATGCGCTCGACTACGCCCACCGGCGCGGCATCATTCACCGCGACGTCAAGCCGGAGAACATTCTCCTGCACGATGGACGCGCGATGGTGATGGACTTCGGCATCGCGCTCGCGGTGAGCGCGGCGGCGGGGGGGCGGATGACCGAGACAGGCCTGAGCCTCGGCACGCCGCACTACATGAGCCCCGAGCAGGCCACGGCGGAGAAGGAGATCACGCCACGCAGTGACGTGTACTCACTGGCCAGTGTGCTCTACGAGATGCTCGCCGGACAACCGCCGCACTTGGGCGGTTCGGCGCAGGCGATCATCATGAAGATCATCGCCGAGCCGGCGCAGCTCGTGACGCAGCTGCGCAAGTCGGTGCCGACGAACGTGGCCGCGGCGCTGGACATGGCGCTGCAGAAGGTGCCGGCCGATCGGTTTGAAAGCGCCGCGAAGTTTGCGGAGGCGCTGGCGAATCCCGCGTTCACGACGCGCGGGACGGCGCAGCTTACCAGCACATCGGGACACACGCGCGGCATTGTCACGCCATGGTTCGTCGCCATGACTGCCGTTGCGCTCGTGACCAGCGCGCTCGCCGTGTGGGGGTGGCGACGCTCCGGCCCAGCAGGCACCGCGCTGCAGTCGGTGCAGTTCGCCATCGACCTGCCGGACAGCGTGACCGTCGAGGACGTGGCCGTGTCACCCGACGGCCAACAGGTGGTTATCGGGGCGAGGGCGAACGGACGACGCACGCTGCTGTCGCGCCGCATCGACGACGTGGAGGTGCGGGAGCTCCCGGGCACGAGCGGCGGTGCGCGCCCCTTCTTTTCACCCGACGGCGAATGGATCGCGTTCTTCGCTCCCGAGGGCAAGGAACTGCGGAAGATCCCGAGCACCGGCGGCGCCTCGCAGAAGATCGCGAGCCTCGGCGCACGCAGCGCGCAGAGCTCCGGCACGTGGAGCCCCAACGGGACCATCGTCGTCAGCCTGGGGGCGGCTGGCGGTGGTGGGCTCTCTCGCGTCGATGCAAACGGGGGGCTGCTGCAACGGCTCACCACCGTCGACACGGCGCGGGGCGACCGTGCGCACTTTCTGCCGACCTTCCTCGATGGTGAGACCATCGCGTACCGCATCGGCACGAAAATCGCCGGGGCTTATGACTTCGCCACCACGACATTGGACGGCAAGGCGACTCGTCGGCAATTGCCGGGCCTTACGTTGGCGCCGTGGTCGCGCGACACAGTGGTGGTGTTCAACGAGGAGCACGGCTTGTCCTTCACCACGGTGGCCCAAGACGACACATCGGTTGGAACACTGGGCCCATCGCTCGCCGACGACGTGCTCAACAATCAGGGAACTTTCCCAATCTGGGCGCTTTCAGCGACTCGCACACTGGTCTATCTGCGAGGACGCACCGATCGCCAGCTGGTCGCCGTGACTCGTTCGGGAGAAGCCCAACCACTGATGCCGGCGGTTCGCCCGTTCCGACGCCCGAAACCATCACCGGATGGGCAACGCATTGTCGTCGAATTGCTGGGGGCAACGGCACTCGACACCGAGCTCTGGATGTTTGATCGCCGCGCGAGCACGCTGCAGCGACTGACCTTCGGCGGCGGGAAGGACGCCGTGTGGACCGCCGATGGCGCACGCGTCGTGTACTCAAGGACTGACAGCCTGGGCGATCTCGACCTCTATTGGCAACTGGCCGACGGCAGCGGTTCCGCCGAGCGTCTGCTGGCGCGACCCGGTCCACAGAACGCTCTCGCGGCCACGCCCGATGGCAGCGGGATCATCTTTGACGACAGACCCCAGGGTGGCACCACCGATATTCTACTGCTGCCGCTGGCTGGCGATCGCACACCACGCCCCATTCTCGCCACCGAATTCACCGAACGGCTGCCAGCCATGTCCCCCGATGGCCAATGGATGACGTATACGTCAAACGAGTCGGGGCGCGTCGAGGTGTATGTGCGCCCATTTCCTGGCCCGGGCGCCAAAGTGCAGATCTCGGTGGCCGGTGGGGAGCAGCCCACGTGGAGTCCCTCGGGGCGCGAGATTTTCTACCGCGACGACACCAAGATGCTGGCCGCTGCCGTGCAGCTCGCACCGACGTTTGCCGTGACCGCGCGCACGCCGCTCTTCACGGATTCGTTCCTGCGATCCGGCACACTCGACTACGACGTGCTGCCGGCTGGCGGGTTCGTGATGCTGCAGCCGAGTGCCGCGAGTCAGCTGATGGTGATCACGAACTGGCAGTCTTCGACAACGAAGCCACGCGCGAAATAGCCGCATCAACCTCAGGAGGTTTTTCGCAATGCTCGCCCGCTTGCTCGCTGCTGCATCGTTGATGGGGACGCTACTCCAGGCGCAGACCCCGCCTGTCGCCGCGACGGCGCCGGCACAACCCGCCGAGCCACCGCTGCAATGGCATGACGTTTCGCAGTGGGGAGTCGAGGGGCGCGCCTGGCCGGATCTCGAACGCAAGCGGTGGTATGATCGCTTCCCCTCCCAAGCGGAAGCCACGGTGACGCCCGCGGTGTGGGGCTTAAGTCGTCACAGCGCCGGTATGCTGGTCCGTTTCAAGACGAATGCCGATGCCATCTGGGCGAACTACACGTTGTTCAGCGACCGGCTTGCCATGCCCAACATGACGGCGATCGGGGCGAGCGGCCTCGATCTCTACGCCCGTGATGATGCCGGAAAATGGCGTTGGGTTGGCGTGACCCGTCCGGCAGCGAAGGTGGTGCGCCAAAGCATCATCGCGCGACTGGCGCCCGGAACGCGCGAGTATGCGATCTATCTGCCGCTGTACAATGGCATCGATAGTCTGTCCATCGGTGTCCCGGTCGGGGCGTCGTTCGAGCGGCTTGCGCCGCGTACCGAGAAGCCGATCGTGTTCTACGGCACCTCCATCACCCACGGCGCCAGCGCCTCTCGCCCCGGCATGACGCACGTGGCCATCCTCGGGCGTCGCTTCGATCGACCGGTCGTGAATCTCGGGTTCTCCGGCAACGGCCGCATGGACGCCGCGGTCGGCGATCTGCTGGTCAAGATCGACGCGGCGGTGTACGTGATCGACTGCTTGCCGAACATGGACGCCGCCGCCGTGACGCTCAAATGCGTGCCGTTGGTCAAGCAGATCCGCGCGGCGCGACCCACCACACCGATCGTGCTGGTGGAGGATCGGCGGCAGACCAACTCGTGGATGCTGCCAGCGCTCACCCAGTTCCACACCGACAATCACGCCGCGTTGCGTGCGTGCCGGGATGCGCTCACGAAAGATGGCATCAAGGGTCTCTACTATCTCGACGGCGACGACCTGCTCGGCGACGATGCCGAGGCCGCGACCGATGGCTCGCATCCGAGCGACCTCGGGATGGTGCGGCAAGCCGACCGATTCGAGCCCGTGCTGCGGATGGCGCTGGCGGGGAATACCACCGCGCCATCACCTGACCCACGCGCCGCCGTGATCGCGGTTGCGGACTCGGCGCTCGGCGCCATCACGCGCGGTGATGTCGTGGCGCTCACCGACTTGATGGTACCGGAAGGCGTGATGTTTCCGACGTCCACGCGCGACGGCGTTACTGCGTACCGCGTGCGCACGCGCGAGGCGCAGCGCAACGCCACAATGAACGGCGTGGTCGAGCGCGGTTTCACACCCACCGCGATGGTGAACGGTGGCGTCGCGATGGTGTGGTACCCCTACGACCTGTACGTCAACGGCGCCTGGTCGCACTGCGGTGTGGATGTGTTCACGCTGGTCAAGAGCAGTGGCGCGTGGCGCATCGCCTCAATGGCGTGGAGCGCCGAGCAGCCACCCACGTGCGAGAAGCATCCGTCGGGGCCGCCGGCAAAACGGTGAACGAAGGCCGCCGCCGGGCCCTCTTCTCACCGCAGGTGAGCCCGACGCCATTATCGTTGCATGAAACGCACACGTGCTCCGAGGAGGAAAGCGGCGATGATTCCGGCGCCGATGGTGATGACGGCAGACGAGCTCCTCATGCTGCGCATGCCGGACAAACGCATGGAACTCGTTCGAGGCCGACTCGTGGTTCGAGAGCCCGCCGGGTTTTGGCACGGCGACATTGCCGCTCGCGTATTGGTGGCCATCAGCAACTACCTGACCGCCGACCGTGGCACCCAAACGTCGGGCGCGGCCCGCGGACGGGTGGTCGCCGCCGAAACAGGATTCACGCTGCAGCGGAATCCCGACACGGTGCGAGCCCCCGACGTCGCGTACATCTGCACCGAACGCATCCCATCGGCAGCACATGTCGGATTCGCCGACGTCGCTCCTGATCTCGCCGTGGAAGTCCTCTCGCCGTCAGATCGCCCGGGCGAGGTGCTGTCGAAGGTCGCCGACTGGCTCACCGCCGGCACATTGCTCGTGTGGACCATCGATCCCGAGCGTCGCCGAGCGCGCGTGTATCGTGCCGACGGCTCGGATGTGGTGTTGAGTGCGGATGACTATCTCGACGGCGAGGACGTGCTGCCGGGTTTTCGCGCGTCCGTTTCGGAACTCGTCGACCGGCCGTAACAACATCCGCATGCGCTGTTTGCCAGGTACACCGCGCGTAGCAATTGGCGTCAACGACGCCGCTTCGGCAATTCCATCATCCACACGTCGGGCAGGCTCGTGGTGACGTTACACACCACACGCGTGCCGTCGTCGCTCACCGTCACGCTCCCTTCATAACACTGCACGGGCAGCGTGGCGTACAACGTGAGTACACCGCCAACACGCGTGCGCCAGATCTCGGTGCGTCCGTTGAAGCGTGTGAAATACACTGAGCCGTCGGTCGCGATGTTCGTCGCGCGACGCGTGATGGTATCGAGTAGGGTGATCGCCGACCACGCCTGCGTTGTCGTGTTGTACACGGCAAACGCACTGCGCCGATCCTGGGCCGTTCCGAGTTGGAGTACCAGGTTCCCGTCCGGCGAGACGGCGCCGTCATCAAGCTGACCGAGCCCCGGAGGATCGGGAATCGTGCGCGGGTTGTTCAGCAACGAATCGCGTTGAATAAGCGCCGCCGCGCGCTCGCGACTTAACATCCACGAGTTTGCGGCGACGCCAATCACGGCCTCCCCGGGCGGCGTGACGTAGCGTCGCGCGCGCCCCGTGGCCAGATCAAAGGAGATGAGCGTTCCATCGGCGCCGCTCCGTAGCACCTGCTGCGCACTCGGCCAGAACACCGTGGTAGCCGCGACCGTGTCGCTGGATGCCGCGATCTCCGCGCCATCCTGCAAGTCCATCATGTAGGCGTTTGAGCCGAGCGCGTCTTGTCGCGTGTACACAACCCGTTGTCCGTCAGGCGAAAACTTCGGGTTGCCCAGAAACGCGTTGAGCGATCGTGTCAGCAGTCGGGAACGGGGAGATTCGGGCAACGACATGAAATGCAGTTCGTCGGTGATGACACGAGTGACCCACATCAACTTCCCCGTGGCATTGTCAACGGAGATGGTGCGGACCTCGGGCAGATTCGCCAGAAGCACTATGGGATCGCCGACAAAGTGCCCACTCTCGGGATTGACGCGTCGCAGCATGAGATCGCCGGGGCGCCAATCGGGTTGCCGTTGATAGACAATCGCAGAATCACCGACCCACGCGTAAGTGTACCGGGTGCTGGCCATACTGTCGACCGCCGCGCCCGCTCGCGATACAATGTACTGCTGCGTCCCACTGGTGGACGCGGCCGCCCACCAGCGGCCAGACGGCGAAAGCAGCGCCCCCCCGCTTCGCGTCGGAAGTCGCGTTGTATCGGTGATCTCGCCTGATTGCGCATCAAGCACGAAAACCTGTAGGAGCGCGTTGGGTGCGTTTGCGTAACCATCAGCCAGCGGCACAACGTAGACATGGCCCGCGTCGACGAATCCCGCACCGCGCATGCGTCCTGACGCGAGTTGTCGCGCCCCGCCACTCTTGGTGGGGAAGAGCCAGACGCCCCGCGCCTTGTCGACTGGTTGGCCGGCAATCAGCAGTGCGTCGCCGGCCGGACTCCACCGCAATTCCGTTACGTCCTGCACGCGCGCGATCACTTGATCGGGTCCGGTTGGCAGCGGGCGCACCACCAACGTGCCGCCGCAATCCGTTTCGTCAGAAAAACTCCCCACAATCAGCGCGAACTGTTGTCCGCCAGGCGCGATCGCCGCGCACCCGACCTGTCCGGCGTGCGTCAGCCGTACAGGGCGTGGCGCGGCACTCTGCGTCGACGAGTTGGCGCGACCGTGCGCGAACCAGCCCGCCGACGCACCGGCCACCAGCGTGAACAAGCCAAGGGTCATCAACCCTGTGCGCGTTCTACGCGCGGCCGCAACTGGACGTGCGCTGGTTGCGGCGCCGATCGACTCCTGTACCAGCGCCGTCGCGAACTCCGCCGCCGTGCCAAAGCGGTCGGCCGGCAACTTCTCCAGGCCACGCAACACCGCTGCCTCAAGCGCCGGCGTCACAGCCTTGCGCGTAAGCGACGGACGTTCGGCGTTGGCGTTCATCACTTTCGCCACGACGGCCTGCACACTCGAGCCCGTGAACGGCGGGTCGCCCGTGAGCATTTCGTACGTCACCGCTGCCAGCGAGTAGATGTCGCTGCGCGCATCGATCGCGCGTTCGCCCATCGCCTGTTCGGGCGACATGTACTGCGGCGTGCCCAGCGAGAGCCCCGTTTGCGTCATGCGCTGACCGCCGGCCTGCTGCACCGCCAGCGCAATACCGAAGTCCGCCACGATGGCCTGTCCATCGTGCAGGAGAATGTTCTCCGGCTTGATGTCGCGATGAATCACATTCTGCCGGTGCGCGTAATCGAGTGCGCTTGCCACTTCACGCGCAATGCGCACGGCATAGGCAATCGGCAACTGTCTCTCACGCTCCAGTCGCGCCCGCAACGTCTCTCCCGTCACCAACGGCATCACGTAGTACAGCAGCCCCGACGTCTCCGGTCTTCCGTCTCCCGTCTCCCGTCTCCCCGCCCCCGTATCCCCCGAATCCAGCAACGGCAGTATGTGCGGTGCTGCAGCCGCGCCGTGGTGCGGATCTCGCTCAAAAACCGTTCGCCGCCAAGCGCCGCACCCAAATCGGGATGCAGCACCTTGATCGCAACATCGCGCTGGTGCTTGAGGTCGAGCGCGAGATACACCGTCGCCATGCCGCCCGCGCCGAGCTCTCGCTCGATGCGATAGCGGTCAGCGAGCGCGGCGCCGAGGCGCTCGATCGTCAGGTCCGCGCTCACGATGGAATCCGCTGCAGAATCGCCTGGCGGATTCTCACGTCAAGCGTCAGTGATCACTTGGGCGTCACCCGAAACAACCCGCCCGTTGGCGTATTCTCGATCACCCACACCGCGCCATCCGGAGCGATCGCCACATCCCGAATCTGGTGGCCCACCGCCCAGCGTTCGGCCGGCGCGGCGCCGCCTTTTCCATCGAACGTGATGCGATTGAGCGTCTGCGTGGCCAGCCCACCTATGAGCGCCGAGCCGTTCCACTGCGGAAACATCGCGCCCTTGTAGAAGGTGAGGCTTCCAGGGGCGATGACCGGCGTCCAGTAGATCAGCGGCTTCGTGAGATCGGGGCGCGTATCGGGGCTGGGGATCTCTACCCCGTTGTAGTTCACGGCGTACGCTACCAGCGGCCACCCGTAGTTCTTGCCGGGCTCGATCAGGTTGAGTTCATCGCCACCGCGCGGTCCGTGTTCCAACTCCCACAGGCGACCATCGGGCGCGAAGGCCAGGCCATACGGCGTCCGGAAACCGGTCGCCCATGTTTCGGATGGCGTGAGGTTGGGCCCGGGGAATGTGTAGCTGAACAACACAGCGGCAGTCTTGGCCAACTCTGTGTCGCGCGGCGGATTGATAATGCCAAGCGTGGCCTCGCCGGTCTTGCCCGCCTGCGGATTGCCTGGCGCCGGTTTGCCGTCAAGCGTGAGGCGCAGAATTTTGCCCAATGGCGAGTTCGGATCTTGCGCCGGCGTCATACGCTGACGATCGCCAACCGTGAGGAACAAGAACTTCTTGTCTGGGGAGAAGGCGACCGCTGCGCCGAACTGGCCGCCACGGCCACGCGCACCGTCGCGCCAAATCACCTGCAGTCCATCAAGACTGGCCGAGTCTTTGGTGATGGTCAGCTTGGCGCGGGCGAGTGCCAAACTCGATCCGCTGTCGCCCGGCTCGGAGTACGTGAGGTAGACGTTGCGATCGGTGGCGTAGTTGGGCGACGTGTAGACACCCAGCATGCCACCTTGGCCCTGCGCCCGCACCGCTGGCACGTTCGCCACCGGCGTCTTGACACCTTGCTGCGTCACCAGCCACAGCGGGCCCACCTTTTCCGTGACCAGCATGCGGCCATCGGGGAGAAACGCGATGCGCCACGGCAGATTGAACGTGGCTACCTGCGTCATGGTGAATGGCAGGGTCGCTTCGGGTGCCTGTGCGCCCGCATTCACCTGCGCATGGGCGGCGGTGGAAGCGAACGTCAGAAGCAGTGCAGTACGCGCGAACACCTTCATTGGGGCTCTCTCCTCAAGGGTTGTTGACAGCGATACTGAACGATATGGCGCGAGCGCCGTCACGCCAGCCCGCGCCCAGGTCGGGGTACGGCAACCTGATGGCAGGGTCTTCCCGAACCGAAAGCTGGTGAAGGCGCGTCATGTGTGGCCCGGGTACTTTTCAGTGAGTTTCCGCACGGTGGTAAGGTTGCGCATTGTCACATCGAGTTTCAGCGCCTTCTCCACCTGCGGCCACTTCACCAGCGAATCGGTAGTCCGGCCGCGACTCAGCCAGTACATCTCGCACGCACCAACGCCGAACGCATCCACGCTGGTGGCAAGACCCGTGAGGTGCGTGGCCAGCGCGGCGTTGGGCGCGCGACGGAGGAATCCGACGTGCACCGTGTGGCCGGGCGCGGCGACCTCCGTGGCCGGAAACGGTACCTGCCTTACGACGGATGCCAGTTCGTCCGGCGTGCGCAAAAACGTCGCGACCGCATAACCAAGCGCTCCACGCAATTGCGATTCAATGCGCGCTTCCAGCACGTCAGTGGCGGCACTCGCCGAGGTATCAAAGATGACGTTGCCGCTGGCGATGAACGTTTCCACGTTGGCGAACTTGAGCGCCACGAACAGGTCGCGGAGCTCGCTCATGCTCACCCGATGACCGCCCACGTTCATGCCCCGCAGAAACGCGAGATACCGCGTGCGTTTGCCGCGCGTCACGACGAACGCTCGGCCACGCGATGCGCGGCTTCGGCCAACGACTGCAGCGCCGCGCGGAGTTCCGCGGTGGCCAGTGGCTGCGCCAGGATATCCGCCGCGCTGGATGGACGACCGCGCAGCGGCAGCGAGGTGGCCACCACCACCTCCGCCATCATGACCGTGAGTGTTTCGCGCAGCTGCTCGGTGACAAACGCGGAATACGCCGACGCGTTCACCAACGCCACCGGCATGCTCATGAACTCGCCGCTGCCCACCACCCAGTCGAGCGCGTTTTTCAGCACGCCCGGTACACCGTGCGCGTATTCGGGACTGGAGATCAGCACGGCCGAACTGGCACGCAGCGCGTCGCGCCACGCCGCCACCGCCGGTGGCGTGGACTCGCGCTCCAAGTCGGGATTGAACGGTGGCAACGCGCTTAGCAACCCGAACACCGTCACCGCTGCCGTGTCACCCGCCGCCAGGACGGCGGCGTCCACAATCGCACCGTTTGACGAGCCGAGCCGGAGACTCCCCGATACGGCCAGAATTCTCATCACCACAACCTAGCGAGACGGTGTGGCAAGCCACTCCCAGATAATGCGCGAACAATCGGCCATCAATCGCTGCGCCACTTTTTCGTCGGGGATGTTGCGCGTGAGGATCGCGATGGCATACGGCGCACGGTTCTGGGGATACACCAAACCCGCGTCGTGCCAGGTGGCCGTAATCGATCCCGTCTTGTGCGCCATGCGCGTGCGCGGCGGCAACCCCGCCGGGATTTCGTCGTTGAACGCCTGCGCCTCGAGAATGGCCAGCATGTCACGCGTGCTGGCCGCGTTGGCCACCTTGCCTTGGTGCAGCGCGACAAACAAGGCCACCAGGTCGTTGGCGGTGGTCGTATTGTTGAGCCCTGCGCGAAAGGCCAGGTTGTCCTCAACGCCGCGCAACACTTGCATGCGCGTCGCGCCGAACGTGCGCGTGAGGGCGGTGATGCGCGTGGCATCCAGCCGGCCAATCAGCGCGTTCGTGGCCAGGTTGCTGGAGTGGGTGATCATGCGCGTGGCCAGGTCGCGCAACGGCACGTCTGTTCCCACCAGCGCGTACACCGTGCTGTCGCTGTCGTCGCCGGGATTGAGCGCGTAGTCCGACTTGTCCACGATGGACTGGAAGCGATTCTCCAGTCGCATCGTTTCGTTGGGCCGCAGCCGACCGCTTTCGAATTCCTGGTACAGCGCGAACAGCACCGGGACCTTCATGGTGCTGGCTGCGTGGAACACGGTATCAGCGTTAATGGCCAGGCGTCGCCCGCTGGCCAGGTCGCGCACCGCGATGCCCACCTGCGCACCGGACACCTCGGCGATTCGCGCCACCAGCCGTGCGCGCATCAGGGCATCCGGTGACTGGGCATCGAGAATGGCGGACGTGAGCGACAACGAGGCGAATACCATGGCGCAGCGCAGGCGGTACGAGTTCGGCATCGACATCTCGAAGACAGAGGATGCGTGCAGTTTGCACCGCTGGTCCGCTGCGCGAAAGTGCCCGTGTGCTACACGCTGTCGCGCTGCTCGTAGGGCACGTGCTCCCCGTGCTCCAGATGGCGACGCAGGATACGCAGGTATGACGCCCAACAGTAACTCGACCCGCGAAAGTGTTCGTTCTCCAGTGGCCACCCGCGATGAAAGAACTCCACCAGCGTGCCGCCTCGAATGTCCTTCAACGTGAACCCGACACGGGTCCCGGTCCAGTCGGCGTCCGCGTCACGCATGGTCCACTCAAAGGCCCGGGGCGCCTCGCAGCGTGTCACCTCGCCCGTCCACTGACACGACGGCCCGAATCCAAAACGGTACTGCGCTCCCAATACTGGCAGGCCTTCGGAGTCCAGTGTCCACCAGCCGTCGAGACCGGCCGGCGCGGTCATGGCGTCGAACACCGTGGGTGCATCGCGCAGAATCGGGAACGACAGGAGGATATCCGGCATCTCTTGCTCGGGTCAGAGAGCGTCACCACCACAGCGCACGCGCTTCATCGGGAAATTGACGCCCCGTACCTGCCCTCCGCGAGTGCCCTCGATGCGTGCCACCACCGAGTCACGACCGACGCGGCGATAGCTGATCTGCTGGGGGAAGTCGTGGGCCGGATTGTTGAACACCAACAGCGTGTCGTGCACAATGGTCGCCGGAAAGACCGTTTCGGCCTGTCCCGATGGATGGGCCACGTATGCGAATGAATCGCATCGGGTTCCTCGCGAAGTAGGGTGTCGCGAAGCCTAGTCTTTCTTCCATCCAATCGGCAGAGAGAAGGACGATGGATCGTTGACGTCGCTCTCTACACACGCGAACTTGGGCGTGGCGCGTTGCCAATCGGTCCGCCCCTGACATTCACCACCGTCTTTCGACATGAACCGTTTCCGCGTGGTCACCCTGCTCGCCCTGTGCGTCGCCTGCGCACCGCGCCCCGATACCGTCGCTCCGGCGCGCGACTATCTGTATCTGTGGACCGCGTCGGCCGACACCACGCAGCCCGACTTCCTGGCGGTCGTCGATGTCACCGAAGACACCGGGCGCTACGGTCGTCTCGTCACCACGCTCCCGGTGCCGGGACGGCAGAATTTCCCGCACCACACCGAGCACGAGCTGCCCGCCGACCGTCAGCTCTTCGCGAACGGTTTCGGCTCCGGGCGCACCTTTGTCTTCGACCTGTCCGCGCCCGACGCACCGCGCATCGCGGCGGAATTCGGCGATGTGGACGGGTACATGCACCCGCACTCGTTCCTGCGCCTGCCGGGTGGCAACGTGCTCGCAACGTTTCAGATGACGCACACAGGCGACCACCTGCGCGCCGGCGGACTGGTGGAATTCACGCCGGCCGGCGTGCGCGTGCGATCCGCGTCGGCCGATACACCCGGCGCCGATTCGGGGCTGCGCGTGTACAGTGCCGGCATCGTGCCTTCGATCGATCGCATTGTCACCACGTCGACCGACATGGACAAGGATTTCTTCGAGCCGTCGCGCACCGTGCAGCTGTGGCGATTGTCCGATCGCGCGTTGCTCAAGAACATCACCCTTCCCGGGCCCAATGGTGTGCTCAGCGCCGAGCCAAGGCTGATGGCCGACGGACGCACGGTGTTGGTGTCGACCTTCAGCTGTGGGCTCTTCCTGTTGGAGGGATTGGAAGGCGATGCGCCAGCTGCGGTGCAGGTTGGCGCGTTCCCGCGCAAGGACGGCACGAGCTGCGCGATTCCCGCCATCGTGGGCCATTACTATCTCGTCACCGTTCCTGCATGGAGCGCGGTGGTGAGTCTCGACCTCTCCAATCCGCGGGCGCCCAAGGAAGTGAGCCGTGTCGCGTTCGACTCCACCGATGTACCCCATTGGATTTCCGTTTCGCCGGATCGGCGACGCGTGGTGGTGACCGGATACGCGTCCATGCAGCACACGGTGCAGATGCTGCGCTTCGCCTCCACCACCGGACAGTTGTCGCGTGATACACGGTTTCGCGACGAAGGGGCCACGGTGCCGGGATTCCGCATGGACAACAAGACGTGGCCGCACGGGGGATCCACCAAGGGGGTCCCGCACGGGGCCGTGTTCAGCCGGCCGTGACGCCGAGGGGCCGGACGCCGATCGATTGTGGCGCCTGGCGCGAAGACCCGCACAGTCTTTCGCGCGTGGCCGCGGAATGCGGGTACTTCGATCAACCGCACCGTATTCGCGATTCCAGAGGCGCCTCATCGCTTACATCCTCTCCCGCCAGATGCCCGTTGCGCGATCTAGTCGTCCGTGTCCGACGCCGGACCGTGCAGCGACATCCAGATCACCTCAGCCGCATTCATGGCCCGCGTCATCTCCGCGCGCGTGGCGGTCACTCGGCACACCAGCGCGCACTGCTCCCGGTGTGACGGGCGCGCAAGATACGCCTGATCCAACGACTCCCCGTCGATGCGGAGATCCCGCATAGCCAGGCAGGGACATCCAAGCAGTTCCAGCTTGAGGAACTGCGCCTGCGGATGCTCGGCGGCGAGGTCGTCGCCGATAGACTGAAGCACCGCGTACACGTTTTCGGGCGACGTGCGCTGACTGAGATTGATCTGCACACCGCCGGCGACATCGAAGATCAGCGTTCGTCGGCCATCGTCGATGACATGCCACCCGAACGGCACCCGGAACGTCGATTCCAGAGCCGCAGCCGCGACGACCGCGAACTTCTCGTGATTCACTACCTCAAGCACGCGCGGCACGAGGCCAGCGCCACTGTCCCGGAGTCGCGCATTGATCACATGTTCAGGGTCGAGCGTTGCGGCATCATCAGCCAGCGCGACATCGGCGGCGTGCGCGGGCCGACTGTCGGCGGCGTCAGGAGCGTCTGGGGGCGACCCCGACATCGCCAACGCTTCCGATATCGCTGTCAGATCAATAGCCGATTCCGATGTCATCGCACGAAGGATCGGTGCGGTCATGCCGTGCACCTCATCCAGTGCGAACGCGCCAAGCAGCCGATCGAAATCCGATCTGACGCTTGCCCGATTGTCGAAGTCAATCTCCTCGTCTGGGACGGGGAGCCGCGTCCATCCATCGGGGATCAGGCACGTGCACGCCAGCATGGCCCGACCGTCGGGCACCAGATGCTGCGGCGAGAACGTCGTCGTCACTCGTCTGGTGCCCTATTGTGATTGCCGTGCTAACGCACGCACCGCACGGAACGGAGCTCACTGAACACCGTTCCAATGTCGGCGCTCACGCCGGTCGCGAAGCCGATGGCATACGCGTTGTTGGGGAAGTTTGCCAACACCGACGACGACCAGAATCGCGTGGCGGGTCGCGAGGCAAAGAGTGGTGAGATGGTCGGACTCGTTTGCGTCGGGTCGATGATGCTGGTGAGTTCCTTGCCGCTGGGCAAACGCCAATCGGTGCGGCCGTCCAGGCTCAACGCTTCGCAGTAGGTAAGGGCATCCTGCCACGACAAATCCGTAGGTGCGGTGCCGCTCTGCCATACGAGATTTGTGCGACTGTCGGTGACACTGCCACCGGCAACGGTGAGGACGCCGCTGAACGGTGTGCCGCGAACGCAGCGCACAATGTGCCCGGACGGGTCGGACTTGGTGACGTAGTTGGTGACCGCGTAGTTGGTGTTCATGCCGTACGCTTGCGCCGGATTTCCGGCTCGGTCGGTCGTGGTCCAGAAATATGAGTTGGGCGGAATACCGGGAAACGCCGACGACGTGAATGCGGGGCCGGTGCTGCCGAAATCGGCAATACTGAGCAACTCGAGCAGGGACGGCACACGCCAGTCGGTGGCGCCGTCGAGGACGAGATCATCGCAATACGTGATGGCGGCCGCCTGGGTGAAATTGGCGATCGACGGGCTGCGCTCCCATACCAGTCCGGTGATCGGATCCTGAACTCGACCACCGACGACCACGTAGTTGGGCACATTGATCGCATAGAATCCGTCCTGACCAACCACGCCGGCCGGACAGGTGACACTGGCCAGGAGGTCGGTGCAGAACCGCGTACCCGAATCCGGCCACCCGGGCGCAACCACGCTGAACGTGGCGGTGACGCTGCTGGCCGAGTTCATGGTGACTACGCAGGATCCCGTTCCACTGCACCCGCTGCCGGACCACCCGGTGAATGCGGACCCATCCGTCGCCGCCGCGGTGAGCGTGACGACGGTCCCGAACGCGTACGGTTCCGTGCAGTCCGCCGGGCAACTGATGCCGGCCGGCGCGCTCGTCACGCTGCCCGCGCCAACCAGCGACACCGTCATGGTGTTCGTCTGCAGCGTGAAGGTGGAGGTGATGGTCGTGGCGGCCGTCATCGTGACCACACAGGTCCCGGTGCCCGTGCAACCGCCACCCGACCACCCCGTGAAGTTCGAACCGACGCCCGAGGCCGCGGTGAGCGTGACGACGGTGCCGGACGTGTAGGGTTCGGTGCAATCACTGCCGCAGTTGATGCCCGCCGGCGAGGACGTCACCGTGCCACTGCCGGTACCCGTTCGATTCACCGTCATCGTGAAGCTCACGAGCGTGAAAGTGGCCGTGACGGTTGCGGCCGCATTCATCGTGACCACACATGTCCCCGTTCCGGTGCAACCACCGCCCGACCAACCCGCAAAGGTGGACGAACCGGCCGAGGCTGCGGTGAGCGTGACCACGGTGCCGGCGGTGTAGGCTTCGTTGCAGTCGGTGCCGCAGGTGATGCCGGCTGGCGTGGACGTCACCGTGCCGCTGCCCGTGCCCGCCAAAGCCACCGTCAACGTATTCGTCACCAGGGTGAACGTCGCCGTGACATTCGTAAGCTGATTCATGGTGACCACGCACGTTCCCGTGCCCGTGCAGCCGCCGCCCGACCAGCCCGTAAATGACGACGTACCGGCCGGCGCGGCGGTGAGCGTGACCACCGTGCCGGCGTTGTAGCCCTCGGTGCAATCGGTGCCGCAGGTGACGCCTGCTGGCGCCGAGGTGACAGAACCGGTGCCGGTGCCCGCCAGCGCCACCGTGAGCGCGTATACCGAAAGGTCAAAGCGCGCGGCCGCAGACACCGCCGTGGTGCCCGCCGGCACGGTGCAACTGGCTGTCGTCCCCGTGCAGGCGCCCGACCAGCTTACGAACTGAGAATTCGCGGCCGGTGTGGCGGACAGTGAGACCGCCACCGACGTGCTCAACGATGCGCTGCACGTCGCGCCGCACGACACACCGGCCGGCGACGACGTGATCGTTCCGCTGCCGCTGCCATTGGTGGTGACCGTCACCGTGCGAGTGGTCGGCACGGGGTCGCTCGTGCCGCCACCGGAGCAGCCGGACAGCAGGACCACGGCAATGGCAATACGGCGCGCGGAACGAGCGTTCATAACTCCTCGTGGTAGCGACATTTGTTCGGGGCAGGCAGGCCGCGTCGCGCAACACCGTCGACGGCGGAGGGGGGAATCATACAAGACTAGCGGAACCGCCAATACGCCGGCAAGCCGAGCCGTTACGTCGGCGGCTCAATGCGTCAGCGCGTAGATCACGTAGTTCGTGGCGAACTTGTAGGCGTCATTCGACATGTTCACCGGATAGTAGCCGCCACCCGACCACTCCATATAGTCGCCAATGTCATTGTTGTAGTTGATGATCACCTGCAGACGCTTCGTGGGATCGTTGTCCTCGAAGATCCCGACATACACGGCCTTCGCCGAGGCGTTGTCGGGGTGCGTCATCCCGTCCAGGGTCTTGAGATGAAAGAACGAATTGAAGATGGGGTGCGAAATGTCGAGCGGGATCATGCGTGCCTGCGGCATCACCAGGCGCATGGATCGTTCGAAGTTCTCCCACTGGCGCAGGTAGAAGTCATCGACAATCAGGAATCCGCCTTTGGCGATCCAATCGCGCAACCCCGCCGCCTCGCGTTCGTCGGGTAGCCAGTAGCCAGGCTCCGACAAATACGCGATGGGATAGTGCGACAGCAGCGGATCGTCCATGCGATGAATGTTGCTTTCGCGCACGTGCGGATGGAGCGTGCTGAGATCGTTCGCGATGGTCATGAAGTTGCGCTCCATCGCGGGATAGTCGAACTCCCAGCCGCTGCGGTTGTACACGGTGTACCGCAGCCGCACGAACGTGAACCGCCCGTCATAAGGCGCGTTGGGCTCGATATACACACGACGCTGGGACCCGGCGATTGCCGCCGTGACCGCGAGCGCTGCGGCACTCGCCACACCCAACAGCCAGCGTCGCGTCATGGGCGCATTCGGCCGCTCAGTACAGCGGGGCGAGCGCCGCGCGGCGCGGATCGCTGGCCAGGCGCAGCGACTCGATGATGGCGGCAATCATCTGCGCGTGCTGCGCGTCGCGCGAAATGGTGGCAAAACGGTCACCCGGCTGGAACCCATACCAGCCGAACTGCGAGTGGTTGCCACCCTTGATCTTCACCCAGCGCGTGCTCGCGGGCAGCAATCGGCGGTTGGCTTCGATCTTGTCCATCGACGCGAGTCCGTCGCGCGTGGCGAAGATCTTCGTGACAGGATGCTTGTAGCGGGACAGATCCACATCGCGCGGATGCGACGTGCCCACCAGCAGCAACCCCGCCACGCTGCCGCCACCCAGCGACGCGACTTCCGACACCATTTTCGACGCCACCACCGCGCCCCGCGAATGACCGCCAATCAGCCACTGCACCGCGCGCTCGTCCTCGTGAATGGCACCCAGGGCAGTCCCCAGCACCTCCGGTGAGTCGGCACCGCCGAACATGCCGCGACGCGGCAACGACACCAGGATGACGGGATAGCCGGCGGCCGCCACCGCGCGCGCCAGCGGCGCGTAGGCCACCGGATCAACCAGCGAGCCGGCGAAGAACAGCAGTCCCACCGGCACCTTGCCGGGTTGACCAGCGGCCGTGAAGCGCACCACACCGACGTCAGGAGCCACCTGCACACGCGCGTCGCTCTTCATGGCGGCTTTCGCCTCCGATGTCGCGCGGTAGGCGATGGCACACCACCCGACAAAAACCACCGTCGCGGAGATACCGGTGATGATCCAGACGCGACGGATGCGTTGCCACAGACTCTTCGTGCCCACTAGGCCAACTCCTCAGTAAACCGCAAATCGCGAGCGTACGTCTCGCGCGACGTCGCCAGCGCCCACAGGGCCGCCAGGATGCTCAAAGCACCGACCATGGCCGCCGCGGCAACCACCGGTCGACCCTCACCCAATCCACTGATAGGCGATGCATCGCGCAGCGTCAAGAACAGCATGGTGATCAACACGCCGCTGGCCCGCACAAACGTCGGGACCGAGGTGCCAACCGTGGCGCGCACGTCCGTTCCGAACTGTTCAACGGCCATCGTAATCATCACCGCCCAGTAGCCACTGCCAAACCCCAACGCCCCCGTCAGCATCAGGTATCCACGCGCGGTGTGTGCCATGCCACTCAGCAGCAGCACCACCGCGAGGCTGAGAATCGCCAGAAAGACCGCTACGGCCGCTCGCCGACTGTGCCACCACTGGCTGAGCAAACCGCTGCTCACATCGCCCAGCGACGTGCACGCATAGAACCAGAGCACGGCCTGTCCCGCGCTGACCGGTTCGGTCACCCCCACGGCAACGGCCACTTCCGGGGCAAACGTCACCAGGATCGGCACGGCGAACCAGATGGGGACGCCAATCAGGATCGCCTTTATATAGCGACCGACACGCTCCGGCGTCGCGAACACCGTGCGCAGCCGACCGCGCGATGCGGCATGAGGCTGGGCCGAAGCGCGGATGAAGAGTGCCGACTCGCGCACACCCAGTCGAAGTCCGAGCAGCGCGAATCCCATCACCCCGCCGGCCGCGTAGGCCCAGCGCCAGTCGAGTTGGTCACCAACCAGCGCCGCGGTCACGGCACCCAGCACACCGAGCATCGCCACCAGCGCCGTCGCCGTGCCACGCTGTTTCGGATGTACCAGTTCCGACACCAGCGTGAGCGCCGCTCCCAGTTCGCCGGCCAATCCAATGCCCGCCACAAATCGCAGCAGGGCGTACTGCCCGACACTGGTGACAAACGCGTTCGCGAACGTGGCCGCACTGTACAGCAGAATCGACCCGAACAGCACCGTGCGTCGACCGCGTTTGTCACCAATCATGCCCCACGCCACGCCGCCGATCATCAGGCCCACCAGCTGCACGTTCTGCACCCAGGCGCCATCCTCCAGCAGTCGGGTCCCCGATCCCAGCGCAGTCAGCGACGAACGACGCACCACGCTGAACAGCAGCAGATCAAAGAGGTCCACGAAATAGCCGAGCCCCGCCACCACGATGGTCGGCAGGGCCGAACGAATCGTGGCCGACGGGGCGTCGGGGACTTCGTGTTCAATCAACGAACGGGTCAAGCTACAGCAGACCCAGATGCTTCAGCACGGCCGCCGGAGGGAGATCCCACTTGGGCAGCGCCACGTTCCCCACGTACCCGATGTCCTTCATGCCGGCATCGGTGGTGTAGAACGCGGTCGCCGACAGGTCGCGCACCAGGTCGAAGAACCGCGCGCCGGCCTGGAATTCCGGCTTCGCCTTGGGCAAGAAACAGATGTCGTCGCAAATGGCCGTCTTCTGCGCGTTCGTGAGCTTGGCAAATGTGCGACCAAATCGCTTCGTGCTTTCCAGGTTGAGCCACGACACACCACCGCGCACCCGTACCAGGTCACGCGCATTGCCGTCATACGGTGCGCTCACGTGTTCGTTGATGTAGGCCGGCACCCCCACCGCCGACGCACTTGGCGATTTCGCATCGGCGGGAATGATCACATCGCACAGCGCGGCCAGCGTCACCAATTCCGACGCAAACAACTTGCGCGGCCAGTCCTTCTTGGGTCGCAACAAGTCCGGATCACTGGCCGTGCCGCGCGGTCCCGACGAGAGTCGCGCTGGTTGCGACGCAACAGTGGCCGCCGGTGCCGCCGTTTGTGCCTCCACGTCCGTGCCGGCCATGCCTTCGAGAATCGGCAGACTCGCCGCCGCCGCCATCACCTTCAGCGCGTCGCGTCGATTCACGCCGTCCGTCGACGCACCATCCGCCGATCGCGCGTCTCCCGTCTCCCGTCTCCCGTCTCCCGTCTCCATTAGATCTCCCGCTTCGAAATCTGTTCCAGCACATAGTCCGTCGTCCGCCAGGCCATGGCGAGAATCGACAGCGTGGGGTTCTTGTCAGCGTTCGACACAAACGGCGCACCATCGGTGACGAACAGGTTCTTCACGTCCCATGACTGGCAGTACGGGTTGAGCACCGACGTCTTCGGGTCTTCACCCATGCGGCACGTGCCGACTTCGTGAATGATCTGACCGCCCTTGGCGATGGCGCGATTGCCGTCGGTCTGCACCGTGCCCTGCACCTTGCCTCCCATCGCCTCGATGATCTGCGCGAAGGTGGTTTGCATGTGCACCGCTTGCTTCAACTCGTGATCCGACCACTTCCAGTGGAATCGCAGCACCGGTATCCCCCACTGGTCCACCACATCCGGATCGATCTCGCAGTAGCTGTCTTCATTGGGGATCATCTCGCCGCGGCCGTCGAAGTACATGAAGGTGCCGTAGTAGCGACGCGCGTCCTCCTTGAACTTCTTGCCGTACGATCCGCCCGTGAACGACTCGAGCCCGTTGAACATGCCGGGTCCCGGCATACCGCGCCCGCCGCCAAACTCCACATGGTATCCGCGCGCGAACCCCAGCTTCCCGCCCAGTTGTTCTTTATACAACCACCACGGGATGTACATGTGCATGCCCGAGGCACCGTCGGTGTTGTGCGCGGGCAAGTTCTCCAGCGCGGGAATCTGTCCGCCAATCCCGGCACCAACGGTATCCATGAGGTACTTGCCCACCAGCCCGCTGCTGTTGGACAGGCCGTTCGGGAAGGCCGGGCTCTTGCTGTTGAGCAGTATGCGCGCCGTTTCGCAGGCGCTGGCCGCCAGCACCACAATACGCGCCGTCACATGACGATCGGTCCGCGTGTTCTTGTCGATGTAATGCACACCCGTTGCCTTTCCCTTGGCGTCCACGGTGATGTCGCGCACCATCGCATCGGGCACGATATCCACGTTGCCGGTCGCCAACGCCGGGGGCAACAGCACCGTCGTCGACTGGAAGTTGGCCTTGATGGAGCAACCGTTGCCGCACGGGGTGGCCCAGAAGCAGGCCTGCCGACTCAACATCGACTCGCGCAGCACGCGCTGCGCCAGCTTGTTGGTGGGATGGATCTTCTGCGGCAGCGTCTTCGCGTCCTGCCACTTCGTCATGATGGCCAGATGCGCCGGGATCACGGGAATTCCCATCGGCGTCGCATGCTTCTTGGCCAGCAGTTCCACGGCGCGAGGCGCCGGCGGCGGCATGAGCACCCCCGGTGACGAACGGGGCGTGTTCTCAAGGTCATCGTCTCCGCCGTACACGCCAACCAGCATCTCGGTCTTGTCGTAGTAGGGCGCGAGATCCTTATACGTCAGTGGCCAGTCGGCGCCCAGTCCGTCGCGCGACTTGGGCTTGAAATCATACTCGCCCATGCGCAGCGAAATACGACCCCAGTGATTGGTGCGACCGCCCAGCATGCGCGCCCGCCACCAGCGAAAGTCAGTGCCCGGCGCGTTGGTGTACGGTTCGCCGGGTACGTCCCAACCGCCGTCCACCGTCGCATCGTAGAAGCCGAACGGCTTTTCGCGCGTGCCCGCACCGCGCAACGGGGCATCACGCGGCAGCTGGAACATCGGCGTCTCGCGCACGGGATCGTACGTCCGACCCGCTTCGAGGACGAGCACCTTGAGACCCGCCACGGCCAACTGATACGCGGCCATGCCGCCACCCGCACCGGATCCCACGACGATCACGTCGTACTTGGTCTGCGATTTCTGACTGTCGAACACGCTGGAAGCTCCTTGAGGAATCGATCCCAATGTACGCCGGATTCACGCGGCCGGGAGGTCGCACATCAGGCCGAACGCTTCACCCGCTTTCGCCGTACCTTTCTGCATACCTCAGCTTCCCACCGTTTCCGTTGTCCAGGATCCCACCCGTGATTCGTGCTGCTTTCGCCAGTGCGCTGGCGCTGCTCTCTGTCGCCACTCCTCTCGCCGCGCAATCCCGTACCGTCGACGCCAGGAAATCCAAGGCCGAGCGGCCGGTGTGGCCCGATGAAGGTCCACGCACGTGGGCACCTCGGCCCACGTCGCCCGAAATCACCGCCAACGATTTGCGGACCCGGCTGTACCAGTTTGCCGATGACTCCATGATGGGGCGTCGCATGGGAGAATTGGGCAATCAGAAGGGCACGGACTACATCGCGCGCGAGTTCAAGCGCCTGGGGCTCAAGCCCGCCGGAGACAGCGGCACCTATTTTCAAGTGATGCCGTACGGACCCTTGGGGTTCGACAGCAGCACCTCCCGGCTGATGGTTGCCGGAAAGCCATTGACCGCCAAGTCGGAATGGGTCCCGACGGCGCCAACCGGCGCCAATGGGTTTGCCGGCAAGGCCGAACTTCGCAGCGCGCCGACGGTCTTTGCCGGGCGGTGGGGTGACACGACCGTGATGCTCGATCCGGCCACGTTCGCCGGGAAGGTGGCGGTGTTTCTGGCCGGACCTGGCGCCGCCAATGCCGGCGGTGGACGAGCCCCGGTGTCATTCGTCAGCTGTGCCGACGTCCCCAACAAGTTTGGCGCGGCCGCGGCCGCGGCGGTGGAGGCCACTCCGGCTGGGGCTCGACGTCCTGCGGCGGCCGGAGGGGGCGCCGGAGGCGCGCTGCGCGACCTGCGCGCGCAACGCGTTGGCGCGGTGGCGGTCCTGGTGATTGGTCTGGACGACATGAACGCGGCCGCGCGCAACGGTGCCTTCACGGGTCGCTTGAGCATGCAGCCCGTAACGCCGGTGGCAAACACAGGCACCATGAGCGGCGCCACCATCTCCAGGTCCGCCGCGTCTGCGCTCTTTGGCAAGTCGGTTGAACAACTTTCCGTTGGCGATGCGGGTCAGCCTGTCACCGCCAACTGGAGTTACGAGTGGCGCATGTCGCCCACGCCCGCGCGAAATGTCGTCGCCATCCTGCCCGGCACCGATCCGGCGCGCGCTGCGGAATACGTGCTGGTGGGCGCACACAATGATCACGTCGGCACGAACCCCGTCGCCGTCGATCACGACTCGTTGCGCGCGGTGAACATGATCACCCGCAAGCAGGGCAGCAACGATCCCGCCTGCACCCCCACGGCCGACCAGCAGCGCCAGATTGACTCGCTGATTGCGCGCGCCCGCAGCATCCGCGCGCCGCGTCGCGATTCCATCATGAACGGCGCCGACGACGATGGGTCGGGCACCGCCGTGCTGCTGGAAATCGCCGAACGCTTCGCCACCGAGAAGCCGGCCCGATCGATCATCTTCGTCTCGCATCAGGGCGAAGAAGCCGGACTGCTGGGGTCCAAGTGGTTTGTCGATCATCCCACCATCCCGCTCACGTCGATTGTCGCCGCGCACAACATGGACATGCTGGGCAAGGGACGGGTGGATCAGGTGAAATTCGGCGGACCCACGTCCGTCCAGACGCTGGGTTCGCGTCGGTTGTCCCGTGAATTCGGAGACATCATCGACTCGGTCAACGCGGTGCGCAGCGAAACCATGGCCATCGACAAGTCGTGGGATGTGACGGCAAACCCGATGAACCGGTTCTGTCGCAGTGACCAGGTCAACTACGTGCTGAAAGACGTGCCGGTCACCTACTTCTCCCCTGGGCTACGCCTTGGATTACCACCAGCCGACCGACGAACCGCAGTACATCGAGTACGAGCACAGCGCGCGCCTCGCGCGATTCATCCACGATGTCATGATGGCCATCGCTCAACGCAAGGATCGCCCGGCCATCGCCGGTGCGGATCCCGCCTATCCGCGTTGCCGATGACGGCACGGACACTGCGTCGCGGTGTCGCACTGCTGTGCCTGGCGGTAGCGCCAACGGGCTGCCTCAACGAGTCGCTGATCAAGCAGCCTGAGCTGACCGTCATCCCCGGCGCGCCGGCGGGTTGGGGCGCGACCGCTTCCACGTCCGGCATCGGCACGACCATCACCGACCGCCATGGCGGCGCGACGGCGGCATACCTGTCAAGCGCGTTCCAGGTGGGCTTCAGCAGCCTCTATGTACTGGTCCAGGCCATTCGCGCCGACACGTATCGCGGAAAGCGGGTACGACTGACGGCGTGGGTCAAGCCGCGCAATGTCGCGAACGCCGTGTCCTCGGGCATCTGGATGCGCGTCGATGGGCCGGGATTGACCTTGGCCTATGACAACATGCAGAGCCGCGCGGTGTCCGGGTATGGCAATTGGCGACAGGTGACCGTCGTGCTCGACGTGCCGACAAACGCCATCGGCATTTCCTTCGGCGCGCAGTTTCAGGCCACCAACACCTTGCTCGTTGACGACATGCGCTTCGATGTGGTCGGCACCGACGTGGCCAGCACCAACACACTCTCCGCGCCAACCGCCGATACGCGGGATTCGGCGGCAACCGCCGCCGCCTATTCGCAGAGCCCGTCGACTCCGGTGAATCTCGACTTCGAGGGACTCGTTGCCGTGGGCACCGCAACGTCGCCGTGGATGCTGGCGAACACGGGCGCGGCGGTAGGTCATTCCCGCACGAATATTGCGGGAAATGCCGAATGTGTGACGCCTGAGGTATGCGCAGACTTCGCGTACCACTCAGGGCGCGCTACGGCGCGCAGGAGACTGTATGTCAACCCTCACTACTCGCAGCACCAACCCGTTTCCGACGCTCGCCGATCAGGGATTTACCGGACTCGTGCGCAGCATGATGAACGACCCGTTCTTGGCGTCCAACGTCTCCCGCGTGGGATCGTGGATTCCGGCCGTCGAGGTCTCCGAGACCAACGACGCGATGGTGCTCACCGCAGAGTTGCCCGGACTTGAGGAGAAGAACCTCAAGCTGAACATCGAGAACAACGTGCTCTCGATTTCCGGGGAGAAGGAGCAGGAAACCACCGATGCGCCGCCGGCGAAGGCGTACTACGTGACCGAACGGTACTATGGCGCGTTCCAGCGCTCGTTCGCGCTGCCGCGCACGGTGGACGTCGAGCATGTAAAGGCCGTGTTCGAGAAAGGCGTGCTGACCATCACCCTGCCGAAGTTGCCGCAGGCAAAGGGTCGGCAGATCAATCTCACGAAAGGCTGATATCAGACCGTGCCGAGTATGGCACCCACCGGGTGTCTGAGGGTATGACCGACTTTCCATCCCTCGATTCCGGAGCTCATAAATGAAAGTCAATTGGTTGCAGGCAACTACAATGACCGTTGCCTTGGCAGCGGTGGTGGCGATGCCGGTGCGTGCACAGCGCATCGGCATTGTCGCAGGCGGCACGTTCTCGCAGTTGCATGGCCTCGACACGTGCAGGCGAAGAACCGCACCGGCACCATGTTCGGCGCCTCGCTCACGGTTCCGCTCAGTGGACGCATGGCGGTCCAGCCCGAATTGCTGTTCATCAACAAGGGCGCCGAGTTGCACTTTGACAGCGGCACCTCCGACATCAAGCTCGACTACGTCGAGATTCCGCTCTTGCTCCGTTTCGACCGCGGCCTCACCTCACTGCTGGGCCCGCATTTCTACGTTGGCCCGAGCATCAGCTTCAAGGTCGGCTGCAGCGTCACGGTCAGCACCGCGCCCAACACCTCGTCGGACTGCAGCCGAGATGCGTTCCTTGAGCCCACGACCATCGATTGGGGCGCCACCGTCGGGGCCGGCGTCGATCTGCATGTCGGCGGACTTGGCGTCACCGGCGGCGCGCGGTATGGCGTCGGGCTCGCCAACATTTCCAAGGACGACGGCCCCGCACTCGAACAGCGCGTGCGCAATGGCACCCTCACCGTCTATGCGGGGCTCCTGTTCGGCCGCCGCTGACACATCCTGATGTATCCCGCTGTATTAGGATTGAACGCATGACGTCCAATCCTCCCAGTCATTTCGAGTTGCTCGGCGGCGACGCTGGCGTCCGCCAACTGGTCGATCGCTTCTACGACCTGATGGACAGCGCGCCCGAGGCGGTCAACGTCCGGGCGCTGCACGCCGCCAGTCTCAAGCAGTCACGCGAGAAGCTGTATCTGTATCTCATGGGCTGGACCGGCGGGCCACCCGTCTATGTCGAGCGCTACGGCCATCCGCGTTTGCGTCAGCGACACCTGCCGTTCACTATCGGTACCCGCGAACGCGACGAGTGGCTGTGGTGCATGCAGCGTGCCCTCGAACACCAGGCAATGCCGGACGACACGCGCGCCTTTCTGTGGCAACGACTGCGCGAGCTGGCCGATCACATGCGCAACCAACCGGAGCCGGTTACCGACGGCCTGCCGCTGGCCTGACGCGCGAACTCAGTCGCGCACAACCGGTGCCGGCCATCGCGTGAGAATCATCCGGAGCGTCCACTGCGTCGAGCCGGGAACAGACGGATCCGGATCGAGCGTCAAGCCGCTGAGATCGAAGCCGGGCACCGGCATCACCACGCCCTTCGGCAGTCGCGCATGACGGGTGCCTTCACGCAGCGGGATGTCGTCGGTGAAGCGCCCGTTGGCGGCGCGACCAAACACCCGCATCGGGTCCAGCTGGGTGCTGGTGCCGTTTTCGAAATGATCGACGTCGATGGCCGTCAACCACGGCCGCCCGGCATAGTCCATCTCGACCGCGACTTGCAGGTGACGCGTTCGCTCGCGTGACGCCACCAGACTCGAAAAGAAGTTGGTCGGCATCTTGTGTCGGCGCTCGTCCAACGCCACCGACAGGTGCAGGTGACAGAGACCGTGCTCGTCGGTTGTGAGCCGTTGACCCTCATCGGCCGCCTGCCAGGTCAAAGCCGAGCCGAGAACCACGCGCAGTGGAATCCCCGCAGCAGGAGTCTTATCAGGCTCGAGAACCGTTATCTGAACGTCGAGCGTTACCGGTGCCGTCACGGAGTGTTGAGCCAAGGCATGCCTGAAAGGTAGCGCATACGCACCCAGGAACCCGATCAGGATGGCTCCAATGGCAACGCGCGGCCTACATCCGGTCGACATACGCCGGCATCCCGTCGCAGTGCAGGCAGCGAAACACGAATGCCGTCGGCGCCTCGTCCCGTTTCAATGAGTCCAGCAGCCGCTGGGCGGCCCCGCCGCTCACCCCCAGGTCGTACACAATCGACGTCATGAGCGACCCCTCAATCTTCGGGAATCGCTCGCGGATCTCGGCAATTCCGAACGGCCCCACGAATGCGGCCGGTTCGTCGCAACACGACGGCCATCGCTCCGGTTGCCAGGCATGGAAACCCGGCGTGCGCTCCATGATGCACGACTGTGCCGCCTCGGCCGCCTCGGCCGCGTCGTCATCAAAGGCCTCAGAGTCCACAAACGTGACGTCAAGGCGCTCGTGCGCGCTGCCGTCGGCGATGCACCAGGGACACAGGGCGTCCTCAAGCTCGGTTTCCGCATAGCACGGTCCCGTATACACGTGGCCGCGCGCTTCGCCGCAGCATTCGCATGTCGCGTCTGAGATGACGACGCTGCCGCTGGCCAGCGGATCGGGGTGATAACGGAAGTGGGGGAGCCCGGTCATGCGTGAGAATCCGTGGAGGACCGCACGGCCTACTTCTCGGAGACCGTCTTCAACTGCTGCAAACCGCGCTCGAAGTCAGGTCCTACCATCTTGTCCATGCTGACAAAGCTGGTCATGATCTTCGTCATGTACGTGGACGGACCGGACATGGTCCAGGTGACATCCGTTCCGTTCGCGTTGGGAGTCAGCGTGAATACCGTCGTGTTGTGGCTCTCGAACGGCGAGAGGAAATCCAGCTTGATGGTCACGCTGGTGGCCGGCGTGGAGCCGGTGATCTCCATCTTCCCTTCCCCGACGTCTGAATTCCCCTTCCAGGCGTAGGTCGCACCGACACCGCTCGTCGCGCCATCATACGTGGTCGTCATCGCCGGATCGAGCTTGGCCCACGGCGACCAGGCCTCCCAGGCGTGAAAGTCATTGAGGTGCGCGAAGACTTTCTCGGGCGCGGCGCTGATACTGATGGTGCGCTCAAGACTGAAGGAATCGGGCCGAGTAGCGGCGTAGCCCAGCACGGCGACCACGAACACAACCACACCGAGAAGGATTTTCTTGAGCATGCTAGGAGCGGCAAAGGTGAGCGGAGGGAAGCAACGAACGGGAGTTCATAGGGAATTCTGCGACGTCACCGCACTACAATACCGGACCGCCGCGCGTCGCGCGACACCAGCCAGTTCTGCAGCACGGTGACCATCGAACTGGCGCCCATCGAGAGGGCAATCGCGCTGGACGCCGACCACAGAAACGCCATCGTCATGCCAATCGACAGCAGCCAGGCAATCGATGGCGCGCGCGACTGACCGGGAGCGGCGGGCATGGTCGCCAGCGCTGCGGTACTCAGGACCGTGACCAGGGCCAGCAGCCACCGGTTTGGCTGCGCCAGGTCGACGATCCACAGAAAACGCACACGTGAGCCCAAGCCGCCGCGCACCGCCGCGAAGAGCCCGCCAACCACCGGAAGCTGGACCATCATGTTGATCACCGCAGACGGTGACAGCAGCCGGACGCCATTGTCGGCATACAGCGCGCGCGTGGCCCGCATCAGTGCGGCAGGGTCATCCGCGAACCGCCGCTTGAGCCGATCAAGTTGCGGCGTCAACTGACTCATACGCGCCTGCTGCGCTCGCGCCTGTCGCGCCATGCGCAGCGTCAGCGGCAACAACGCCAGGCGCAGGCCAGCCGATACCAGCACCACCGCAGTCCCGAGACTGCCGCCACACACGTGCGCCACGCTGAAGATCGTCAGCCGCAGCAACTCGACAAAACTGTCCCACATGGATGACTCCGGTGCCGGTGAACACGCTGATGTGCAGGCGGTGGTCGAATCCCTACGCACCCTCAGCCGGCCGGTGTCAGCCTAGTCCAGAAATCGATGGCACGCGTGCTCTGGCGGCCGCAGACACGCCGGTGCCACCAGCCGCGTTCGGCGCCGGGCAATGGCGTCATACAGGGCGTCCCGCAGCGGACGCGGCACCAGACGAACGAGGACAGCGAGCGTCCGCCATTTTCCTCCCAGCTGCGTCAGCAGCGCTAGCGCGGCCTCGCTACGCACGCGCACGCGGGATGCGCCATTGGCCAGCGGTTCATACCACACGACCGAGTCGATCAACCGGATGTCCGGGTGGCGCGCGCGCACGACCTCACCGAACGCGCCTTGCAGTGGCGCAAAACGCAACGACGACGGACGCGACGGCGATTCGTGCCTAAGCACGAACTGCACGCTGGCAGCGCAGAGCCCGCAGGCGCCGTCGTACAACAGAACAGGCGGCTCGGCCGCAGCATCCCCCGACGCACCGCTCACGGAGGAAACGACTGTCGTCCCTCAAGCGCGCAACCGGACAGTGTCAAACTGACCCGGGTCACAGTCACCTGGAATGGATACCGCGCACCGGACATGGAGTCGGTGCACGGCGCCTCGGTAACGGCTACATGCAGGGTGTCCCGGGGACCGGCGGCTCGCTGCGCCGCATACGTCCAGTGGGTGTTGTCAATGTGCTCCCAACGCCCCCCCATGTATGGCACGCCGTCGGGCTCGGCCGGTGTCGTGATACGAGCCGAATCACCGGCGATTCGCAGCGCCCAGAATGGCTCGTTGCCGCGGGCCTCGAGTTCTCCATCAGGCGGCAGTCGCTCGCAGCCAACGCCCGCGACCGCGCCGTACCGAACCTGCTCAATACGGTCGCCATTCACGCGCAACACGACGTTGAGGCCATTGTCCGCACCATCCAGCGCCCGCAGCAATGTCATTGCGTCATCGGTGGCGTTGTCCTCCAGCGACCGCGCGTCTCCCGACCCTCCACAGGCGATGAACTTCAGTCGGAGGCCCACATGCTGCAGGTGTCCGGCTACCGCCGCAGGGACCGTGAACGCCAGGCGCGATGGTCCGGTGGCGCGAGGGCCGGCGTCGGATGTCGATGCGATCGAGTCGGTGGACACCGCCACGTCCGCCTCGCGCGACTGGCAACCCAGCAGCAAGACGCCAACGACACCAAGCGCCACAGCGGCCGGGCAGCGCGGCACGAACGGTGACTCCCGTGAACTGATCACGGTTTTGCCAGCTGTTCGATGCGGCGATCGGGGATGAACCAGATCAGCGCCACCAGCACGAAGATGGATAAGGAAAGCCAGCGCCACTGATACGAGCACGCGATGGCGATGACATAGCACACCAGCGACAGCTTGCCCTTCCAGTCGTTGCCCACCGCGCGGCGCAACAGCGATGACTCGCCCTGTGCGGCAATGATCACCTGTTCAAGAATGAAGTAGGCCAGGCCGCACATGAGGAGCGTCACGCCGTACATGGCGGTTGGCAGCGCGGCAAAGTGATTCTCTCCCATCCAACCGGTGGTGAACGGAATGAGCGACAGCCAGAACAACAGGTGCAGATTCGCCCACAGGATGCCCCCCGTGACGCGCGTTACGGTGTGCCGCATATGGTGATGGTTGTTCCAGTAGATGCCGAGGTACACAAAGCTGAGCAGATAACCAAGCAGCACGGGCACCAGCGGTTGCAGCGACGCCAGATCATCACCGTGCGGCACTTTGAGCTCCAGCACCATGATCGTGATGAGGATCGCAATCACACCGTCGCTGAACGCTTCGAGGCGTCCCTTACCCATGTCTGGCTCGTGCGTTGAGGAGGGAACTCTCGTGAGGCAGGATCACCACACGTGTCAGGCCGTCGGTCCGCGCGGATCGGTGCGCAAGATACCGTAGTGCACCAGATCCTCGTGCACACCAAGCTTCACCTCGTGCTGCCGCCGCGTTCCCTCGTACTGCATGCCCAGCTTTTCCATCACGCGGCCCGACGCCGGATTGCGTCGCAGAAAACAGGCATGAATGCGATGCAGTTGCAGCGACTCGAAACCGAAGGCCATCACGGCCTCGGCCGATTCGGTGGCATACCCATGCCCCCAGTACGGAACGCCGATCCAGTAGCCAAGTTCCGCCCGATGATCCGCCGGCTCCAGATTCAGTCCGGTGGCGCCCACGAGAGTATTGTCCTCGAGCGTGACGGCAAACGACGCAGCCTGTCCGGCCGCGAAGGCGTCCGCGCGCGACGAGATCCACGCCTCGGCCATGCCATCCTCGTACGGATGCGGGATGGTGCGCGTGGTGCTGTAAATCTCCGGCGCGCCTGCCAGTCGCTGCACTGCGGGGGCGTCGGCAAGCGTGAATGGACGCAGGATCAGTCGCCGCGTGCGCAGGGTCGGGAGGACGGTGTGCACCATGGCTACAGCGAGCGAAAGGTGAGTTGGACCTTCACGGCGTCGCCATCGCCCAGTGCCCCGCGCACCTGCGCCGGAACGGCCAGCAGCGTGCGTCCATCCTTGCCACGCCAGACGCTGGTCTCCCACGTGGTCCCATTCACCGTGGCGATCACGGGGGTTCGCCCCCATCCACGCGTCACCGGTGGTGCATACTTATCGGGAACGGGCGCGAACGTCCAACCGCCCTTGCCAGGGTAGCGAAAAAGTGTCGCGGTGAAGCGGCCGCCAAGTGGTTGCGCCATGGTGTCCAACTTATCCTATCATCTGATCCTCAAACAGGACCGCTGGACATGAGTCAACCTGCACCGCCGTTGCCCGGCTGGCCGATCCACACCACCGAGTGGCTGGTGGACGAGCAGGACATCGATTTGCTGGGGCATCTCAACAACCTGGCCACGATGGAGTACTTCGATCGGGCACGCTGGCAGATGATCACCGAGCGCGGCCACGGGTACGATGTCATCCGGGAGTGCGGCCAGGCGCCGGTGATCGTGGCGGTCACGGTGCAGTTCCGGCGCGAAGTGCACCTGCGGCAGCGAATCGTGATCGAGACGTACACGTCGGCCACGTCCACCCGGACCGGCACCGTCGTGCAGGTGATGCGCACACCGGATGGGACAGTGTGCGTCGTGGCCACCTACACGGTGGGGTTGTTCGATCTGACAACCCGTCGACTGATTGCGCCGACGGTGGCGTGGCGGCGGGCGTGTGGCGATCCGGACGTGACTGCAGGCGCCTAGGATGGACGCGTTGCATGGGCAGGCACCCAGTCCCATGTTCCTGTTGGTGCGCGACGCCCATCCCCGACGAGCTTGAATGACCCAAACCCTACGTGCGCAACTCGAGACAGCGCTTGGAGCCAATTTCGCCATCCAGCGCGAACTCGGCGGCGGTGGCATGTCGCGCGTGTTCGTCGCCGACGAAGTGGCGCTCCGGCGTCGCATCGTCATCAAGGTGCTGCCGCCGGAACTGGCCGCGGATGTGTCGATGGCGCGCTTTCAACGCGAGATCGCGTTGGCCGCGCGATTGCAGCACCCGCATATCGTCCCGCTGCTGACCACCGGGAGCGCCGAGGGGTTGCCGTACTTCACCATGCCGTTCGTCGACGGCGAATCGCTGCGCGATCGCATCACGCGCGGCGGGGAGCTTCCCGTCGCCGAATCCGTGCGGTTGCTGCGCGAGATCGCCAGCGCCCTGGCCTACGCGCACGAACAGGGCATTGTGCATCGTGACATCAAGCCGGAGAACATTCTCCTGACGGGTGGGATTGCCCTCGTCACGGACTTCGGTGTCGCCAAGGCGCTCATCGACGCCACCACGGTGGGACACCGCCTGGTCACAGCGGCGGGCGTGGCCGTCGGCACGCCCGCGTACATGTCACCCGAACAGGTGAGCGCGGATCCGGCGATCGATCATCGCGCCGATCTGTACGCGTTTGGCGTAGTGGCCTACGAAATGCTCGCGGGTCGACCGCCATTCGCGGGGCGCACCACGCAGGCATTGCTGGCCGCGCACGTGGTCGAAGCGCCTGAGGGCGTGGCGGTTCGTCGGCCCGCCGTGCCGGCCGCGCTCGCGGCGCTCATCATGCGGTGCCTCGAGAAGCGTCCGGCCGATCGTCCACAGAGTGCCGACGAAGTCGTACGTGAACTCGATGTGCTGGCCACACCGACACCAACGACCACGATCTCGCGTCCCAACACTCCGTCAAGTCGCCGCCGACTGCGCTGGGTGGCGGCCACGCTGCTGCTCACTGCGGTCACCACGGCGACCATCTGGTATGCGCGGCGTGTGACGTCTCCGGCGCGCGTCGCCGTGTCGTCACGGCTGCTCATCGCGCCTTTTGAGAATCTGACCGGCGACTCGCGCTTCGACCACATCGGCTTGATCGCCTCCGACCGGCTTGCCCAGAACATCGCGCAGGATGGGGCCATTGATGTCGTGCCGTCCAATACCGTCTTGCTGGCGCTTCGCGACACGACGGGCGGACAGGCCACGCGATTGCAGCGACTCGCCGACGCGACGCATGCGGGTTTGCTGGTGTCAGGCAGCGTCGTGCTGCGCGGCGACTCGCTGGTGCTGCAGGCGCAGGTGAGCGAAGTGCAGACCGGTCGCGTGGTGCAGACGTTGGTGCCTTCCGCAGGCTCAACCGCCGATCCGGTTGGCGCCGTGGATGCGTTGGGTGATCGCTTGCTGGGCGCGCTGGGCCGACGGCGAGACTTGAGCGTGCTCCCTGAAGGCTTTCGCGCACCCAAGTACGCGGCGTATCAGGAGTTCGCCGCCGGGTTCGAACGGTTCGCCACGGGTGGCGACAACCGGGGATCACGGCCGTTTTTCGAGCGCGCGATTGCCATCGACAGCAGCTATGTGCAAGCGTACAGTCTCCTCATTCGACAATACCTCAACGCCGGCGAGTACGCGCGCGCGGATACGCTGCAGCGCAAGGTTGACCGCCTCCCGGGCGGCCTCACCGCGGCCGAGCGCGCCCAACAGGATTTTGGACGCGCCGAACTGGAAGGCAACCTCGCGAACGGACTGCGAGCGGCCCAGCAGCTTGCCGCCCGGGACTCTGCCGGTGTTCCACTCTATCTGGTCGGTGAGGCGGCCAACTACCTGCTGCAGCCACGACTCGCCGTCCCCGCGTTACTCGCGGCCGAGTCCACATTCGCGCTGATCGGAGGCCAGGCCACGCGAAACTTTGTGCGTGAATTTGCCGAGGCCCTGCATCAAGCCGGTGCTCACGATCGGGAATTGCAGCTGTGGAGGACGCGGGAATCGGCGTTCTCCGATCTCGCGTTCGTGCGTGGGCAACGGCTCCGCGCGCTGGCAGGATTGCGGCAAGATGCGGCTGCCATCGCCGTCGCCGATTCGCTATTGCGCGACACCCGTGATTCCAATGCGCGGGCGCCGTCCGACGTGCTTCTGGGCGCGCTCGAGTTTCGGGTGCACGGCGATTCCGCCACCAGCCGCAGGCTGCTCACGATGGCCGGCGACTGGTACAAGCGCGCACCGTCTTCCGCACCCAGCCCTTCCCGGTTGTTTTACGAGGGGCTCACGATGCTGGCCCGCGGAGTCGCTGACAGTGCGGTCGCGCGGTTCACGACGATCGCGCACAATGCGAAAGACATGGACGCGACGGGCTACCTCGCGCTCAGCGAGTTGGCGCGCGGCAACCGCAACCGCGCACGCATGATTGCCGATTCGCTGGGCGCGCTACACCAGCCATGGCTGTTTGGCGGCCACACCTACTGGCGCGCCGCCATTGTCGGTGCGCTCGGCGACAACGACCAGGCCGTGCAGTTGCTCAAGTTGTCCACCAGTGAAGGCCGCCACATGCAGCAGTGGCACTTCGCCTTCGAGCTGGACGCCCTGCACGGCTACGCACCGTTTGAATCGCTGGTACGCCCGGCTCGATAACAAGGCTTGATCCCAGTCGTGTAGCGGAGGAACTGCCTTGAACCGCAGGGCGCGCGCGGGATATCGATGCGTCGCCTGCGTCCTCTGCGGTTCCGAGTTGTTATCTTGAGGAATATTGAGAGGGAAAGGTCGCCAGGAATGCCATCGCAAACGGTGACCGTTCAATCGCGGCCTCATCAAGCCGGCTCGCCCACTGCAGCGCGTCACTATTGGCCAGGAGAATCAGCGTCACACGCTCTGTGGGCCGGTCACTCAGCACTTTCAGGTACAGTGCCGAGTACTGACCCTCCCAGACTCCTGTATGCCACGCCAGCCGACGTGCCTCGTGCTCGGCGAGAAACCACCCCAGTCCATAGGGCAAGGACGCGCCGGACGGAGTGCGCGTCGGCGCAAAGAGTTGTGCCCGCATCGCGGGATTGAGCAATTGGCCGCTCATCAGTGCGATATCGAAACGTGCCAGATCCATCGCACTGGCAATCACGCCGCCGGCCGCCCCATCGCCCTGCGACGGCGGCGGGTCGGACCGCACCGTCTGTCCGGTCGAGTCAACGTGATACGGTGCCGCCAACAGTGCCGCGAGTTCAGGACGCAACGGCAGGCGCCGAAAGACACGCGCCGCGTTGCGCATGCCGGCCGGCCGCATCACGAGCGAGTCAACCAGACTCGAGAACGCGACGCCCGTGACCTCAGCCATCGGACGCGAGGCCCACGAGTACGACGGCGGATTGTACCAGAATCGTGTGCCCGGTTGGCCATTCGCGGTCATCGACAGCACATGCCGCAAGGTGAGTGCGTCGCCGGTGCACGCATAGTCCCCGAAAAAAATACCGCCGTTTGCACGCGCCTCCTCGCAAAACTCGGCGAAGGTTTCATAACGGCGCATCGGCCGGTCGAGGTCCAGCCGCCCATCCTGCACCAGCCGGAGTGCCACCACGGCGGAGATGGGTTTGCTGACCGACGCAATGTTGAACGGCGTCTCGGGTGTCACCGGTCGTTGTTGCTCGACATTCGCATAACCGAAGCCGCGCGCCAACACGACCGTGGTGTCTCGCAACACGACCATCGCGAGTCCCGGGATGCGCTGCGCGACGCGAAGCGCCTCCACCTGTTGAGCCAGCGACGCCGCTGCCGCAGGATCATGGGCACGCTGGCCATCGAGTGGCGCACCGCCAGACCGATGGGCGACGCAACTGCTGACACCGAACGCACCGACTGCCGCGATCAGACGAGCCGCGCGGGATGATCCAGGCATGAACACTCCCGACAAAGAGGCGACGACGACTCACGTCCTTGCCGTACGCGACGAATCGCACTTCGTTTCGGCAGGACCTCAGCCCCTGGACCATGTATGCGACGTCGAGGCGGTATTGCCCTGCTGGGGATCACGGCAAGCGCGTGCGACTCGTCCACCACGATCGCGCCGCCGGTGGCGCTGACGGCCGTGGGCCGCGCCTACGCCGCCGCGGATACGCTCTTCCGACAGGACCGTCGGTGGTTGGGTGGCGACGCCGCACTCACCATTCCGCTGTCATCGGGCCGCACACTCTGGTTGTTTGGCGACTCCTTCGTGTCGGCCGGTGAACCACCAGTGCGCAGCACGGCCCGGCTGCCGCGCAATACCATCGCCGTGCAAACGGGGAATGATCCGGTCACCGCGACCATGGCGTTCGCGTGGAATCAGACCAACGCATCATCACCAACCGCGTTTTTCCCTGGTGTCGGCACCAACTGGTACTGGCCTGGCCATGGTCTTCGACTGACGGAAGGACCGTTGGTGGTATTCCTCACGTCGGTGCGGTCGACGCCCGGCATCGGCCTCGGGTTCGTGGTGTCCGGATATGCGTTGGCGGTGATCGACAATCCCGACGCCGAACCCGGCGCGTGGCACGTGCGCATGGTGGACGGGCCATCGTTGCCCTTCGATGCGATTCCCGCCACGGCGGTGGTGCGCGATGGCGATCAGGTCGTGGCGCTGGCGGTGCCCACGCAAGGCACCAAACGCGGACTGCTGGTGCGTTACTCGGCCGGTGCGCTCGCCAGCGGCAATCTGTCAGCGGCGCAGTGGTGGACGGGGCCAACCACAGGGTGGCAACCAACGACCGCCGTTGGCACCAGCGGTCCCACCGCCGTGATGGACGACGCCGGGGCTGAGTGCTCCATCCACTGGGACGCGCAGCGCCACGTGTTTGTGCACGTCGCCAGTTATGGATTCGGCGCCACGACGATTGGCCTGCGCACCGCGCCGGCCATCACCGGGCCGTGGACCGCGCCGATGACGGTGTATCGTCCACCGGAGTCAGATGCCGCGCAGCCATTCGTGTATGCGGCCAAGGCGCATCCCACGTTGACGGGGCCTGGTGGCGATCTGCTGGTGACGCACGTGGCGAACAGCTTCACGTTTGCCGACCTGCTCAGTGTAAGCGGTCAGCGTACGCTGTACTGGCCTCGTATGACCGCAGTGCATTTCAGCCGGTGACGACGCGGCCTACTTCGGCTGGTCCGGCGTTTTGGTGCAGTACGACGACCCGCGGCACGACAACGGCGTGAACACCTCCGCCTCAAGCAGCCAGGCGCCGTCAATGCGGCGCCATTTAGCGCTGTAATTCCCGCGGATGACGACCGGTCCATCGGGCTCCGTCCAGGTGCCCACCCACGTGCCGCGCTCGTCGGCCATCGCCCACGGCGCATAGACGCGCACCGCCTGCGGCGTGCGCACGTACCGCACGTCGGGGAGCGCGGCAAACTGCGCGCCATATTGCGCGCCAACTTCGGCGCGCCCGTCGGTGTGCACATTGCGCGAGCTCACCGAGTGGTACGAGGGCGACGCGAGCGCCACCAGCGTCGCGGTGTCGTGCACGGCGATGGCATTATTCGAGCGCGCGCGGGCCGCGCGAACGGCGGCGGCGGTGAGCGGTGCCCCGACTGATTGCGCGCTCACCGACAGGCGCGGGGTGATGCTGGCGACAAGCAGGATCAGTCCGGCACGGGCGGTCTGCCGATGTGATGGGCGCGACATGAGGCCCCGGTTCACGGTTGGCGGATGACAATCGGCACGCGCAGCACGGGCGCGTCGTTTCGACCCCGCGGATCGGTGGGATACCAGAACGTCGTGAAGCGCAGCGCGTAGTCGGCCGGCGCGCCACCGGGAATGGTCACTTCCACATCGAACGTCTGGCCCGCACTGACGGTGCGCCGGGCAGCGCCCGTGGCTTGCTGCCCGGAGGGCAGATCCGCGCCATCGATCGCAAGCGAGCGCCATTGCTGCACGACGGAGTCACGCACGAACGCCACGCGGATCTGCTCATCGACGGGAATGCTGACAAAACGCAGCCGGTGCTTCCCCGGCGTGAGTGTGAGTGGTACGGCCTCGGTGCGCCCGTTGATGGCCAGCGCCCCCGTGGTGGCGTCGCCCAGCAATCCCATCACGATCACGTGGTCGCGCGTGGTGTCGCGCGGCGTGTTGGGTTCTTCGACAATCAGCGCGCCGTACAAGCCCGTGGACAGTTCGCTCCCCGCCTCATCGTGCGTATGATAGATGAACGTGCCTGCGCGCGCCGGCGTGAGTCGCACGACAAACGAATCGCCCGGCGCGATTGGCGGCCGCACGCTGCGGCCTGCTCCGCTCCAGCCGCCGACGCCATCAAACCAGCTTTCGATCTCCATGCCATGCCAGTGCACGGCGAGCGGCGAGGACAAGCGATTCACCACGGTAATGGCGGTGGGTTCGCCGCGACGCAACACGAGCGTTGAGCCGGGGAACTGCATCGAATCACGCGCCGGTGTCGTGGAACCCTGCTGCCAGATGAACGAATGACCGGGCGTGCTGCCAAACACGTTCGCACGCTGCGTGGCGACGACGCGCAGCGACCGCATGGCCGGCGCTCCGGGGTTGCGGCCCGCGGCCAGCGCGAGCGATCGCGCGGCCGCTGCGCCGGCGCGAGGCGCGACCTGAATCCCCATCACCAGTCCCGCCATGTTCTCTTCGGCATGATGGACGGACGACATCGCGTGGCCGCCCGCTGTCGTGCCGGCGCGCGGTTCGATGCGCTGCACCAGTGCCATGTGCCGCACGAGATGACAGTGGAATAGCCAATTGCCCGGGCGCTCAGGGACCCACGTGAGCGACATCGTGCCGTTCCCCGGGAGCATCTCCGTCACCACGCGCCGTTGTTGCGATGGCGTGTAGAGCGAGTCGAGGTTCCCATCGCCACGCGACGTCACCGTGAAATAGAAACCATGCAGGTGCATCGGGTGTTGCGCGGCACTGGCATTGATGACGCGCCAGCGCACGGTTTCGCCGGCGGTGTAGCGCAAACGCTCGGTATTCGGCCAGCTGGCGCCATTGATCATCATCTTGAACGCGGGATCGTGATGCACCCGCGCATCGTCGTCGTCGAGCCAGCGACTGATCAGCAGGATGCGCTCACCGCGCGGCGGCACGGTGCCTGCCGTGTCGACAATCAGCGCGCCCACCAGCGGACCTTCGCCCTTTTCCCCACTCGGCCAGTCGTCGGGCACCGGTGCGGTGGGGTGCTGAACGGCCGGCCGCACGCGTGCCCAGTAGTAGTACGTGCCGGCAGATGTCACCCGAAACAACACGGTCGCGCGCCCGCCCGCGGCCAGCGTGATCGAGTCCACACCCTGGTTGGCCGCATGATCGTGCAGGCCAAACACCACCAGCTGCACGCTGAGCGTATTGTGCAGGGTAACGTGCATGCTGGTGCCCGCGGGAGCCCGCAACAGCGGCCCCGGGACCTTGGCCGGCTGGCCATCCTCGACAAACGCAAAGGCGTTGAGCTCGGCGCCCGCTGACCCCTCGGGGCGCCAGCGCACTTCGCGTATGCTCAGCGACACCCTGAGTGTGTCGGCAATGCGCGCGCCTGCGGCACGGCGGTTGTCTTCCAGCTGCGCGAGCGGCAGTGGTGCACTGCGTCGCGGTGTCGCGGCGAATGTCGCCGGTCGGCCCATCATGGCAAACGCGGCGAGAACGACAGGGAGCAAGGGACGCATGGCGAAGACTATCTCTTCGCCGAAGTCAAGGCCACGCGCTCCCCCCATTTCGCACCGTCAGAGCGACGCGACCAGCGCCCCTATTTTTTCGTCGTCGCTGCGGCCTTGAACCGGGCCCGGATCTCCATGAGCTGCGTGCTGAGCCCCATGTTCTTCTTGATGATGTCTTCAAGCATCTTCATGATGGCGATGTTGTCCTCGATGCTCGTGGGCTCGCCACTGAGGTGCACGCCAAATCCGAAGTGCTCGCCCGGGACCATCACCAGTTCGTTCTGGAGGACCACGTCGCTGGTCCCATCGGCCACGCGCACGGCCACGAACTTCTTGCCCGCCTTTTCCATGTAGCTGATGCGGAGGCCATTCGCACTCGTCGGCCACGCCGGATACGGGTGGGACTTGCCGTCGCTCCCCTCGAAGGTCGTCGAAGCGGTCGTCAGGTTCTTGAAGTTGCGCTCGAAGCCGCCGACGTACATGAGTGCGTGTCGCATCGTTTCCAGTCCGGAGAGTAGTCGTGCCCGCCCCGGCCGAAGCACCGGGAGTCGAACAAGAGTACGGCACAATTGGCCATTTGGGCAGGTGCCAAGCGCCCGCCGGGATTATCTTTCAATTATGAAGAAGAACAAACACAGCGCGATCCCGGACTTTTCGCGCGCCAAGCCGCTGCCGGGAGCCAAGTCCGCGCCAGCCGCCGAGCGGGCGCCCCAGCCCAACCCCCGTCAGCCGGCGAAAGCCCCCACGAAGTCCAAGAACGGTGGACGTCGCGGCACCTGACGACCGCCGCTGAACGGCCTCCGCAGGGTCGGCCTACCGGCCGAACCGGTCCAGCGCAAACAGCGAGAGGTCAAACGACGGCTCCCTATCCGTCGCCAGGTCCGCCAGCAGTTCACCAATGGCGCTGGCAAACTTGAAGCCGTGACCTGAGCACGGGCTGGCCACGATCACGGCCGGATGTCCCGGATGACGGCCGATGACGAAGTGCTCATCCGGCGCATTCGTGTACATGCATACCGCCGTCTGGCGAAGCATGCCGTCGGCGTCGGGGATGTGGCGACGGATGATCGCGCGAACGCCCTCCACTTCATCCATCGACACGTCGCGATCGATCGAGTCGGGATGCGTGGCTCCGCCGAAATGGTGACGTGCCACCTTGACCCCGTCACCGAGGTCGGGGAACCCATACCACATCTGCCCCGGGTCGTGCTCGCTGATGAAGATCGGGAAGGCGTCCGGCGTGAAACGTTCCGGCGTCCTGACCGGGGCGAACCACAGGAGCACGTTCCGCTGCACCACCAGCGGCAGCGCCAGTTCCTCAACCAGTTGGCGTGTCCAGGCGCCGACGGATAGCACCAGCGACGCGGCGGTGTAACGGCCGGCCGTGGTCACCACCTCCACGCCCCCGGCGATGGCGCTCCAGCCCACCAGTGATTCCCCGGTATGCACCTCGGCACCGTTCCGGCGGGCCACCGTGAGAGCACTCTCGATGGCAATCTCCGGCAGGAGGACGCCCGCCCGCGGTTCCCAGACTCCGACCATCTCGGGGTCCGGCCGAAAGGCCGGAAACCGACGCGCAACCTCTTTCGCGTCGAGCAGCTCGTGCGGCAACCGATGCAGCTCGGCGCTGAGCCGGGCCCCGCGCACGAGGGTGCCATCGGGCGGGCCCAGCATCAAGCCGCCGGTTTGCCGGAAGATGGTGGCACCGCGCTCTGCCTCGAGCTCGGCCCAGCATGCGTAGGCCCGTTGAACGAGGGGCACGTAGCGCGGGTCTTCGAAATACGCCTCGCGAATGATGCGCGATTGGCCGTGGGAAGAACCCATCGCGTGCGGCGGGTCGAAACGGTCGAGACCCAGCACCCGGTGCCCGCGCCGAGCCAGCTGATGCAGCGTGAGGCTGCCCATCGCGCCAAGACCGGCGACGATCACATCATAGGAGGTCGTCATACCGTGCAAGGCTAGATGAGATTCCGGTCGTAGGCAATTGCGCCGGATCGGCGTGTCGGCAGCTATGTTGCCCCACCTCTTCGCGAGAAACACCATGTCGTTCCCTCCACGCATCGTCTGGTCGCACGCGGCCACACTGGTTGCGCTGCTGCTCCTGCCGTCCGCACTGCGCGCACAACAGCGGGTCCCGGTGGGCTCGCGCACCGCGCCCTATCCGCATGCCGCCGAACCCATTGGCACGCTGCGACAGATCTACGACGGCGTGTTGTCGCCGGAGATGGCGGTCAACACCTTTCGCAACATTGACCGACTGCTGCCGACCCGCACGGTTGCACCGGCGACGCAACCGTTGCGCCTGCCTCCAGCAACCACCCCGTTGCGCACGGTGCGCTTTCGTGACCACGGACACGACTACGATCTGGCCGACTACCTGCGACTGAATCGCGTCGCTGGGTTGCTCGTGCTCAAGGATGGACGTGTGAAGCTGGAGCGCTATCAGTTTGGCAACAGCGCGCGCACCCGATGGATGTCCATGTCGGTGGCCAAGTCGGTGACGTCCACCCTTATCGGTGTCGCGTTGAAGGACGGCGCCATCGCTTCGCTGTCGGACCCGGTCACGCAGTATGTGCCGGTGTTGACGGGCAGCGCGTACGAAGGCGTCAGCATCCGCGACGTGTTGTTGATGGCGTCGGGTGTGCGGTGGAATGAGACGTACACGGACCCGGCATCCGATCGACGACGTTTACTCGAGGCGCAACTGTCACTCAAGGCGGGATCGGCGATGGTCCTCATGGCCGCGCTGCCGCGGATCAGCGAACCCGGTACGGCCAACACCTATAACACGGGTGAGACGCAGGTCGCCGCCGAGATTCTGCGGAAAGCCGTGAACGAACCCTTGGCGACCTATCTCTCGGAGAAGATCTGGAGTCGGTTCGGCATGGAATCAGAAGCGAAGTGGTGGCTGGACGCCCCCGATGGCGTGGAGATTGGCGGCAGTGGCTTGAGTGCCACCTTGCGCGACTTCGGTCGCTTCGGATTGTTCGTGTTGGGAGATGGCGTAGTGAACGGCCGGTCGATCCTGCCCGCCGGCTGGGTGGCCGAGGCGGGCAGTCCGAAGACACTGCGTGGCGGGAAGGCGTTGGACTACGGGTACCTGTGGTGGACGGGCACGACCTCGTCGCGATTGGCCGACCGCGCGTTCGCAGCGGAGGGGATCCACGGTCAGTTCCTGTACATCAATCCGGCGGCGCAGGTCGTGATTGTGGTGCAGAGTGCGCAACCCAAGCCAACCGGCGGCGCGGTGATCGACGACTGGTCGTTTTTCGACGCGGTGGTCGAGTCTGTGCGGAGACGGTGAACGTGCAGGTGTCCGGAAACACCTGATGGGCCGTTCGGGCGTACGGGCACAGTATGCAGGCGTGGTTTGGCGTCCCCTGTGCTGACTGACTGCGGAGGGTTTCACATGCTGGTGAGAGACGTGATGTCGCGGAAGGTGTTCACCATCAGGGCCGACAAGCACTTGCGCGCCGTCGACGAGATCATGAAGTGGGCACACGTCCGTCACGTGCCGGTGGTTGAGGCGGACGGCCGACTGGTGGGCATTGTCAGCCACCGGGACTTGATGGCCGCCGCCATCTCGTCGCTCCAGATCAGGGTATCCGAGGTCGAGCGCGCCCAACATCTGGCGGCCAGTGAGGTGCGGCAATTGATGCATCGTCCCGCCGCGACGATCGGACCATCTGAACGGGTACAGCGTGCAGCCCACCTGATGCGCTCGCTCAAGATCGGGTGCCTTCCCGTGCTTGAGGACGGCCACCTGGTCGGCATTGTGACCGAAGCCGATTTGCTGGGCATCGTAGAGCAATTGCCGGACGCCGCACTCTCTCCGCGGATGGCGTAGGCCTGGGATTCAGGGTTTCCGCCACACCTCGCGCCAACGCTCTTCGCCGGTCAGGTGTCCGCCGATCGCGCGACCAATGAACACACCAGGAATGGCGCCAATCGCGTAATACGCGAGAAAGCCTCCGACATTGCCGGAATTCACGGCACACGATCCGTCGGTGAATCCGCAGGCGAGTCCCACGAACGCCGCACCGCTGAGCAAACCGCCGACGACGGCACCGGCCGTTCGATGCGACGATCGTCCGGCGCTGACCTCAAGACGCGTCAATGTCGCCAGAGGCAGTCGAAGCGGCGCCGTGGCATCCGAGCGGAGCTGCAGCACACTCGCGTCCATCGCGGAGACGGTCCCGACGCGAATCCCGCCACCATCCCTCATGCCAATGGGAAGGACCGAGTCCGGCATCCAGACGCGCACCCGCGTGCCGATTGACAGGATGGGCTGGGCCGTGAGCGGTGTCGCCAACAGACCGGCAATCAGCGCAATACCAGTGGAGATCGCACGCATGGGAACCTCGGAGGGCGGTGCCTGCACGCTAGCCGCTGGCGCGCCGACCATTGTCGGCGGCTCCCTCACAACCGCCTGCACTATCCCCCGTCAGGCAGTCCCCGATACTCCGGTTCGAACAATGTCGACATTCTCATCAGACACTGTGGGGCCATCCGGTCCACCGGTTCTTTCGGGAGTTCGCAATGACTGAAACCGTTCAATCCTCAAGTGGCGCATTCGTCAAGTACGGAGCGACAGCGCTGCCCACCGGTCCGATTCTGATCGCGACGGACACATCGCCGGATTCGGATGCGGCCTTTCCCCTCGCGCAGGTGGTGGCGGCTCAGACACATGCGGATGTCCACATCATCAGTGTCCTGGGGCCGTTCGCCACGTCGATGTATGCGTTTGACGGGATGCCCATGCCGTCCGAACCCGACGACGGGCCGCGTCTTGATCGCGAAGTGGCCGTGCGCGCCCAGTTGGATCGCCTGGTATCATCGAATGCCGGGTGGCCGGTTATCGTTCGGGGTGGCGAGTCGACACGGGAGATTGTCGACTACGGGGCCACAGTCGACGCGCGCGTGGTGCTGGCAGGGCGCGGACACCACGGGGCGATTGGGCGCTTGCTGGGCGGGGAGACCATCCTTCGCATGTTGCAGCTGGGCGATCGACCGATTCTCGCGGTGGAGCCCGGACTGACGTGGCTCCCGCGCCGCGTCGTGATTGCCACTGACCTCAGCGAGTACAGCGTGTATGCGGCGCGCGTCGCCGTCTCCCTGATCGCGCCGGACGCGACGGTTCACCTGGTGAATGTCGGACCGGAATTCGAAAAGACCGATCCGATACTTCGCGAACGCGCCGTCGCGTTTCGCGAGCAGGCGCGTCATCGCTTTGTCGAGATCCGTGAACTGCTGGACGGTCGGGAACTGCAGTTTGAGGAGGCGCTGCTCACCGGCAATGCGGCGGACGAACTGCTGCGGTATGCCGAGTCGGTGCGCGCCGACCTGATCGTGTCGGCGACACATGGTTACGGGTTTGTGCGGCGCCTGTTGCTGGGGAGCGTGGCCAGCGTGCTGGTGCGCGGCGCGCCGTGCTCCGTCTTGTGCGTGCCCGGGTCGGCGCGCACGACCTCGGCATCGAACGCCCGGGCACTCGATCCGGGTCACACACGGATCTTTGCCACTGGGGCACGGGACGCCGAGCTGAGCGCATTCAGTGACCGACACCGGGGCCACCCGTGTACCGTGTCGATTCATCAGCCAGAACTTGGCGCCCAGGTGCTCGGGCACGCGCTCACCTTCGTTGGCGCCACGTATGACCCCCATGCGCGTGTCGCATCGCTCATGTTCGGGGCGTCGCAGCTGGCTGGCGCCCACCTGACCCACAGTGTGACCGGCGTCTCCGAGATCGATCTCTCGATTGACGGAGCTGGACACGATCGGGTGCTGCGACTGGTACACGGCACCGGATACACCCTCGTGGCACTCGAGTGACCCGCGTCGCGGTCGACAGCGAAATCCGCCGCTCGTTTGCCGATCGCGGGGAGGTGCTTTTCCACGCACAGGGCCTCGACAAGGTGTATGGATCCGGCGACATCGAGGTCGTCGCGCTGCGCAGCATCGATCTCGACTTGTTTGGCGGAGAGTTCGTCGTCATCCTCGGTCCATCGGGTAGTGGCAAGTCCACGTTGCTCAACGTGCTCGGCGGACTCGACGTGCCGTCCGGCGGCACGGTCACCTTCCGCGATCACGTCCTCACCGGAGCGACCGAGCGCGACCTCACGCAATACCGGCGCGAGCACGTGGGGTTTGTCTTTCAGTTCTACAACCTCATTCCCAGTTTGACCGCGCTGGAAAACGTTCAACTGGTCACCGACCTGACGACGGAGGATCCACACCATCGCGCGGCACAGGATCCGGCCGAAGCACTGCGGCTCGTCGGCCTCGGCGAGCGACTCCATTTCTTTCCCGCCCAGCTGTCAGGTGGCGAGCAACAGCGCGTCGCCATTGCGCGGGCGGTCGCCAAGCGCCCCGACGTGCTGCTGTGCGACGAACCCACAGGCGCGCTCGATTTCGAAACCGGCAAGCTGGTGCTCGACGCGCTCCGCCGCGCGAATCGCGAGCTGGGCACGACCACGGTCGTCATCACCCACAACGTGGGGATCGCGGCCATGGCCGATCGCGTGCTGAAGATGCGTAGCGGACGGATCGTCGAGGTGGTGCAAAACGCGACGCCGGCTGATCCGTCGACGCTGGCGTGGTAGATCGTCCATGCGCTTTCTCCGTCCGCTCGATCGCAAGGCGATCCGAGATGTATGGCACCTCAGGGGTCCGGCGCTGGCGATTGCCGTAGTCGTGTTGTGCGGCGTCGCCAGCTTCGTGTCCATGCGCTCGATGGTGCCGCATCTGACGAATGCGCAACAGGCGTACTATCGCGATTCGCGGTTTGCCGACCTCTGGGTCAACGTGAAGCGCGCGCCCGTCTCCGTCCTGCGGGAGATCGCCGCGATGCCGGGGGTCACGGCCGTCGAGGTGCGGGTGTCCGGAGAAGTGATCCTCGACGTTCCGGGGCTTCCCGAACCGGCCACGGGGTTGATCGTCGGGCTTCCGACTTCGCGAGTACCGGCGCTCGACCTGATCACGATTCGTCGAGGGCGCGCCCTCGCCACGGGCCATGACGATGACGTCGTCATCAGCGAGGGATTTGCGAACGCCAACGCCCTCGCGCCCGGCGACTCACTGGGCGCGGTGGTGAACGGCCGCTGGCGACAACTGCACATCGTGGGGACGGCGCTGTCGCCGGAGTTCGTGCTGGAGATGCGTCCTACGGATCTCTTCCCCGACAACCAGCGTTATGGCATCGTGTGGATTGCCGAGGATGCGGCACGCGCGGCCTTCGGCATGCAAGGAGCGTGGAATCAAGCGGCCATTGCGCTCGCCAAAGGCGCCTCGGCGTCAGAGGTCATCGCGCGTCTCGACGTGCTGCTGGCGCGGTATGGCACGCTCGGCGCGTACGGGCGTTCGCTGCAGATGTCCCATCGCTTTCTCTCTGACGAAATCAAACAGGCGCGGGCGATGGCCACGGCAGCCCCCGCAATCTTTCTTGGCGTGGCCGCCTTCCTGCTGAACATCGTGCTGTCACGCATTGTGGCCTCACAACGTGAACAGATCGGCATGCTCAAGGCGTTCGGGCTGACGGCCTGGGAGTTGGCGCGCCACTACGCCCTCATCGCGTTGGGACCGGTGTTGGCGGGTGCGCTCTCCGGGAGCGTGCTCGGCCTGTGGCTGGCCGGACAGATGGCCGGGTTGTATGCGCGCTACTATCGCATTCCGAACGCACCGTTCCAACCGCACCTCTCGGTGATCGTGATCGGCGTCGGCATCAGCGTGTTGGCGGCGCTGTTCGGCGCGGTGAGCGCCGTTCGCCGCGTGCTCCGCCTGCCGGCCGCCGATGCCATGCGCCCCGAAGCGCCAGCCCGTTACCGGGCGGGCCTTGCCGAGTCGATGCATCTCGATCGCTGGCTGTCGCCGGTTGGCCGTATGACCCTTCGCGCCATTGAACGCCGTCCGCTCCGCGCTGCGTTGGGCGTGCTGGGCATGGCGCTCGGCGTCGCCGTGATGATGGTGGGGGCGTTCCAGTTCGACGCCATTCGCACGCTGCGGGATGTGCAGTTTGAATACGCGCAGCGCGAGGACATCGCCGTGACGTTCACCGGTCCGCGCGGCGAGAACGCGTTGCGCGAACTGTCGCATCTTCCCGGCGTTACGCGCGTCGAGGCCACGCGCGCGGCTGCGGTTCGTGTTCAACATGAACAACACACTCGACAGCTCGGCCTCGTCGCGGTCGACGGCGGTGCCAGGCTCCGACCCGTTGTCGATGCGCACGGTCGGCGGGTGGAGTTGCCCGGCGATGGCCTGTTGATCTCCCGCTCCCTGGCAACGCTGCTCGACGTCCACGTCGGTGATACCGTGCGTGTTGAAGCGCTGACCGGCCGTCGCCATGCCGCGCCCATGCGAATTGGTGCGCTGCTGAATGACCTGGTGGGCACCAACGCCTACCTCCCGACCGACGAGCTGCGGCGATTCGTTGGCGAGGGTGACGTGCTGGACGGCGCGGTAATGTCCGTGGAGGCAGAGTGGCAGGATACCGCGTACGCGCGCCTCAAGCGCTTTCCCGGCGTTGCGGGTGTCGGTGCGCGTGCGGCGGTCGTCGCCAACTTCGACAAGATGATGGCCGACAGCTTCAACGTGACCCTGTTCACCCTGCTCCTGTTCGCTGGCGCGCTGGCGGTGGGTGTCGTGTACAACACCGCCCGCATCGCGCTGTCGGAACGTGGTCGGGAGCTTGCCAGTCTGCGTGTGCTCGGCTTTACCCGCAGCGAGGTGGCGCGCATGCTGTTTGGCGAACAGCTCGCGCTGGGATTCGCCGCCGTGCCGGTCGGCTACCTGATTGGCGCGATGTTCTGCTGGCTCTTGGTCTCGGGCTTCAGCTCAGAGCTCTTTCGGCTGCCCTTCGTGATCCATCCCCGCACGTTCCTGAGTTCGGCGCTTCTGCTGGTCGTGGCCGGACTGGGTTCCGCCGTACTCGTACGACGGCGGCTCGATCAACTCGATCTCGTCGCTGTCCTCAAGACCCGTGAATAAGAGGCGATTGCCATGAACATCACGCGCAGGTGGCGGTGGATCGTCGGCACAGCGCTGATCGGCGGCGGCGCCTGGATCGCCTTGTCACGTACCAAGGCGACCGATGTGGACATGGGCACAGTGACCGTCGGCGCGTTGCGCGTATCGGTTGACGAAGACGGCACCACGCGGGTGCGCGGACACGCCGACGTGAGCGCACCGGTGGGCGGCCGTTGGGTACCGTCGGCGCTCCGCGCCGGGGATGCTGTGCGTGCGGGCGACGCGCTGGGCTCCCTCTTTCCGGCGCCGTTGGATGCGTCGGCGCAGGATCAGGCCCGGGCACGGCTTGGTGCCGCCGAGGCGGCACAACGCGAAGCGGAAACCCGGGTCACGGCAGCCCGCGCGGCGCTTGACGAAGCGTCCCGTGGGCTTGCGCGCGCGCAACACATGGTCGAGGCGGGTGGCATGTCACCCCAGGATCTCGAGCGCGCGCGTGATGCCGTCACAGGGCGTCAAAGCGAATTCGACGGTGCCCGCCTCAGAGCGAGGGCCGCGACATACGAGATGGAAAGCGCTCGCGCGGTCGTTGCCCCCTTCGGAGGAACTCGCAACGCCATGCGCATCGTGGCACCCGTGGGTGGCACCGTGCTGCGTGTGTTCGAAGAACACGAACGCGTCGTGGCTCCGGGCGCGCTGTTGACGGAGGTTGGAGACCCGCGTGATCTTGAGGTCGTCATTCCGCTCCTCACGTCGGACGCGGGGCGCGTACGAGTGGGCGCAGCGGTGTCCCTGACATTCGGGGAGCGCGACGACACGCTGCGCGGCCGAGTGAGCCGCGTGGAACCGTCGGCCTTTACGAAGGTCTCGGCGCTGGGAGTCGAGGAACAGCGGGTGAATATCATCGCCACGGCCCCGGCCACTGAGGCCCATGTGGGCGACCAGTATCGCGTGCACGCCCGCGTCACGGTGTGGGAGTCACCCCGCGTGGTGCGAATCCCCGCTGGCGCGCTCGTCCGTGACGGTGAGCAGTGGTTCACCTATGTCGTCACCGGCGGTCGCGCTCGACGTCGCGCGGTGAAGGTGGGAGAGCGAGGTGATAACGTGGTGGAAGTGCGCGAAGGACTCGCTGACGGTGACCGCGTCGTGGTATACCCGGGTGATCTGATCGCGGATGGACTCCGCGTGCGACCGCGATGAAGGCTCGGCAGTGGCTGCGCCCTTGACCACTCGCGCCCCAGGTGGCAGATGATGGGTCATGACTGCCAACTCTGATACTCTGCGCATTGCGGGCGCCCAGATTGCCCCCATCTGGCTTGACCGAACCGCCACCGTGGCCAAGGTGGTTGCGTTCATCCATCAAGCGGCCGATAACGGGGCGCAGCTGGTGTCCTTTGGCGAGGCGCTCGTCCCTGGCTATCCGTTCTGGATCGAGTGGACCGACGGCGCGCGCTTCGACTCCGCGGTGCAGAAGGTGCTCCATGCGCGCTATCTCGATCAGGCGGTACAGATCGAAACGGGACATCTGGCGAGCGTGTGCGACGCGGCCCGAGCCCGCGGGATCGCAGTCATTGTAGGCTGTATGGAGCGCCCGGCCGACCGTGGTGGGCACAGTCTGTTCGCCAGTCTGGTGTACATCGATGCCACCGGCACCATTCAGTCGGTGCATCGCAAGCTCATGCCCACGTACGAGGAGCGCCTCAGTTGGGCCGGCGGCGATGGACACGGCCTCCGGACGCATGCGCTTGGCCCGTTCACGGTGGGGGCACTGAACTGCTGGGAGAACTGGATGCCGTTGGCCCGCGCGTCGTTGTATGCACAAGGCGAAGACCTGCACATCGGCATCTGGCCGGGCAGTGTCCGCAATACGGAACACATCACGCGATTCATCGCGCGGGAGAGCCGTTCGTATGTGATGTCCGTGAGCGGCCTGCTGCGGCGGTCCGACGTGACCGACTCCATGCCGCACGCAGCGCTGCTGCGCGAACGCCTGCCTGAAGTGATGGCCGAGGGCGGATCGTGCCTGGCGGGGCCTGATGGATCCTGGCTCATCGAGCCGGTGGCCAACGAGGAGCGCCTGATCCTGGCCGACATCGAACATCGGCGGGTACGGGAGGAGCGGCAGAACTTCGACGTGGCGGGGCACTATGGACGGCCGGATGTGTTTCAACTGACGGTGAATCGCGAACGGCAATCGATCGTACGGTTGGTGGATTGACGGCTCGGGGCTGGGCGGTGAGCAATTTGAACCGCGAAGGTCGCCAAGTGCGCAAAGTTCCACCTTGCATAGTTCGGTTTGCTCGTTCGATGTCAACTTCGCGCACTTGGCGAACTTGGCGGTTCAATCGTTCTGGCGCATCAAGCATCCCACCTCTCGAATCGCCCATGCGCGCAACATCGAAAGTGACTCGCTGGCAGCTTGGCACGCTCAGCGCCTTGCTGGGCCTCTCCGTGCACACCGCGGCCGCGCAGGGCAGCGGCGTGCCCGCCGAGATTGCCAAAGCGCAGGCCTCGCTCCGTGCCGGACAGCCCGACAGCGCCATCGCCACCCTCGAAGACTTTTTCCGACGGCAGCCGCAAGCGCTCCTCGGTCGCGTGGTGCTCGGCAACGCCTACCGACAGAAGGGCGATCTCGACAAGGCGCTGGCCACGTTTCTGGCCATCACACAGCCGCCGCCACAGCAGTTGCAGGCCATATTCAATGCGGCCGCGATCTACGCCGTGCAGGGCAAGGCAGACAACGCATTGCAGCAGCTCGACCGGCTCAAGAAAACCGGTGTGTTCGACATGGAACTGGCGCGCAACGCCAAGGACTTCGAGGCACTGCAACGCGACGCACGATTCGCCGCCCTGATGTTTTCGCCGGCCGACTTCACCAATCCCTTTGTCGAGCCCGTGAAGGTGTTGCGCGAATTCACCGGCGAAACCAAGGGCGATCAGTTCAGCTGGATTGCCCGCGGCATCGGCGATGTGGATGGCGACAAGGTCACCGACATCGTTGCGTCGGCACCCACCTTTGGGGCGAACGGACAACCCATCGGCCCGGGTCGCGTGTACGTCTATTCAGGCCGCCATGGCAGGCTCCTGTGGATGCAGACGGGTGCCGCGGGTGAGAATCTCGGACTTGGGTTGGAAGGCGCCGGCGATGTGAATGGTGACGGCGCCGGCGACGCGATTGCTGGTGCCCCGGGCAGCAACCGGGCGTACGTGTATTCTGGACGCGACGGCCATGTGCTGCAGACGCTCGCCGGTCGCGACACCGCCGAACGATTCGGGAGCAGCGCCGCGGGCGCGGGCGACGTGAATGGCGATGGCATGGCCGATGTCATTGTCGGTGCGCCCAACAACAGTGCCAAGGGCGCTGGCGCAGGGCGCGCGTATGTCTTCTCGGGCAAGGACGGCACGCTGTTGTTCACGCTGGATGGTGAAAAGGCCGGTGACGCATTCGGAAGCATCGTCGCGGGCTCCAAGAACCGGCGCGCGACACCTCTGTTGGTGGGGGCGCCTGGATCCGGTGCCACGCGTGGGACCTCGCCGGCGGCCGGTCGCGTATATGTGTACGACGCCACCACGCACGCCGAGCAATTCAGGATCGATGCCGACGAGACCGGTGGCGCGCTCGGTGCCATGTTCACCTCACTCGTGGGCGACGTGGATGGCGATGGGGTCCTGGACGTGTATGCCGCCGATTTCTCTGACGCCGGCAAGGGTCCGTCAACGGGACGCGTCTACGTGCGCTCCGGCTCGGACGGCCGACCGTTCTTCACACTCTCCGGTGAACACGCAGGCGACGGCTTCGGCATTGGCTCGGCCGACGTGGGCGATGTCAATCATGACGGGTACGCTGACCTGCTGATCGGCGCGTGGCAGTATTCGCGCGTCGCCCAGTCGGGAGGGAAAGTCTATCTGTATTCCGGCAAAGACGGCACGGTGATGCGCACGATCACCGGACGCATCGCCGGCGAAACGCTGGGGTTCGACGCGACGGGCATTGGTGATGTCGATGGTGACGGCACCATCGACTTTCTGATCACGTCGTCGTGGAGCAACGTGAGGGGGTTTCGCAGCGGACGGATGTGGGTGATTTCAGGGAGACCCGGACGCTAACGTCGTCCGCCACTTCTCCGCTTCGCGTGCTTTCCCCCAGGCCACGTACAGCGCGACGATTCGCCCTCGCGCATCTCGCACCACTGGCGATTTCTCGCCTTGGCTCGCCACGAGTTTCGCCTCGGCGTTCAGCAGCAAACGCTCCGCCTCGGGGAACTTGTGCGCCAGCACCAGATGCTCACCCAGTGCGCTCTCGCTTGAGGCCAGCAGCCAATGGCCCGGCGGGAGGTTTCTGGTGCGCAGCGCCAGACTTGCACGCAACCAGCGCTCGCCGGCTGACAGCGAATCCAGGTGTCCGAGGGCTCGACCGAGATACTGCATGCTCACCGCGATCGCGGGGTGCGTATCGTCTATCGTTGTGCCTCGCAAGGCCAGCACTCGACGTGAGAGGTCGGCCGCCTCGGCCCATTGACCCTTCCGCAACAGATGGTCCGCCAGGTTGAACATGGTGAACGCATAGTCAGAGTGCGTCTCACCCAGAATGCGCTTCCGCGCGGCGAGCACCGCGCGCAGCATCGACTCGGCCTCGTCCATTTTCCCCAGTCGTTCAAGGGTGCCCGATCGCACGGCCAGCGCTGACCACACCAGTGGGAAGTCGTCCCCATGGGCACGTCGCGCAATTTCGTAACCGCGCTTCGCCAAACTATCGGCTTCGACGTTCTCACCCATATCGCTGGTGATTGCCGCGGCATTGATATAGGTGGTTGCCATGGCGGGATCGTCCGCCTTGCCGCGCTCGCGACTGACGGCAAATGCCCGACGCAGCACCGTCAGTGCCTCGGCGTTGCGTCCCAGCCGAAACAAGACGCGTCCGCGATTCTCGAAGGCCGCCACCTCCTGCAGGGCGTCCGGGTGTGGGAACTGCTCGTAGAGCTGCTCGGCCTGCAGCAAGAGTGAATCAGCCTTCTCATACCGACCGCTGTTCTCGTGCACAAGGCTGAGCTGACTGAGCGTCACGGCCGTCTCGTAGTCACCGCCAGGCGCCGAGCGTCGACGTTCGGCCAGCGTTCGCACGAATTGTCGTTCCGCTTCGGCAAATTCGCCAAGCGCCAGGTAAGTGCCACCGACAATGCTGCGCACTTCCGCGTCCAACGACGGGGAGAGCTGCTGCGCATCGAGTCGACGCGCCGCAGAGTCGAGCACGGTGCGCATGGTGATGTCCTTGCCAAACGACTCGGGATTGGACGCGCCCAGCATCGTGGTCAGGAACGCGGTGACCTCGCGCGCCCGCGCGTTTTCCGACTCGGCGCGGCGCGCCTGCCGCTGAGACACCACCACACCGGTTACCAGCGAGGCCAGCGCCACACTTCCGGCCACCGTCTCCAGCGCATGTCGCGCGACAAACTTGCGCACCCGATACCAGGCGCCATCGGGACGTGCCGCGACGGGACGACCGTCCAGATAGCGATCCAGATCGTCCAGCAATGCATCCACCGAGGCGTAGCGGCGCGCCGGCTCGATGCGCAGTGCCACACCGGCGATGGCGTCCAGATCACCGGCCAGCCGACGACGCGCCCGCTCTGGCGAGCGTTCCCCCAACACGCGCCACCGATCGGAGTCCATGGCATCGCCCAATCGAGGCACGGTCGCAGTCCGGATCTGCTGCGCCATGGTCATCGGCGACGCGCTGGTGAACGCCAACGGACGTCGGCCCGCCAGCAACTCATACAGCACCACCCCAAGCGCGTAGATATCCGCCCGGGTGTCAACGGCTTCGCCCCAGATTTGCTCGGGGGCCGCATACTCCGGCGTGAATGCCTGCTGCCCAATGGCCGTGATCGGCACATCCACCCGCAACTCCGTATCCGATTCGTCCAGCAATTTGGCGATGCCAAAGTCCAGCAGCTTGACCGTCCCGTCTGCCGTCACGAAGATGTTGCCGGGCTTGAGATCCCGATGCACCACCAACCGCTGGTGCGCGGCGCGCACCGCCAGGCACACTTGCCGGAACAGCAGCAATCGTTCACGTACGCGGAGCACACGCTCATCACACCACGTCGTGAGCGGTGCCCCATCGACATACTCCATCACGAAGTACGGCGTGCCCGTTGGCGTGACGCCGCCGTCCAGCAGCGCGGCGATGTTCGGGTGTTGCAGCGACGCCAGGAACTGCTGCTCGGCGCGAAACCGCGCGACCGCCATCGCGTCGTCAGCGCTCCGTCGCAGAAACTTGACGGCCACGCGCTGCTGATACTGCGCATCGGCGCGCGTGCCTTCGTGCACCGCGCCCATGCCCCCCATGCCAATGCGACGTCCCACGACAAACGCGCCCAGTCTCGTCCCGGCGCCGGTCTCGGCGTCGAATGGCATGGGCTGGGCGATGCCGCTCAGCGACTCGGATCGTTCATGCGCCAGCAGCAGGGCGCGCAGCTCGCGCGCCAGCACCGCATCGCCTTGCGTTTGCGATAACACCAGCGCGTCACGCGCCGCTGGCGCCAGCTCGAGCGCTTCGGCAAAGAGCGACTCCAGTCGTTCGAAACGGCGCGCCGTCAGTTCGTCGCCGATATCCGTCACGCGGGATCTTCAGTGAGCGCGCGGAGCAGGAACGCGCGGGCAAACGTCCAATCGCGCTTCACGGTGGCTGGCGAAAGGTCCAGGACCCGCGCGGTTTCCTCAATGTCGAGCCCGCCAAAGAATCGCAGTTCCACCACTCGCGCCTGTCGCGGCGCCAGCGTGTCCAGCCGGACCAATGCGTCCTCCAGGGACAGCACATCCACATCACCGCCGGCGGCGATGGCCATGGCATCGTCCAGGGTGACGCGCACGCCATGATCGCGCTTGAGGCGACGACGGAACCGCGCGTGGTCGACCAGCACCCGGCGAATGGTCTGCGCGGCCACCGCGAAGAACTGCGCGCGATTCTGCCAGGTGATCTGCGTCATGCCCAGCAAGCGCAACAGTGTTTCGTCGGCCAGTTCCGTGGGCTGCAGCGTGTGCCCGGGCGCTTCGTGTCGCATGGCACGCTCCGCCAGTCGCCGGACGTCCGCCATGACGGCGCGGGCGAGTCGGTCAGCGGCGCCCGGCACGCCACCCTGCACGTCCGACAGCAGGGCGGTGATCGGCGACTGGTGTGCGGCGTCAGACATGTGATCGGAACGAGTTCATGATGCGCCAATGCTACGGCGCAGCACGTTCCGTCGGCAAGTCGTGTTGGGTCTGTCATGGCGGCACTCACACAGGCGACGGGTGGCGCCGAACTGGCTCACGACGCGTCGCATCCACCGGACGCCCACCCGCCGGCCGCGCGCTATTCGCCCAGGGCGCGGAGTTCCCGGGCCTTGCTGCGGCTCACATCGAGTAGCGTCCCGTCGGTCAATTCGGCCACCAGTCGTCCCTTGCCCAAGCGCTTGAACGCCTTCACATGGTCGAGGTTGACAATCGACGTGCGGTGAATGCGCGCGAATCGCGCTGGATCCAGTCTTGTCTCGAGGCGTGACAGTGCCACATGCACCAGATGACGGGCGCGCCCCACATGCACCGCGACGTAATCACCGTCCGCCTCAAACCATGACACGCTGTCGACGGCAACGGGAATGATGGCGCGACCTGAGCGCACGAACACGCGACTGATCGGTCCGCCGCGCGACGTTTCTCGATAACGATCCAGTGCCGGCGCCACCACGGGTTCACTCATCGAGGCGCGAACCCGTTCGAGTGTTAATGCCAATCGGTCGGCGCCGAATGGCTTGAGCAGGTAATCCAGCGCACCCAGTTCAAACGCCTCGGCGGCGTGTTGCGCCCACGCCGTCGTGAAAATCACATACGGATCATGCGTGGCTCGTCGCGCGACCTCGGTGCCCAGCATTCCAGGCATCTGGATATCGAGGAACACCAGTTCCGGGCGTAGCGTGTCGATCGCGTCGAGGGCCGCGGGACCATTGGCCGCCTCGCCGACGCAGGTGATCCATTCGATGGGCGCCAGCATGGCCCGCATACCGGCGCGGGCCAGAGGTTCGTCGTCGGCTATCAACGCGGTGACGCGATGCTCGACGGTCACGAGTCGCGCTCGGCGTTGGCGTTTCGCGGAACCGCAATGGTGGCTGTGAAGCCGTGCCCTGACCGCGTGTCGACACGCAGGACGCCGCGATCGGCGAACAGCACGCGCAATCGGTCTCGCAAGCGCGCCAGCCCGGTACCGCCGTTCGCGAGCGCTGTCGAGTCGGCACCGACCCCCGTGTCATGCACGACGACGGTAAGTGTGGTGCCATCGACGCGCGCTTGAATGTGCAGCGACGTGGCCTCGACCTGCGGTGCCGCACCATGGCGTACGGCATTCTCAACCAGCGTCTGAAGCGCAAATGATGGAATCAGTGCGTCACGCGCATCGTCAGCCATGTCCATCGTGACCTGCAGCCGATCACCAAATCGGAGACGCTCCAAAGCGAGGTAGCGCTCGACAAACGCCCACTCGTCGTCAAGCCGAATGAGGTCGCGGTCTTCCTCCAGGCTGGTGCGTAGGAGTCCCGCCAGCTGCTCCGTTGCCTGTGTTGCGCGATGTGGCTCAAGCGGAATGAGCTGCACCACTGTATGGAGTGCATTGAATAGGAAATGCGGATTGAGTTGCGACCGTAGCGTGGCCATTCGGGACGTCACCGCCAGCGCTTCGGCAATTGCCGCACGCTGCGCCGCTTGCGACGCATAGGTCACACCCGCCACCATAACGTAGAACCACACGCCCATGACGAGGAACGGCACCAATGGTGCCCGCATGGCCAGTTGCAGACCACCCGAGTGCACCGTCAGCAGGGTCGATTCAAGCAGTGCGGCCAGTACCATCCAGGCAATGGCATAGAGTGGCGCGGCAGCCACATGAAGCGCGATGAAACGCGGGTGCATGGGCACCGGCCACGGAAAGCGCTGCGTGAGCCGGTTCACGCCGAGTCCCAAGACCGCCGCGCAGGCCACGGCGCGCATCCCGGCGAACACGGCCGAATGCACCGTCGTGCCGGGATGCGCGGTGACGATAAGCGTGGAGTAGAGTGCCCACACTGGGAGCCATCCAATCACCAGCTGCAGCCAGACCCAGATCTTCGGCATCCACCAACGTGCACGCGGTGTTGACGAAGCGGCAGGGGCCATCGACATCGTCGTCCGAAGGCGGCTTAGCGCGGTGCGGCGGCGGCCACGCGCTTGGCATCGATTCGCGTGACACCTTCGGTCCATTTCGTCCCGTTGTCATACGAGCGATCGAGCCGGTACGTGAAGCTCGTCGGCGTGATCTTGGAAAATGTGGCCCGCGAAATGTAGGCCTTCCCCTCAGCATCCTTGCCGCTCCCCGTCACGATCATCTCCCCGCCTTTCCATTCAGCGGCAGACGACGACACAATGCCCTTGTAGACGTCCACAGCGGAGAGACTCCACCGACGAGCGGCCGAGTCGAAGTAGCGTACGGTGTGCGCCAGCAGCAGCGGATTGCCGGAGGCATCGGTGAGACGCAGTTCGTCCTCGATGCCCCAGCCGTCGAGTGCCCGCCATGCTTTCCAGGTGCCGGGAAGTTTCCCGACGCCGTGCAGCCGCTGGGCCAGCGTGGTCGCCTGTGGCTGGCCAACGAGCTCCCACTGGCCAACCAGAAAATCGAATTGCACGCCTTCCTTGGGTGCAATCGGCGGCGGCGGTGCGGCCGTACCGCTGTGCTGCGCAATCGCGACGGCAGGCAGTAGCAGCGCGAACATCGCGACCAGGGCGTGAGACGTTGGGCGACGGCGGGCGAGTGTGGTATGGGTCATGAAAACTCCGGGTTGATCGCGATGGGTCAGCAGGTGACTGACTGGACGAGTGAACCATGACGCGGCGACCGGGGCACGAACAGGTACGATTCGCTGAACGGTCGCACGAGGCGGTTGAACGGCAACGCACACGGTAGCGACGGCGCGGTGGCCCACCGTATCGTCCTCCGCATGACTAACACCACCGCCACCCACACCGACTCGCCGCTGCTCTCACTGCGTGGCGTCTCCCGACAATACGACACCCCCGCCGGTCCCTTCACCGCGCTCGACGACGTCTCGCTGTCCATCAAGGCCGGCGAGTTCGTGGCCGTCGTTGGCGAGTCTGGCAGTGGCAAGTCTACCCTGCTTTCGCTCCTCGCCGGGATCGACCGGCCGACACACGGCGAAGTCATCATCGACGGCACGCCGGTGCATGCGCTGGCCGAACACGAACTGTCACCATGGCGCGGACGCGCCGTCGGCATCGTGTTCCAGTTCTTTCAATTGCTGCCCACGCTGACGGCCGCCGAGAACGTGATGCTGCCCATGGACTTCTGCGGTACATTTGCGCCGAGAGCACGACGGGCTCGCGCCGAGTCACTGCTCGATCGGTTGGGCGTGGCCGATCAGTGCGACAAGCTGCCGTCCACGCTGTCTGGTGGTCAGCAACAGCGCGTGGCGGTGGCGCGGGCGTTGGCCAACGCACCAGCGCTGTTGCTGGCCGACGAGCCCACGGGCAATCTCGACTCGCGGACCTCTGACGCCATGTTGGCGATCCTCGCGCAGCTCGCGCGCGATGGGCAGACGATTGTCATGGTCACCCACGAGCACCGAGCCATTCAGCATGCCACCCGCGTGCTGACACTGGCCGATGGTCGATTGCTGGCTGAGCATGTTTAGTCGAATGGTTGAGCGGGCATTGAGTCCGCGGTGGCGAAAGGTGCTGCGCGACCTGCAACTGCATCCATCGCGTACGGCACTGGTGGTGCTGGCCATGGTGGTTGGGTTGGCTGGCGCGGGTTCCGTGCTGGACACCTGGTCGCTTATGCGTCAGGTCACGCGAGAGGAGTATCGTGCCAGTCGGCCGGCGTCAGCGACGCTGCGTGTCGACTCGGTCAGCGCGGCGATCGTGGCACAAGTACGGGCCATGACGGGCATTGCCGCAGTCCAGGCGCGCCGCACCGTGAATGGTGGCGTGCGGGTGGCCGGTGCGGCGTCTCCGCGATCATTGGTGGTGTTCGCGCTCGACGACTTTGAGAGCAGCGCGATTGGCAAGGTGCTGAGCGAAGCGGGCCAGTGGCCTCCGCGCGACGGCGAACTCGTGATCGAACGTTCGTCGGTGGATTATGCGGGCGCCTCCATTGGTGACTCACTGCTGGTTCAGGTGGGCGACAACGCGCCGATCACGATGGCCATCACTGGCATCGCGCGGGATGTCGGTCTCGCGCCGGGCTGGATGGAGCACGTGGTGTACACCTTCGCGTCGCCGTCGTCGCTGCGCTCCCTCGGCCTATCCGCGACGTTCAACGAACTGCAGTTCGTGGTGCGTGACAGCACGCTCGATCGCGACGGCATTCGTCGCGTGGCACAGCAGGTGCAGCAACTGCTTCAGCGCAATGGACGCACCGTAACCGCGGTGGACGTTCCGGTGCCCGGACGACACATCCACGCCGCGCAAATCGACTCGCTGTTGTTCACGCAAGGCGCGTTCGGCGCGATCGCGCTGCTGCTCAGTGGCATTCTGGTGGTCAATCTCATTGGCGCCATGCTCACCGGACAGGTGCGCGAAATTGGCGTGATGAAAGCGATTGGTGCGACACCTCGACAGATCGCACAGATGTATCTGCTGCTGGCGTTTCTCCTTGGACTCGTAGCCTGCGCCATTGCCATTCCGCTGGCGGCATTTGTCGGACGCTGGTATGCCGACTTCACCGCCGACCTGCTGAATTTCAGCACGAAGGGGTTCGCGATTCCGTCCTCGGCGTTTCTCGTTCAGCTGGCAGTCGGGTTGATCTTCCCCGTGGCCGCGGCGGCAATTCCGGTTTCACGCGGTTGTCGAATTTCGGTGGGAGAAGCGCTTCGGGACGTTGGCATCACGGCCACGGGCTCGCGCGCCGCATTGGGCGACTTCGGCAAGCGCCTCGATGCAATGGGTGGCATGGCGCGACCGCTGCTGCTCTCGTTACGCAACGCGTTTCGCAAGCGACTGCGCATGTCATTGACGCTGCTGACGCTGGCGATGGGCGGCGCGGTGTACATTGGCGCGCTCAACCTGCGCACCTCGGTGCGCGGCGCGGTGGGGCTGCTGTTTGACACGCAACGGTACGACATGGCGTTACGCACGGCCAACGCCTGGCCGGCCGACTCGCTCGAAGCGGTTGTGCGTGCCATCGGCGGCGTGGGTGACGCAGAAGCGTGGAGTGCAGCGCGCGCGACACTGGACCGCGGCGACGGCCTGCCGGGCAATGCGTTTCCCGTCAGCGCGCCGACGCCTGGCACCGCCATGCTCAAGCACGATATCACAGCGGGACGATGGCTCAACGACAGCGACGAACGCGCGATCGTGGTGAATCGTCGCCTGTCGGGCGATGAGCCGTCCATGCGCGTTGGCGCGACGGTGAATCTCGTGATTGCCGGTCGAACGCAGCCGTGGCACGTGGTCGGTATCGTGGAATCCGGCCCGTCGCCCGCGTCCTATGCGCCGCGGGCGACCATCGCGGCAATCACCGCCGGCGGTCGGGTCGATCGCATGGTCGTGGCGTCGTCGTTGCGCGGCCCGGCATCACAACTGGACCTCATGCAACGGCTCCGTGCCGCGCTCGCGCAGAGCGGCTACCCGGTACAAACCGGCCAGATGATGGTCGAGTCGCGCAAGGTCACTGAAGATCACCTGTTGATGGTGGCCGGGTTTCTGGGCATCATGGGTCAACTGATGATCGTCGTGGGCGGACTCGCGCTCGCGTCCACTATGGGCATGGCCGTTCTGGAACGTACGCGAGAGATCGGTGTGTTGCGCGCCATTGGCGCGCGCCATGGCGCAATTATGACCATGGTGCAAATCGAAGGACTGGTAATTGCGCTGCTCGGTTGGGCGTTGGCCATCCCGCTGTCGCTGCCCATGAGCGTGGTACTGGGCCGAGCGTTTGGGCGCATCATGCTGCCGCTGGCGGTGACCTGGATGCCTGATGTGGCCGGCGTGGTGCAGTGGCTGGGCGTGGTGTTGGTCGTGTCGGTTGTTGCCTGCGCGTGGCCGGCGTGGCGGGCAACGCGGATTACGACGCGCGCGGCTCTCGCCTACGAGTAGGTCATCACGCGTGCGCGCCAGATGCGGGCGACGTCCGGCCAGGGGCGTTTCAGCAGCCGGGCGACAATGCTCTTCGTGTCGCCGCCGCGTCCGTCGCTGTTGAAGAGTTCCTTCACCGCCGCGACGCCACCCTGTCGGAACACCATGTCAACGAGCACCGCTCCGGCGGGATAGAACTGGGCATTGGAGAACGAACCGGACATGATCGCATCGAGCGATACCGTGGGGCGTTGTTTCAAGAAATCGGCGAGCGATCGAACGGATGCGGAGAAAGTGGCACCAGCGGTGCCGCCAATCCACGTGGGGACACCTTCGGAGACCAAATAGCTCGTATTCCCCGTGACCAGAGGGGCCAGAACGAGATGCACCAATTCATGGCGGTACTCCTCTCCCAGCGCGGGGTTTCCCGAGAACAGCATACGATTCACCGGCTGCGCCGCTCCGCCAGTCGGTCCGAACTTCACATCCGATTCGAGGCCCATGATCCGGTATACCTCATCGACCGTTGGCGTGAGGAAGTACGTGAGCGGCGCAAGCGTCGGCACGCCGAAGGCGGCGGCCAGTGAGTCGGTGAAAGCGACCGCGCGTTTCGCCCGTGCGTGATCGTAGGGGTAGTCTGGTGCGTACACATAGGTGATAGGACCAACGGTGTCGCGATGCCATTTGGCGGTCAGGCGCGGCAGTGCGTTGGAAAGTTTCCACGCACCGCCTTCTCGCGCCGCGAACACGGTCACCGTCATCGCCGTCCACCAGGTGGCACTGCGTGACGCCTGATTGCCGGTGTGAAAGCGCGTGGTGATGCGATAGGCATCGCGCGCGCCTTCGCGGACCGGTTCAACAGCGACAATTTCCGGAACCGCCGCGTCGTCGAGATAGAAGTCGGCCAGATCGTACACGGGCCAACGCGTTTGCTCTGCGGCTGACCAGTACGGTGATGGTGTTCTGGCGGTGGCCGAGAACCGGCCCACGCGGGATGCCAGGTAGGCCTGCCAGGTGCGATACACGGCACGGGCATTGGTGGTCAAGTGTGTCGTGTCGAGGCGTGCAGGGTCTGCCTGCGCGTTCGCTCCAAAGCCACTTACACTCAGCCCTACCGCGAGGGCCACGGCCCGCCAGCGCGTACGAATCACCAGCACGCCTTCTTGCGGGTGGACCGTGTCCCTACTTCCACACGCAGATTTCGTCGAGCGGCTTCCGAACGATATCCGGCACTTTCGCATCTGTTGCGGGATACCCCACCGGCATCACCAGCATGGCCTTCTCGTTCGCGGGCCGACCCAGCAATTCGGACAGAAACGCCATCGGGTTGGGCGTGTGCGTGAGCGTCACCAGTCCCATCTTGTGCACGGCCGCGATGAACAACCCGGCCGCGATACCGCACGACTCCTGCGTGTAGTAGTAGGTACGCTTGCTGCCATCCGGCTGCATCCCATACGATTGACGAAACAGCACCACCAGCCACGACGCGTCAACGAGATGCGGCTTGTGCTGATCGGTGCCCAGCGGCGCCAACGCTTCCAGCCATTCCGCCGGCGCGCGGCCACTGTAGAACTCGCGCTCTTCCTCCTCCGCCGCGCGACGAATCTCCGCCTTGAGCGCCGGATCGGACACGGCCACGAAGGTCCACGGCTGCTGGTGCGCCCCGCTGGGCGCCGTGCCGGCGGTGCGAATCGCGTACTCGATGAGCTGCCGCGGCACGGGCTCGCTGGAGAAATGGCGAGTAGTGCGACGGAGCTTCATGCGCTCGTAAAACGCGTGGGCGCGCGACTGTGACTCGTCGAGCGAGACGCGCTCGAACTCCAGCGGAACGAACGGATGCTCAGGCATGGCGGCGGTCCTGCAGTTGACGGAAACAACCAACGACACCCGTAAACAGTCGCCTCATGATGGTCCGGTCAATGCCCGGCCTGGCCTGGCCCGCCGCTATTCCGGTCGGCGCCAACGCAATCCCGTGAACCGCGCGAAATCGGAATCGTCCGAAAACTCTAGGGCACCGGAGTCAGCATCCGCGCCACCTGCTCGGCGGTGGCGCGGAGCATGGCATCGAGTGCCGCCCGACTGTGATACTCCCCCCGCAACACCACGCCGGAGATCGCCCGCGTGGCCCTGATGTCCCGCAACGGATTGCGGTCGAGGAGCACCAGATCGGCCGCGTGGCCGCGGGCAATGGTCCCGTGCCGAGCGGTGCGGTTGAGAAATCGCGCGCCATTGATAGTTGCGCCCTGCAGCGCCTGCAGCGGCGTCAATCCCGACTCGACCAGCAACTGCAATTCGTCATGCAGCCCAACGCCGGGGTAGTCGAACGAGTTGAGAAACCCGGCGTCGGTGCCGGCCAGGATCATCACGCCGGCCTGCGCCAGCATGGGCAGGCGCGCGCTGGTGAAATCGAACATCTGGTGACGACGTGCGATCGCGGCCGCATCGGCGGTGGCGGCCCGATCAACGCGACCTTGATAGGTGGCACGCAAACCCGGACCGATGTACTTGAGGTACTCATCGTTGGCATGCGTGTCGGTATCCAGCCAGGCCAACGTGCGGCTGATATTCAGGGTGGGCGTGATGGCGGTGCCCTGTTGCGCCATCAGTCGGTACGTGGCCATGGCGGTCGCCGAATCGAACGCGGCAATCATGTCACGCGCCGGTGGTTGGCCGGGCCGCTCACTGCCCGCACGCACTGCGTACGACAGATGTTCGATGGAACTCAATCCCAATTCCACGGCCTCGCGCACCGGCACGGCAACAGGGATGTGCGCCGAACTCTTGAGTCCACGCTGGCGAATCTCGCCCAGCGCATAGCGGAACAGATCGGGCTTGAGCGTATTGTCCGTGAGCTTCACGAAGTCCACGCGCATGGCCTGCAGTTTGTCGAGCGCGCTGTCTACGCCGGCCTTGGTGTCCACTTCCTGGTCGCCCGGCCAAATAGAGTTGATCCCTTCGATTTTCGGACCCGACGTGAAGATGGTCGGGCCAGTGATCGTGCCGTGCGCGACCGAGTCGCGCCACGCCAGCACGCTCTCCGACAGGTCGCCCGCCGCGTCGCGCACCGCGACGATGCCATGCGCGATGAACAGCGGCATCAGCGCGCGATTCTCGGCAATCAGCGCCGGGCCACCACCGAAGTGCATGTGCATGTCCCACAAACCGGGGATCACGTATCGCCCGCGCGCGTTTATGGTCTGTTTCGCGCGGTAGCCCGCCGCGCCGCGTACATCTCCGACAGCAACGATGGTGTCTCCACGAATGGCGATCGTGCGGCCGGCCGTGATGGCTCCGGTCTCGACGTCGATCACACGGGCATTGGTGATGAGCAGATCGACCGCTGGTCGCTGCCCTGATATGTGAGCCAATGGCAGACACGCCACCACCATGGCCCGGATCGCAACGGTGCGGATTCGCATGGGCCTACGCCGCATCCAGTGCGGCGACGGCGTCGGCCGCCTCCGGTGACGTGAGCACCGGAAACACCTCGAACTCCACCAGGTCCCGCCACTGCGACATCCACTCCTCCAACAACGCCGAGTCGTCGCACTCCATGACCTGATAGCACCGCGTGAGATCGGTGGTCACCCAACTCGCCACGTACCCGAGCCCGACCGGCGCCAGGCGCCCTCGCTCAGCGAACCGCTGGTACACCGGGCGTGGATTCCCCTCGCGAAAATGCTCGACTATCAGGAAACGCATTGATCAGGGACCGTCGCGAAAGGGGTGGCAGAGGGTGACTGCGGGGATCATGCACCACCCAATCGGCCCGAGCTAGCTCCTGTTATAAGAAATGCTTGACAATATGTAAGAAATATATTACTTCTCCCTTAACCTTCTTCCGGTGGGTTTATGAACGTCATTCTGTTGGGCATTATCGCGGTCGGGGCAGCGTTTGGGGTCGTCTTCTTCACGGTTCGTCGAGCGCAGCGTCGCATGCCGCCACTCCAGCTGGCACCTGGCGAATCGATGCCAACCACCGCGCTCCAGCGATCGGCGCGGAACACGCTGCTGCTTGCATCGCTCATCACCGTCGTCGCGGCGGGCGTTGTCGCCACCCACGGCGCGCAGGTATTCTGGGACAATGACTCGGTGCGACTCACCGTGACCGGCCTGTTGATTGCTGCCTTGGCGGTGTTCACCGTCTATATGGGGCGCGTGTCCATGTGGATGACGCGGGACGATGGCACCCTCGATGAGCGCGACCGCGCCATTCTCGCTACGGCGCCCGCTGGAACGGGACCGGCCATGCTCGTCACGTTGGCCGTCTGGATGATCGGGCTCACCGAAGCGTACCAAAGCACGCACCTGGTTCCGTCGGTGTACCTCTACCTCATCTTCTGGTCGTGCCTGATGGTGAACGTGCTGGCGCAACTTGCCGGTGTCATGCTCGGCTACCGGAGGCAGTAGCCATGCCCAAAGCCACGATACGCAACGACATTCGACGACTGCGCTTCGCGCACGACGAGATGACGCAGCAGGCGCTGGCCGATCGCGTCGGATGCACACGACAGACCATCATGATGCTCGAACAGGGCCGCTATGTGCCGTCGCTGCTGCTGGCCCTTCAGATCGCCAAGGTGTTCGGCACGACCGTGGAGGCGATCTTCACGCTGGACGATGCCCGCGACGATCAGATGCCTGGCGTACAGAGAAACGCCTGACACCGCTGGCAGGGAATACCCGACTGCGACCGGGTCCAGCGCACCCCACAATGTTGGATACCAGATACAACTTTCAGGTATTCCTTCAGAAGAGGTCCGGCCCGATGATTCCGACCCGATGGCTCGCGTACTCCGCGCTGATCGCAATCGTTGTCGCGTGCGCTCCCAAGGGCGGTGATACGCCAGCCGCTGCGGCGTCCAGTGACGCGACACCGGCAGTGGGTGGACAGGCGTCCGTGCAGGACAACGAATCCATGCCCGACGTCGTCAAGGTGGCGGTCGGGTCGAAAGACCACACGACACTGGTGGCGGCGTTGCAGGCGGCGAACCTTGTGAACGCCCTCGCCAACGCCGGTCCGTTCACCGTGTTCGCGCCCACCAACGGCGCGTTCGACAAGTTGCCCAAGGGCACGGTCGAGACGCTCGTGAAACCCGAAAACAAGGCGACGCTGGTCAACATTCTCTATCATCACGTGATCACGTCGGCGCTCGCCGTGGAAGACCTGCCGGCGGGCGACCTGATGATGGTCGATGGCACCACGGCCGCGATCACGAAGCAGGGGGCGGATACCTACTTCGGCGGCGCCAAGATTGTGGCTTCGGTGCGCGCGTCCAACGGGTGGGTGCATGTGATCGACGGGGTCATCGTGCCGACCGCCAAGAAATAGCGTTACCGCGGCCGCTGCAGCAGCGCCGCCATTCGCTCGTGGATCAAGGTGATGGCTTTGAGGGGTCGCACCATCACCTTGAAATCCACGATGCGGCCGTCCTCGTTCCAGCGAATCATGTCCACGCCGTTGACGGTGATGCCGTCGATGTCGACCTGGAATTCCAGCACGGCATCACGCGTGCCAACGAGTTCGCGCACGTAGCGGAATGTCTCGTTGAAGAACACGTGGAAGGCGGCGGTCAGGTAGCGCGTGGCGACAACCTTGCCCACTTGCGGCGTATGCACGATGGGCGAGTGAAACACGACGTCGTCGGCCAGCAGCCTCTCCAGTGCGGCCGGATCCCGTGACGCCACCAGGTGATGCCACGCGCTGACGGTTTCGATACTCATGGGCCTTCGGGAAAAGGTGAGAACCGCCTGTCGCAGCCTGCACGCATCAGCGTTTTCGGAATGACACTCGGAGATTGGTGAATTCGCCGCCGTTGACTGAACCCTGAAGGCCGGCATTGTTGGCAACGTACGAACCCACGAATCGAAATGATCCGCCGTCAGCGCGACGGTAGGTGATATCGAGCGTGTCACCACGTCGCGTGCCGGCAATGGTGAGCGGGTCGCCGCTGCCGGGCACCAACAGCGCGGTGAGACTGCCAGTGCCTTTCACGGTTGACGACTCCCGCGTGAGCGTCATGAACAGCACCTGACGCGTGACCACGAGGTCCGCCGTCCACGCTTCGGTGGCGCGTGGTTGTATGGCATCCCCGCACGCGACGAGGCCAGCGAGCAGAGTGGCAATCGCTGCTGGACGCCGCGCCACCATCACTCTTCCTTGTCCGTCACAAACAGCGCATCGAACTTCCCGGTGGCCACGGCGGCATCCAGCGTCGATGCCACTTTCGTCATCAGCACCGGGTCGCCCTCGCCCTTCCCCATCGAGAACGACACGCCGCCGCCGATCGTCCCTTTCACGGTCTTGCCGTCGATCGTGAGCACGATATAGAAGCCGTCCAATTCGTCGGGCTCCCGCCGCGCGCCCAGTGTCGCGATCAACACGTCCACCATCGCCTTGCGGAGAGCGCTGCCGCCGGGTGAGAGCGTGTACTGCGTGATGTCGCCCGGGCCGCCGCGCAGGAACAGCCCGCGGTACGGCAGCGGGACAAAGTGCGGACGCTCCACCAACCGATCGGCGCCATCTGCGCCACGCACCCAGGAAAAGTGATGCGCTACCCACTGCGGATCGACATCATCGCGATCGCGAATACGCATCCGGCTCGCATCAATCGGAAACGTGTACGAGGCACCCGTCTTCCATTCGGTGACACCCACCATGGGCGGATGATCGGACCCGTCCATGGAGAACCAGACAAAGCTCCGTTCGTCGGGTGCGAGCGACACCGGCGGGATGCTGCCCATGCGTCTCGCGTCGGGGTCGTCAACCAACTCCTGGAATGACAGCGTTCGCGTATCGAGGACGGTGTTATTGACCAGATAGAGTCCCGGCGTCGCCAACGTGGCGCGGTCCACCCAACCGCTCACGGAATGGCGCGTACGCGCCGCGTGATACACCGTGGCATCCGCCGTCAGTGGTTCGCCAGTGATGTCACCGTAACACGTGCCGATCGGTTGCGACCGCACGGTCGATCCATCCTCGGTGAGCATCACACAGTGCGCGTCACCAGCGTCATTGGTGGACTGCACCAGCAGTGCCGTACGCGCACCACCAACGACCGCCACGGCGCCGACCGCCTGATACGACGGCATGGGTTGGCCTCGATAGGCCAGACGAAACGTCGAGTGCGCGCTGACCGGCTCGTCGACCCCGCTGTGCGAGAAACTTCCCGCCAGCGTCTCGATGGTGAATGGTCCCACGGCATCAGTACGCACCGGCTCCGTCGCGCGCATCACGCGAAAGCGATACGAGAACTGATCGGGGAGTGGGGGGGCGCCCGGCTTCGCGTGCGGGAACCACGCGCTCCACGCGGTGTCCGGCGCGTTGGAATTGCCCTTGGACGACAGGAGAAAGCCGCCGAATCGCTTCTCGCCAATGCCCACGTCAAGCACGCGGTCGCCGCGGGTGGTGAAGAGGCGCGCCGCACCGGGCACGACCCAGTGTCCATCTTCGTACCGAGCCAGGTCGACGAACAGCGGGCCATCCTCGCTCTTTCGCGTCACCCGGCCTTCACTGGTACCCAGTCGCGTCCAGCCCGCTCCCGCATACGAAGCCGGACTGACGGTGTCTGCGGCAGGCCAGCGAAACTCCACCGCCATCAACAGTCCGTCTCCGTCGGCCTCAGGCGCCACGTCGGCCCGCATGCGTGCCACGCCGCCAATCGTCACCGCAATCAGCGTCACGGCGCCAAGGGCCAATCCCATCGCCTTGAGGAAACCCGGATTCGTCCCGGCGGCGACGGCGCGCGCCACCACCAGACCGACCACGCCACCAACGAGTGCGCCACCGATGGCGATGACGATGACGAAGTAGCCGGCGCCGCCTTCAAACGACGAGATGCGATACCAACTGGTGGCCAGACTGGCGATGAAACCCGCCAGGACGAGGCCCGTCGCGGCGGAGAGCGCGGCGACGACGAGCGACAGTATCCAAGTCATGCGGCCAATCTACGGCGCGATCGGCTGCCCGCGAGGTTCAGCGTCGCAGCGGTTCGTGAATGCGGCGCTCGTGTTCGTGTATGGCAAGGTCGTTGATACTGGCAAAGCGACGCGCCATGAGACCCTCCGGCGTGAACTCCCAATTCTCGTTGCCATACGAGCGCCACCACTGACCGTTCGCGTCATGCCATTCGTATTCGAAGCGCACGGCCAACCGGTTGTCCGTGAAGGCCCACAGGTCCTTCTTGAGTCGATAGTCCAGTTCTCGCTCCCACTTACGCGTCAGGAAGGCGCGAATCTGCTCACGTCCACGCAGGAATTCCGAGCGGTTGCGCCATTCCGAGTCTTCGGTGTAGGCCATGGACACGCGCTGCGGATCGCGGCTATTCCAGGCGTCTTGCGCCGCCTGCACTTTGGCGGTGGCCGTTTCCAGCGTGAACGGGGGAACAAGCGGCTGGCTCATGGTCGGTGTGGATGAGAGGGGAACGTGCTATACGTGGCCGATTCCGATGCACGCCTCGACCCGCACGGCCGGCACCCCGTCGCTGGTCTGCGCCCGAAGCGCGTCCAGATAGGCGCGTCCTGCTGCCGCCGTCTGCTCGGGACCCAACTGCGCGAACAGATACGCCAATGGCGGCGCCGACCTGGTGAAATTCGTCCAGAACGTCTCGGGCGACTCCACCCGCAGCGTACGGGTGGATTCCGTGATCTCCACGCGATGGAATCCCGCCCGCTGCATCTGTTCGCGCAGCGCGGGGGCCCCGGCCAGGCGTGCCCAGACCGGCGCCGTTGGCGGCGGTTCGAATCCCGGGGCTACGGTCCGTATGGCGCGCATGACGCCCGTCATCAGTTCCAGCTTGGCCGGATCGCTCCAACAGACCACCGCGGCGCGACCACCAGGACGGAGCACGCGCCGCAACTCGTCCAACCCCTTGGCGATATCCGGAAAGAAGATCAGTCCGAGCACCGAGACGCTGGCATCGAACGAGGCATCAGGGACGCCCAACGCTTCGCCGTTCATGACTTCGGCGGTGATATTCGACAGTCGTCGTTCCGCGATGCGTGCGCGCAGGCGCGTCACCATGCCGGGGGCAAAATCGGTGGCCAGCACGTCCGCACCGGCGCGGGCCGCCAGCAAACTGAACGCGCCCGTGCCCGCCGCCACATCTATTACGCGATCACCGCGCGAAAGCCGCAGCAGTTCCAGCGCGTGCGCGGCGAACTGCGTGCTCAGCGCCTCGAACGACTGTTCATAGTCGGCCGCGATGGCGCCCCAGTTTTCAGGAACCTGATCAGGATTCGGTGTGCTCATGCCGCAAACTACTGCATCGTCCTGCTTGCCATTCAGCGCAGTAAGGCGCGCAGGGTCGAGCCGGCTTCGTAGTGCACATCGTCGATTCGCCATGTGGCGCCGGTGCTTCGCAGCGCATACCGAATGGTGCGGTCGCGATAGCCATCGCCGAAACGCACGGCGACGGTCGCCGACGATCCGCGCACCACGGCAGGACTCACGGCAAAACGCGTCGGATACTCCTGCGAATCGGTGAACGGGTCGCCATCGATCACCGGCACCTCATTGGGTGAACCGGGGCGCGCAAGGTACGCGGCGATCGCCGCGCGCAATGAGGCGGTGAGCCAGCCTTGCTTGTCCGCCACGCTGGCCGTGTCAAACCCCATGTCGCCGGCAAAATGGCGTTCCAGAAATACTTGCACGACACCACTGGGTGAGGTGGCCGGCAAGAGTGCACCGGCCGACCGCGACAAGGTCCAGATGACGTTGTCCACGGCGATCAGCATCGTGGTGCCATCCACCCGATGAAAGTCGAACGATCCGGCATCGCAGGTGAGCAGTACGCCGGGAACAGGGAATCGCACGATGCCCAGTTGTTCAGCCGCTGATCGAGCCGGGGCGGGCAATCCTCCTTGAAACAACCCCTCGGCCGGCTGCGACGCCGACTCGAACCGGGCACGACCACAGTTCAGCACGCCGGGGCCACGCACGCGGCTCGCCTCAAATCGCACCGTGCGGCCAACCCACGCCTTGGTATCGGCGCGGTCGACACCTTGACGCACCCAGGGAGCGCTCACGCCGCGCTCGACACGCCACACGCCGAGCGGTCTACCCTGAGCCGGCGCGTGCACGGCGACCAACGACAATGCGGCCACGCCGACGGCGCGCCGAACTACACGAGAACGTGCCGCAAGCATGAGCATTTCCGGATCGTCGAGGGGGTCTTAAGACCATATCCCGCATAAGGTTGATGGTAGAAGGTCGGGGCGCAAGGCCAGCGAAAATCGACCGAAAACTGCCCAGTACGGTTTTTCGGTTATATTTGAGATTGGCCGAAACGCCAGTGACCCACGATGTGTCCGCGTAGCTTCACGACCGCTCCGTTGGCGGTCGCTCCATCCCAAGGGCCTTTATGAGCGATTTCGCTCGCCTCCCGCGCATCATCCAAGGCGGTATGGGCGTCGCCGTCTCCAACTGGAAACTGGCGCGCGCCGTCTCGCAGGCAGGGCATCTGGGCGTCGTCTCAGGCACGGCCCTCGATGTGGTCCTCGTACGTCGATTGCAGGACGGCGATCCCGGCGGTCATGTGCGGCGCGCGATGCAGAGCTTCCCGATGCCTGACGTCGTGGCCTATGTGATGAAGCGCTTTTTCGAACCTGAAGGGCGCTCAGCGGATCAGCCGTATCGCCTGCTGCCCATGTATAAGCAGACCGTCACGGCACTGCGTGATCAGATCACGATGCTGGGTTCTTATGTCGAAGTGACGCTGGCCAAGGAAGGACACGACGGTCTGGTGGGCATCAACCTGCTCACCAAGATCCAGATGCCCACGTTGCCGGCGCTGTACGGCGCGATGATGGCTGGCGTGCATGTGGTACTGATGGGTGCCGGCATTCCCCGCGAAATCCCCGGGGCGCTGGATGCGATGGCCAACCACGAGACCGCGTCAATCAAGCTGGATGTGGTCGGTCAGCTGTCCGGCGAAACGTCGTTCCTGACGTTTGATCCGCGCACGCGGTTCCCCGACGCCACCGCATCGCTCGTCCGCCCCCGTTTCTTCCCGATCGTTTCCGCCGCAACCCTGGCCCTGACGCTGGCGCGGAAGTCCAACGGCCGCGTGGATGGATTCATCGTGGAAGGTCCAACGGCCGGCGGGCACAATGCGCCGCCGCGCGGTCCGATGAAGCTCAATGACAATGGCGAGCCGATTTATGGTGAGCGCGACATTGTCGATCTCTCCGCGATGCGTGAGATCGGTCTGCCGTTCTATCTCGCGGGTGGTGGTGGGTCACCCGAAGCGCTAGAGCATGCGTTGTCGGAAGGTGCCGCCGGCGTGCAGGTGGGCACGCTCTTCGCCTACACCGACGAATCGGGGTTCACCGCCGACATCAAGCGTCGCGTGATTGCGGGCGCGTTGAACCACTCCCTGCACATTCGAACAGACGCGCGCGCCTCGCCGACCGGCTATCCGTTCAAGATCGTGATTGTCGATGAGAAGGCACCGATCTTTCAGCCGCGCGAGCGGTGCTGCGATCTGGGGTATCTGCGCGAGACGTATCGGCGTGCTGACGGGCGGCTGGACTATCGGTGTTCATCCGAACCTGTCGACACGTATATCAAGAAGGGCGGTACGTCTGAAGATGCGGTCGATCGGCAGTGCCTCTGCAACGCCCTGGTGGCCGGTATCGGCATGCCGCAGGCGCGCGAAAACGGATGGCAGGAACCCTCCATTATCACCAGCGGTGACGATGTGGTGAATCTGGCGCGGTTTCTGGAAGGCCGGACGCACTACGGCGCGGCCGACGTACTGGCGTACCTGACCCGCGAGGTCGCCGTCTCGGTCTGAAGACGGCGTAGTTAGTGGTCACGGTCGAGCTCGCCATGGTAGATGGCGAGCTCGACTTGCATGCGGGCCTTGCGGCACTCATCCGTCCGGGCCAAGATCGGCGCGAGAATATTTGTGTCACTCCGCCCGTGCTGTCGCACAGAGGTCCCGTCATGTTCCGCCGTCTCGTCGTGGCGTTCGCCGCCGTCGTCCTGTCCAGCGTATCGCTGCAGGCGCAGATCACCGTGTACAACACCAACCTGGCATTCCTCGGTGCGGTGGGTCCGGTCACCATTGAAGACTTCACCAGCGACTACCACTTCGATCTGGGGTCCACGCTCAACTCCCTGTCGGCGTACACCCCCGGCTCGGGGACTCCAATCGCCCCCGGCGACATCAAGGCTGGGGTCACGTATTCGGTATCGGGCGGTCCGCTGGTGATCGACGCGGGCGGGAACTTCACCGGCGGCTTTCTGGACGGCCTCTACAATCGCAATACGGTCGGTCCGCTCACCGCGACCTTTGCTGGCCCGGTCTCAGGCTTCGGTTTCCTGACCAATCAGTTGATGGGCACGTTTTTCGACATCACCATCAATTATGTGGGCGGCAGCTATACCAATCAGATCGCGCTATCCACGGGCAACCAGTTTTTCGGGTTTGTCAGCGGCGCGCAGAACATCACCAGCGTAGTCATCGGCGGCGATAGCCAGGTATTCAACTTTGCGCTGGACGATTTCACGTTCTCCGCCGTGGAATAC